>CAZJEZ010000010.1:0-20143 GCA_964545235.1 uncultured Gammaproteobacteria bacterium
GTTCTCGAAGAACGTATTCATCCGCGTACACGATAACTCTGTGTTACACTGAGTTCATTCTCAACCTATGCCAAAAAAGAAACAACAAGCACCCGTCATTCCTCCTTCATGGTCCGGTCCAAATCCTTCGATGGCATCAAAGATGCCTCGTTCGCGTATCCAATGCTTATTATCCGCGAACGATCCTGTCTGCCCTCCGGATCACGAGAGTCAGTTCACGCAAAACATGAATTGGCGCATTTTTCGTATCATGGCGGAATTTGTAGAAGGATTTGAATTTCTTTCAAAGCTACGAAACGAAGTGAGTGTTTATGGGAGTGCCCGAGCAAAGCCGGGGAGCGCGCATTATCAACTTGCACGGGATCTTGGATACAAGCTTGGAAAGGCAGGGTATACGGTGATTACAGGTGGAGGACCCGGGATCATGGAGGCGGCGAATCGAGGGGCGTATGAGGCAGGAGCAGACTCCGTCGGACTCAATATTATGCTTCCTATGGAGCAGCGAGAAAACCCGTACGTGACCAAGTCGCTTCCATTTCATTATTTTTTCACGCGTAAAGTCATGTTGAGCGCCTCCTCCCAAGCGTACATCGTGTTTCCAGGAGGGTTTGGGACGTTGGATGAAATGTTTGAAATCGTGACGCTCACGCAGACAGGGAAAACGGACACAACAGTTCCGGTGATCTTGGTTGGAAAAAAGTACTGGTCCCCATTGCTTGAATGGATGAAGAGCGTGATGCTCGAAGAAGAGGAGTACATCGATCCACAGGACATGCATATTTTTCATCTCGTCGATTCAGCAGACGAGGCACTCAAAATCATACGAAAAACAAAAGAACGTCTGCTGTGAGTTCTACGGCACACAAAACCCCTCCAATATGGAGGGGTTTTGTGTGAGATATTCTCTTACTTTGCGGCAGTGAGGGCGCGCTTAGCATTGCGCGCCTGTTTCTTCTGTTTAAGTGTTGGACGGGTGCCAGCAGCTTCCGCGCTGTACTTCTTGAGGGTGCGGATCGTGCTTGCGGCAAGACGAACGCGTTGGCCATTAATCGTGATCACCTGAAGATTCACGTTCTGGCGACGTTTTGTAGCGATATTTGAGTGGCTGCGGGAGCTGCCGAAGTTGGCGCGTTTCCCAGAAAGCATGCAGATACGTGACATAATGGATGGTTGACAATGGGCGCAGTGTAGCGGAACGCCGCCTCTTTGGCAAGAGGTGGTCCTCATGGCATGATAGACATATGTCCTTCTTTCAGCTCTTCTTCGAGAACCCGGTCCTCTTCTTGGCATTTATAGGTATCTTCATCCTCTCCCTCTCCATCCACGAGTTTTGCCACGCCCTGATGGCGCGGGTGCTTGGCGACCGGACAGCGGAACGGATGAACCGATTAACAGTAAACCCGGTTGCTCACATTGATCCGATGGGGCTTTTAGCGGTAGCGCTCCTTGGGTTTGGGTGGGCGAAACCGGTTCCGTTTAATCCGTATAACCTCAAATATCCAAAATGGGGGCCATTCTTTGTTGCGGCGGCTGGACCATTGTCCAATATCTCTCTTGGTATTCTTGGATCTGCCGCATGGGCTTTGTTTGTACCATCACTGGGCCCCATGAATCTTTTAGTGTTTTGTCTTCAACAACTCGCGCTCCTAAACTTCACGTTAGCGCTCTTTAATTTTATTCCCTTGCCTCCGCTTGATGGATCAAAGGCGATCACGGCGATCTTCTCTGCGCCAAAATATGCGGCGTTACGTCTGTGGGTGGAAAAAGATGGTTCAAAGCTCCTCTTTGTTTTATTGCTCGCGGATCTCATCCTCTCCCTTAACTTGTTTGGATGGATTGGAACGGGATCATCCGGTCTCTTTCGATTCTTCTCTTCTCTTGTATGAATGAAGTAGGTGCGCGCATGTGGATGATCTGGGGGGTGGCGCTTGTCTTTGCAGGGGCTCGTGCGCTCATCTCGCGTTCAGGAGACGTGTGGCCGGACCTCGTGTCGTGGGTCTTACTCGCTCCGCTTCTCTTTGCTTGGATCGTATTATTTTTTTCGTGGGTCCTTCGTCGGTTGATGCGTGTCACGTGGGATCAATCTCTTGGGTTTGGACTTGAACACGCAAGTCTGCTCATGGGGATAGCGGTTATCGTGGATACGATTGTTGCACAGAACGGTGCGCATGTCTTCACGATCCGTTCGATACGCGATGTTTTTATTGCTCTCGCTACGCTCGATCTGTACCCATCCTCCGCGTTCACGATCGGAACGAGTATCGGATTTCTGGTATCAGGTGTTTGGCTTTGGCGGCGCCTTCGTCCACATGTCGAACAGCGAAAACTTATCCGCGCTGGTCTTGAGGGATACGGTTTATGGATGGGGTTAACGGCTATTCCATCGGTTCTTGCTTGGATAGAAACGCCACGCATCGCATGGGCGGGGAGTGAGACGCTTCTTTTGCGAGCGTTCACGCTTATTCATCAAGACGGATATTGGTGGCGTCGTGTGTTTGAACGATTCCCGGGAACGGTTGATGGAGAGCTGATTTCATCGGAGAGATTATATATCGCCTCCATGCTATGGCTCGGTCTTGCGGTCGTCGCACTTCCATGGCGCTCTTTGTGGGAGGGGATGCGAGCGCGTGCGGTCGAGCACGTTCCATTTTTTGTCTACGGTGGATTGATTGCATTACTAATGGGAGGGGTCGCGCTCACGCTTCCAACGAGCTTGTTTTCTGCAGCGGTGCTTCTTGTTGTCACGCTCGTTCTCATGAGCACGACAACCATGTCATCCGTCACACGCGCGGGCATCGCTCTGACAGGATCGTTTTTGCTTGGCTGGCCCGTGTTCGCGCTCACAGCGTTCCTCTTGCTTTGCGAACAGCTTCTGACGAGTCTTCCTGAATCGTTACGAGCTCATATTCGTGTGTGGGCAGGCGGGATCAGTTCTGTTGCGTGGATGTTTCTGCCATGGTCATGGATGCGTCTCACCGCACACCCAACGGGCATTCCTTGGATGATCGTTCTGGCGGTTCTTGTCTTGCATGTCCTGCCTGCCGCGCAAGGGGTTCTTCGCGCGCGTTTGGAGGCGCGAAACATCCCGCATCAAGGAATCGTCCCGTTCGTCTATATGCTGATCGGTGGGCTCGGAAGCGGAGCTCCTGGGATTCTCCTCGGCGCCGCCTGTGGATCGCTCGCACTTTTTTTTCCAGGGGAACCCGGGCGATTTTCTTGGAAGAACACGGCTATTCTTTGGGTGTTTCTCGTAATTCACGCCATCATGGTCCTCCTGCACCCGTTACGCCCTTGACGCTCGCCCCCAAATCCTGCTAGATTAGCGCCACTTCTCGCAATCCTCAACGGTTTTGCGACAACTAACCCCACATGCCTACCATCAACCAATTGGTCAAGCGCTCACGTCGCGCTGTGAAGACCAAGTCCAAGAGTCCGGCGCTTCAGTTCGCCATGGACACGCTTCATCGTAAGCGAACGGAATTGCGCCGCGGCGCTTCCTTCAGGCGCGGAGTGTGCACAAAAGTGACCACCATGACGCCAAAGAAGCCAAACTCCGCTATCCGCAAGATCGCTCGTGTGCGCTTGTCGAATGGTCAAGAAGTCACGGCCTACATTCCTGGAGAAGGTCATAACCTTCAAGAGCACTCCATCGTCATGATTCGTGGTGGACGTGTGAAGGACCTTCCAGGTGTGCGTTACCACATTGTGCGTGGGGTCTACGACACACAGGGTGTCGCCAACCGTCGTCGCAGCCGTTCCTTGTACGGAGCCCGCAAACCTAAAGCAGACAAGAAGTAACGAATGAACTCCTATGCGTGGAAAACAAGCAACCCGACGTAAAGTCGAAAATGATCCAAAATACGGATCACCGATCGTAGGCAAACTCGTCAACTACGTGATGTATGGTGGCAAAAAACAAACGTCTCAGACGATTGTGTACAACGCCCTCGACATCATGGAAGAGAAGATGAAGAAGCCGGCGCTCGAAGTGTTGGACGAAGCGTTGAAAAACGTGACGCCTTCCCTCGAAGTGAAGTCCCGCCGCGTGGGCGGTGCGAACTACCAGGTGCCGCTTCAGGTGCGCGCCGAACGTCGCATCCAGCTCGCGTTCCGATGGATTCTTCTCGCCGCACGCTCTCGTAAAGGGAAGCCCATGGCAGAAAAGCTCGCCTTCGAACTCATGGAAGCCGCCCAGAATCAGGGAGACGCCGTCAAAAAGAAACTCGACGTGCAGCGCATGGCCGAAGCGAACCGCGCCTTCGCTCACTTCGCTAAGTAAGAGTATCGGACACGGAGCGCGATCCAGGAACTTGTTCCACGCGCTCCGTTTTGCATCATCATTCTTTTCTCATCACTTATGCCCCGTGAATATTCACTCAAAGATACACGCAACTTTGGTATCATTGCTCACATCGACGCCGGAAAAACAACGGTTTCCGAACGCATTTTGTTTTACACAGGACGCAAGCACAAAATCGGTGAAGTGCACGAAGGAGAGGCGACGATGGACTGGATGGAGCAGGAGCGCGAGCGCGGTATCACGATTACGGCTGCTGCCACCACATGCTACTGGAAGGGGTGCCGCATGAACCTCATCGACACTCCAGGACACATCGACTTTACCATCGAAGTGCAACGTTCGTTGCGCGTGCTCGACGGTGCCGTCACGGTGTTTGACGGTGTGGCTGGCGTTGAACCGCAGTCTGAAACAGTGTGGCGCCAAGCGGACAAGCACAACGTGCCTCGCATTTGTTTTATCAACAAGCTCGATCGCATGGGTGCGGATTTTTACAAGGACGTGAAATCGATCCATGACCGCCTCACAAAGCACGCGTACCCTGTTCAGCTTCCAATCGGAGCAGAAGCTGGATTTATCGGTATTATCGACTTGATCCGCATGAAAGCGGAAATGTATCGCGATGAAATGGGTCAGCAGATTGAAGAGGTGGATGTGCCAGCCGACATGCTTGAAAAGGCAAAAGAATACCGCAACCAACTCGTCGAAGCTATCGCGGAAAACGACGAAGCCATGATGAACAAGTATCTCGCTGGGGAAGAAATCTCCATCGAAGAGATCAAGTCCGTATTGCGCAAGGCGGTTATTGCCGGACACATCAATCCAATTTTGTGTGGTTCCGCGTTGAAGAATAAAGGTGTGCAGTTCTTGCTCGATGCGATCGTGGATTACCTCCCAGCACCAACAGAAGTTCCAGCCATCAAGGCCACGGAAGTTGATGATGAAGAAAAGAAAATTGCCGTAAACGCAAGCGATGACGAACCATTTGCCGCGCTCGCGTTTAAGGTCATGTCTGATCCATTCGTCGGAAAATTGATTTTCTTCCGCGTGTACTCGGGACATCTGTCCGCCGGTTCCTACGTGATCAATGCGAAGACGGGGGAGAAGGAGCGTATTGGCCGTATCGTGCGTATGCACGCCAATGAGCGTGAAGATGTAAGTGATGTCTACGCTGGTGATATTGCCGCCGCCGTGGGTCTCAAGGGAACATTTACAGGAGATACGCTTTACGACGAATCCCGTCCATTGATTCTTGAATCGATCGTGATTCCAGAACCGGTTATCTCGATTGCTATCGAGCCAAAGACAAAGGCTGACCAAGAAAAAATGGGTGTCGCTCTTCAGAAGCTTGCGGAAGAAGATCCTTCGTTCCGCGTCCGTACTGATGAAGAAACCTTGCAGACGATTATTTCCGGTATGGGTGAACTTCACCTCGAAATCATCGTTGATCGCATGAAGCGCGAATTCAAAGTCGAAGCGAATGTCGGTAAGCCACAGGTGGCCTACAAAGAAGCTATCCGCAAGCGCGCCGAAAATGTCGAAGGAAAATATATTCGTCAGTCGGGTGGTCGTGGTCAGTATGGCCATTGTGTCATCAACATTGAACCAAACGAACGCGGCAAGGGATACGAGTTTCTCGACTCGATCAAGGGTGGCGTGGTTCCTCGTGAGTTCATTCAGCCAATCAATAAAGGTATTCAAGAGGCGCTTACACGTGGTGTTCTCGCCGGCTACCCAGTGCTCGACGTCAAGGTCGAACTCATTGATGGAAGTTACCATGATGTCGACTCATCCGAAGCTGCCTTTAAAATCGCTGGTTCGCTCGCGGTGCAAGAAGGTGCTCGCAAAGCTGGTATCTATTTGCTTGAGCCAGTCATGAAGGTGGAAGTCGTTGTTCCAGAACAATTCATGGGAGACGTGATCGGAGATTTGAACGCCAAGCGCGGACAGATTCTCGACATGGGAGAACGTTCGGGCGCTCGTATCGTGAACGCGACAGTTCCTCTTTCTGAAATGTTCGGCTACTCCACGTCGCTTCGCTCTATGACTCAGGGTCGTGCAAGCTACTCCATGGAATTCGGTAGCTACGGAGAGGTGCCAAACAATGTCGCGACAACAATCATCGAAGGTCGCGCCAAGAAATAAAAATCAACCAGATAGATAACAAGAACGACCCACGGAAGACGTGGGTCGTTTGAGATCGGAGGCCGGTGTTATCGTACGACGACGGCGCTCACGCTGAAGAAGATGAACAGAGCGAGGCTGATGATTCCCCACATGCCGAACAGGAGGTTGTGGGGGTAGAGTGAGATGCCCGTGGGCTTGGTGATCTCGTCACCGCCCTGGGAGCCGTGATCGAGAATCGTCCCGCGAAGCTTGAGGAGGAGGCTGCTCCGTTCCTGTATCGATGCCTCTGGACGCACGCTACGCAGCTCGGCGAGGGCGTCCTTGAGGTTCCGGTACCAGTACCCGATGTCCTCGTCGGGCGTCCTGTAGAAGACCGAGGTGTAGCCACGCGTCAGCCGGTGGGCGACCAGGTAGTTGAGGGCGATCTCGAGTTCCCTGGCTGCGATCTCGACCGTACTGGCGTTCGCGGCGCGTCTGAGATGACCGATGCACTCACGGTCGAACGTCACCCCGAAGATCGCGGAGAACACGGCATATACGATAAGCGAACACCCTGACGAGGCGCACAGCATGAGCATGAGGCTCTGCATGACGAACTCCTTTATACGAGGGGGAAGCTGAGTTCCTCGTACGCTCTTGGATAGCACAAATTTCGCGTTTTGTCAATCATCCATTGACTTTTTTTATTCCATTCCGTAGGTTTACGCGGCTCTCCCTTCGGGGTAGGTCCGGTTGGAGCCGGAGCCACACGTGGAGGGATGCGGGGTTGGATCCCCAAATCCTCCCATCGTCTGGGAGCAAGTAACATGTTGGTTTCTGGAAACGAAGACGGGTCGTCGGTGCGTCTGTTGCGCGGTACGCCGCGTGACGAAATCCTGCGCAGGCTCCAGGAGCGGCCGTGGTTCACGGCATCCTCCGAGGTCGTGCGGGCCAAGCTCCTCGGGCTGCCCGGGGCGCTCACCGACGAAGATCGTGCTGCCAAGCGGTTCGACCAGAACTGCGACGGCTACCTCGCGGACCTCGCCTCCCGTCCCACGGTCGGTGGCGGGGTGCGTGTGCGGCGTGTTCTCGATGTGCTCATCCCCGATGGTCGCATCTTCGGCATCTTCACCAACCTCGAAGTCGAGAAGGTCGCCGACCCCTCGATCGTCTTTGCCTACCAGTACTTCAGCTGGCGGCAGGGACCCGAGTGCGGCGCGAAGGGTCTGGTCCTCATCGAGGATGCGCACGGGCGCATCAGCCACGTCGCCATGCTGGCCGGGTTCTCGTTCGCTCCCGGGATGGACACGACGGATCTTCCCGGCGGCTTCGCCGAGGTCGACGAACAGGGCGTGAAGGGCATGCTCGCACGCTTCGACGGCGAGCTCCGCGAAGAGCTCGGTGTTCCGAACCTCACGATCAAGCGCGTGATCTCGCTCGGGTCGTACCACCCGGACCGCGGCCTCACGAACGAACGCCCCGAACTCTTCGCGGCCGTGATCGACGCGTCGACCGCGGAACGCATCCCGGTGGGGGAGTGGAAGAACCCCGACCCCTTCGAGATGCGCTCGGTGCCGAACATCCTGCCGGTCGAACGACTGTGGGGTCAGGGCGGGGTGCTCATGACCTCGACCGACGGATTCCTCCTCGCCTGCGTGGCTCGTCTCATCGCCACCGGCGTCCTCACGCCTCCTTCGGCGACGTAGACCTTCCAGCTCGTCCCAATAAAACAGACCGATTGAATCGGTCTGCTCCTTCCTACCGGAAAGCCCTGCGCTTTCCGGATTTTGTTTATTGAGTGTGTAGTGAATTATGTATCAAGTTATCGTGTCAGCGTCTGGCTGTCTCGATACACCGCAATTCCGCCGCCAAGGATCCAATCACGTGATCCACCTTCTGTGCCCGGCTGAGCGACATGCGGAGCCTCTGACTGATCGGACCAAAGCAAGAAGGCGTAGGATTCAGCGGTATCATCAGCGGTGACGCTTTCATCAAGATGTGGTCCAGGGAAGGTAGGAATATCTGCACTTCGTGCCGCTTCCGTTGTGAGGTATCCTGTTGCGTTCACGTGGCCTCCATCGTACACAAGGCGCGTTGTGAGGGAGTCTCCCGAGGTAAGGCGTCCCGAGATATCCGCCGCCAAGGCATACGTGCTTCCGCCCCCGGCAATAGCTTCTTCATTCGTAAAGACAACGGCTACGAAATTTGGAGTCGAGGAGGTCGCGCGAAGATCGCGACCATACTCGTCAAGCAATCGGTAGTCGCCCACGGGAAGAGGGACGGATCCGCGTCGAAGAGTAAAGTTGGAAAGAGACCAGGTACTTCGTGCGGACGCTACACGTGATAAGTGAAATGAAAGTTTTTTGAGAGAGGCGCTCGTGGTACGTGGAGCAACGCGCACGCGGATGAGGTCTTTTTGTATGCCGGTAGCAAGAGCTGTTGATCCGGTCATGAGGGCTTCGGCAGAAATCGTGGCTCGTCGCGCAAAAAAGAGGGGGCCTGATTGTGGCATACTCGGTCCTTCTGCGTAGACGGGAATATTGTTTGGAAGACACGTGGCTTGGATGTTGAATCGTCCGGCGTAGGCAGCATCCCAGGAGCCAGATGTGAATCCGTCTAACAACCCAAGCTGTACGCCGGCACCTGTTCGCGCAACGCCGACCGTTGCGCCACCAACGGCCGCGGACGAGACAATGGGCGCAAGCGACGCATGGAGCGTTAAATCAACGGCGGTGTCTTGGGGGATGACTGCGCCCGTTAATGCAACGGTTGTATTTTGCCCAACACCCGAAGGAAGGATGCTCGTTCCGCGCATGATGCCATCGACGCCAACAGCCACCTGATCAAAAGACGCGGAATCAAAACGTGTTCCGACACCAACCGCTTCGAGGCGGGCGTCGCCTCCTAGAACCTTCACGCGATAGGTATCAAGAGCATACGAACGAGATGTGCCAGCCTCAAGAAAGACGCCATCACGATAAGCCTCCTGTGTCGGTGCAACATGTTCGACGAAGATCTTACAGTTCGGTTGAGGAGCAGATTCTTTGGCGGAAGCTGCCACGGGTACATCTTCTTTCAAGAAGAGGAGTTCATCATTCATAGCAGGTACTTTGATGAACCCAAGAGCAAACGCGGAAGAAGTGAGCCCGATCGTTCCGGCGGTCGCGCTTACCCACGCGGCAACATGCGTGTACACCCGTGTGGATGTTTGTGTTGCTGTACGTGTCGAGGTCTGCGAAACGGATCGTGCGCGAACAGAAGGTGTTTTTTTCATAGAGCGATGCTCGCAGTATACACCTATCCTGCGTCATTCGCACGAGTGGGTCTTGCTGCGGTGTTACGCGTTTGCTGATATAGGGACATATGTCATGGCAACGCATTTTTGAGACGGCACGTAAACAAGGGATCCCGGTGATCGTGACAGACGGTCTCGGTCGTGATCCGCTCGTCATTCTCCCTCTCGAACAATTTGAGGCGC
Organism: uncultured Gammaproteobacteria bacterium; assembly: GCA_964545235.1. GTDB lineage: Bacteria > Patescibacteriota > Patescibacteriia > 2-12-FULL-60-25 > 2-12-FULL-60-25 > CAZJEZ01. Next base: position 9,882 of record CAZJEZ010000010.1, read on the forward strand.
TCACGGAATCAAATGCCAAAGAGCCGGTGCTTGAACCTCTTCCAGAGCCACCGTACCAGGTGCCGTCCAAGACACCGTCCCGTCCAGAGCCAGTCATCCAGGACCAGGATCCGGTCCAACATGTGGATGAAAAAAAGCTCGTTTCTGAGCTCATGCCGGGCCTTTCTACAGAAGAGCGATTCTATTTGGAACCCGTTGAAGACAGTTGGTCGGAACCTCGGGTCTAGCGATTCCCCAAGCTCTTGCAGCTTTGCTCATCTTCTGCTACCATCTGGGCACTCGCTTTTTTAGCGAATATTATTAACTCGCGCTTTGGCATGACCTGGATACTGGTCGCTGTCGGCGCTTATCTCCATAACTCGTATGGCGGAAGTTTTCCAACGCACCAAGCCACACGTCAACATCGGAACCATTGGTCACGTTGACCACGGTAAGACGACGACGACGGCGGCAATCCTTGCAGTGCTCTCGAAGCACGGCATGAAGGCTCAGTCGAAGGGTATCAATGACCTCGACAAAGCTCCTGAATCTAAGTCTCGTGGTATCACGATCGCTACGGCTCATACCGAGTATGAATCCGACAAGCGTCACTACGCCCACGTCGACTGTCCAGGACACGCGGACTACATCAAGAACATGATCACGGGTGCCGCCCAGATGGACGGATCCATTCTCGTGGTTGCTGCGACAGATGGTCCAATGCCTCAGACACGCGAGCACATCCTCTTGGCTCGTCAGGTCGGTGTTCCAGCGATCGTTGTCTTCTTGAACAAGGTTGACATGGTGGATGATCCAGAACTTATCGACCTCGTCGAACAAGAAGTACGCGACCTTTTGACCAAGTACGAATTTGATGGTGAAAAGACCCCAATCATTCGCGGTTCCGCTCTCAAGGCCCTTGAAAAGCCAGAAGACGAAGCAGCTTCCAAGCCAATTCTCGACCTTATCAAGGCCTGTGACGAATGGATTCCAGAACCTGTTCGTGAAACAGACAAGCCATTGCTCATGCCAGTTGAAGACGTGTTCTCGATCGAAGGTCGCGGAACGGTTGTCACGGGTCGTATCGAGCGTGGTCAGGTCAAGATCAACGAAGAAGTCGAAATTGTCGGCTTGAGCGAAACACAGAAGACGGTTGTGACCGGTATCGAGATGTTCAACAAGCAGTTGGAATCCGGTATGGCTGGTGACAATGCGGGTCTCTTGCTCCGCGGTATCAAGAAAGAAGATGTAGAACGCGGTATGGTGCTTGCCAAGCCAGGCTCCATCACGCCACACACGGAATTCGAAGCACAGGTCTACGCGCTTACAAAGGAAGAAGGTGGCCGCCACAAGCCATTTGTGACGGGATACAAGCCACAGTTCTACATCCGCACAACAGACGTGACGGGTGAAGTGACTCTTTCAGCCGAAGTCGCCATGGTTCAGCCAGGTGACACGACCAACATGACGATCAAGTTGATCGCTCCTGTCGCCATCGAAGACAAGATGCGCTTCTCCATCCGCGAAGGTGGAAAGACGGTCGGTGCCGGTTCCGTAACAAAGATCATCAAATAATTAACTCGTCTTGAGAAAGAGCTTCCCCCGGTCGGCAACGATCGGGGGAATGCCATGGCTCTTTCCTTCATCCACATGACTGAAGCAAAACCAAAAGCTCCGGCGAAAGCCGCGAGTGCCCACCGCGTCCGGATCAAGATCCGCGCGTACGATCACAAAATCATCGACCAGGCAACCCGCACCATCATCGAAACAGCGGAACGCACGGGCGTGAAAGTGATCGGCCCTGTTCCTCTTCCAACAGAAAAGAAGAAGTACACGGTGAACCGTTCGACCTTCGTCCACAAGAACGCGCGTGAGCAGTACGAGATGCGTGTACACAAGCGTATCGTTGATATCTTGGACCCAAACGCCAAGACGATCGATTCGCTCACCTCTCTCAATTTGCCAGCCGGTGTGGATGTCGAGATCAAGATGTAAGTTCTTTTCACTTGATTCCGTTGTTCCAAGGAGTAAGTTGTCGTCCTGATATGATTATCTGGACACAGATGCGCACAGCGATGTGCATCCCATGACATAACCTCCCTGAATCTACAACCATCAAGTGACTACAATATATAGTTCTGTGCTCCGTTGCTGCGGAAGCCAGAAGTCCTTGTGCGAACACGTGTCGCAAGAGGGCTTCTGGCTTTTCGCGTAACAGCGCAAAAGACCATTTATTCTGTTCGAGTAAGCGACCAATCCGACGTATGAAATACATTCTCGCCAAAAAAATCGAGATGTCGCAGGTGTACCAGGCTGACGGCACGGTTGTTCCCGTGACGTTGGTTCAGGCTGGTCCATGTGTTGTGACGCAAGTCAAATCACAGGACACAGATGGATACACGGCTGTCCAGGTGGGGTTTGATCCAGCGAAGAAATTGTCGAAGCCGGAAGCAGGCCACCTCAAAGATCTTCCAATGTTTCGTCATCTCTGTGAGTTCCGTATCGAAGATGCTTCATCCATTAAACGTGGTGATGCAATCGATGCAACGGCATTCGCAGTCGGTGACGTTGTTTCTGTTTCGGGCACTTCCAAGGGAAAAGGATTCCAGGGTGTCGTGAAGCGCCACCACTTTCATGGTCATCCAACATCGCACGGTCATAAAGACCAGGAGCGTATGCCGGGTTCCATTGGTGCCGGTGGCCCGCAGCACGTCTTCAAAGGCCGCCGCATGGCTGGCCACATGGGCTCCGATCGCGTGACGGTCAAAAACCTGCGCGTCATCGAAATTCGCGAAGGAGGAATCCTCGCTCTCAAGGGGGCTGTGCCAGGCGCACGCCACTCTGTGTTAGAAATTATTTCCGCCTAATCCTATGCCTACACTTTCTCTCTACAATGAAAAAGGAGCCGTCGTGGGACAGGTGGAGCTTTCCCCGAAGGTCTTTGGTCAAAAATCAGACGCCGCTCTTGTTCATGAAGTCGTGGTCGCGCAACGCGCCAACGCTCGCCGCACAATCTCCAACACTAAGACAAAAGGAGAGGTGAACGGTGGTGGAAAGAAGCCATGGAAGCAGAAGGGAACAGGGCGTGCGCGTCAGGGTTCCATTCGCTCTCCAAACTGGGTCGGTGGAGGTATCGTCTTTGGTCCAACCAACGAACGTAACTACTCCCAGAAGGTAAACAAGAAGACCAAGCGCAAGGCATTCATCATGGCTCTTTCAGACAAGTGTGCTTCCGAAAAGATCCTTGTTCTCGAAGGCGTGAACACGAAGGAAGCGAAGACGAAGGTGATGGCGCAAGTAATGAAGAGCTTACCGGTCGATAAGACGGTGCTCATGATTGCTCCCGCTTCCAACCCAGTCTTGCTTCGCATGGTTCGCAATCTTCCAAATGCGAAATTGGTGACGGCTAACACGGTGAACTTACAGGATGTGTTAACCTATCGCTCACTCGTACTCCTCAAGGATGCGGTTCCAGTCTTAGAAAAGATGTACGCCTAATCCTATGAGTATCATCGATAACTTGAAGAAGTCCGTCGGCATCGCTGCCGACGCCGCGCCAAAAAAGCGCGCCACAAAAAAGACCACGGCGAAAAAGACAGAAGGAAAAACGGAAGCAACAGAAGCGCCAAAGGCCACGGCTGGCGGCAACATTTACAGCGTTCGTTTGCTCCGCACGCCACACGTGTCCGAAAAGGCCGCGCGTCTCGCTGCAACAGGAACATATGTCTTCCAGGTGCCCTTGAATGCCGAAAAGATCTCCATCAAAAAAGCGGTCGAAGGTCTCTACGGTGTAAGCGTGGTCGGCGTCCGCATCGTCCGTATTGCTGGCAAGCCAGTAAAGCGATCTCGCCACCCAGCCTTCCGTCGCGCGACAAAGAAGGCGCTCGTCACGGTCAAAAAAGGCCAGACGATTAACATGTACGAAGGTGTCTAAGTTGTATGCCTATTAAACAATATCGCCCCGTCACCAAAGGACGCCGCCTTTCATCGGTGCAGGATTTCTCTGATATCACGCGCCAGAAGCCGGAAAAGTCGTTGATCACGGTCAAAAAGCAAGAAGCGGGACGCACAAACGGAAAGATTACCGTGCGTCACAAGGGGAGCGGTAACAAGCGCTACCTCCGAAATGTGGATTTCATCCGCAACCGTTTTGATATCCCGGCAACACTGACGACGATCGAATACGATCCAAACCGTGGAGCTCGTATTGGCATGATCACCTACAAGGACGGTGTGAAGAGCTACATTCTTCTTCCAGATGGATTGAAGGTGGGCGCGACCATCGTGTCTTCCAAGACCGAAGCAGAAATTGCCGTTGGCAATCGTCTCCCATTGTCAAAGATCCCTGTCGGTACACCAATCCACTCGGTGGAACTTGTGCCAAACAAGGGCGGACAGCTTGGCCATGGCGCCGGAGCTCGTATTGAGTTCATGGCGATCGAAGGGGACAAGGCGACGCTTCGCTTACCGTCTCACGAGGCGCGCGTTGTGCCAGCTTCGTGTATGGCCACAATCGGCACCGTCTCGAATCCAGATTGGCACCTCGTTCGTTGGGGAAAGGCCGGTCGCATGCGCTATCGCGGCATTCGACCAACGGTCCGCGGTAAGGTGATGAACCCAGTCGATCACCCACATGGTGGTGGTGAAGGAAAGCATCCAATCGGTATGAAGTTTGCAAAGACGAAGTGGGGTAAGCACGCACTCGGCGTGAAGACGCGTAAGCGCCATCTCGCGAGCGATCGTCACATCATCACACGTCGTCGCGGTAACAGCCTGACCAAGTAACCTCACTCCTTATGTCTCGAAGTCTCAAAAAGGGTCCATTCCTGGATCCGAAACTCATGGCGAAAGTGGCAAAGGCGAAGGTCGGCGATAAAAGCGCGATCAAAACCTGGGCTCGTTCGTCAACAATCACGCCAGTCATGGTCGGAAAAATCTTCGCCGTGCACAATGGTCGTAAATTTATCAACGTGTCCGTGGTCGAGAACATGGTTGGTCACAAACTCGGTGAGTTTTCTCCAACACGCACGTTCGCGCGCCATGGAGGCAAGCTCGCTAAGGACACCGGTGCCGCTGCAGCCCCTGCTGCCGCTCCAGCCGCTGCCCCGAAGAAGAAATAATCTATGAACGTCACAGCTTCTCTCCGGTATCTCCGCATGTCACCACGCAAAGTCCGCCTGGTGATCAACGCGATCCGCGGGCTCGACGCACAAACAGCGGAAACGCGTTTGCGCTTCATGGCCCAGGGTCCTGCCGAGCCGGTTCTCAAACTCCTTCGCAGCGCGATGGCGAACGCCGAACATAACTTTCATCTCAAGCGTGAAGACCTTCTCGTGAAGACGATCACGGCGGATGGGGGTCCAACCGTTAAACGAGCTCGTCCACGCGCCTTCGGCCGCTCCGCGCCGATCCGCAAGCGAACGACGCATATCCACTTGGTACTCGCTTTGAAAAACGCCGCCGCTTCAATGAAAGAAGTTGCTGCTGCGCCAGCCAAGGCCGAAGCCAAGGTTAAAGCCTCGAAACCAAAAGCCCCACGCGCCACCAAAAAGGCGACGAAGGCGAAAACGAACTAATCTCCTATGGGACACAAAGTACATCCTACCGTTTTCCGCCTCGGCACCACGACCTCGTGGCCCGCGCGTTGGTTCGCTCGTAACCAGGCGTATCGCGATCATCTTCGCGAAGACGTGCGTATCCGTGAATTCTTGAAAAAAGAACTCAAAGACGCCGCTGTCAATCGCATCGAAATCGACCGTTCCCGAGGAACGCTTGCTATCACGCTTTTCTCCGGTAAACCAGGTCTCCTTATTGGACGCTCGGGTTCCGGCATCGATGATCTTCGCAAGAAGGTCTTGAAACAATTCTTCCCAGGGAAGGAAAAGACTGTGCAAATGCAGCTCTCCGTACAGGAAGTTGGTCGCCCGTCCCTTGAAGCCAACTTGGTGTGTCAAGGGGTGATCAGCGAGCTCGAACGTCGTATGCCGTTCCGCCGCGTGCTCAAGATGACGATTGAACGTGTGAAGAAAGGCGGGGCTCTCGGTGTAAAGATTGCTGTCTCCGGTCGTTTGAACGGAGCGGAAATCGCTCGTCGCGAATGGCTTGGCTGGGGAAAAATTCCTCTCACGAACTTGCGCGCCGATATTGACTACTGTCAGAGCTTTGCTCAGACGATCGCCGGTTCCATTGGCGTCAAAGTCTGGATTTACCGCGGAGACATCTTCGCGCAGGACAAGACCAACGCCTACAAGCCGACGACGCCTTCACGTGAGCGACGTCAGGCCTAACCTTCCACCTGTATGTTAATTCCAAAAAAAGTTAAACACCGCAAATGGCAGAAAGGCCGAGCGCGCAACATCCGCCACGCGACCGATAAGATCGATCTCGCGTACGGACCCTATGGTCTCAAAGCCATGACGGGCGCGTGGGTCACAAGCCAACAGATTGAAGCGGCACGTCGTGTTATGTCCCGCTCCATCAAGCGCGGAGGAAAGATCTGGATCCGCATCTTCCCAGACAAGCCAATCACCCAAAAGGGAAACGAAACCCCGATGGGAGCCGGAAAAGGCGCCGTCGACCACTATGTGGCCATCGTGAAGCCAGGAACTGTGCTCTTCGAGATGGATGGCGTTCCTGCCGACGTCGCGAAGGTTGCCATGGTCAGCGCTGGCTACAAGATTGGAGCCGTTTGCAAATTCATTACTCATTCCTAGGCCTATGAATGCGAAAGAACTCAAGTCTCTGAACGCCACAGAACTTTCCCGTCTCGCGATGGAAAAGCGTCAGGCGTGTCGAGATCTCCGCTTCAAGGCCGCGACACGCACCCTCGCCAAAGTTCATCAATTGAACGAGGTGAAACGTGATCTCGCACGCGTCGAAGCGGAACTCGCTTCCCGTACGCGCGCCTAAACGCTATGACTCCTGAAACGAACACACAGCATCGCCGCTTCGAAGGCGTGGTGGTATCCACGGCCATGACGGCAACCGCGACTGTCCGCGTGGATCGTCGCGTCGCGCATCCCAAGTACGGCAAGTACTATACCGTTTCCAAAAAGTACCACGTCGATGATCCGAAAAAATCTGCCCACGTGGGTGACGTGATTGCCTTCGAGGAATGCCGACCTATCAGTAAAACAAAACGCTGGCGCTATCTTAGTACGGTGAAGCCAGCCGCCGCCTAACTCTCAACGTATGGTTCAACATCGTTCCATGCTCGCCTCCGCGGATAACACAGGAGCTCGTATTCTCCAGGTGATCCACGTCGAGGGCGGGTACAAGAAGCGATACGGAAAACTCGCCGATGTCGTCACCTGCGCCATGGAGCAGGTGGTCAACCAGGTGGCCAAAGAAGCAACGCCGCGCGGCATGGTCAAGAAATCTGATATCGTCCACGTCGTCTTGGTTCGCACGCACAAAGAAACGCGTCGCCCAGACGGCACCTACATTCGCTTCGATGAAAACGCCGGTGTCATCATCGATCCAAAATCAAAAGATCCAAAAGGAACACGTATCTTTGGACCGGTTGCCCGCGAACTTCGCGCAAAAGGATTCTCGAAGATCATTTCCTTAGCCCCTGAAGTGCTCTAACCCTATGTCACACCTCAACATCAAAACCGGCGACGCGGTCATCGTGATCGCTGGCAAAGACAAAGGGAAACAGGGGAAGATCGTTCAGGTATTCCCAGCGTTGAATCGCGTCGTCGTCGAAGGCGTGAACGTCACAAAGCGACACATGAAAACTCGCAAGGAAGGTCAAAAGGGCCAAGTTGTCGAGTTCTCCATGCCTATTCACGCATCCAACGTGCAACGTGTTGGCGCGAACGGAAAACCGGCTCGCCACACCAAGCCATCGGCCTAACTATGAACATCAAAGAACGCTATCAAAAAGAAGTGGTCCCGATGCTCAAGAAAGAGCTCGGTGTCACGAACGTGCACGCGACTCCTCGTGTCACAAAAGTGACGGTGTCCGTTGGATTCCCAGCCGCCAAGCAAGATCAGAAAATGTTGGATCTCATGGAACAGACGCTTCGTCGCATTACGGGTCAAAAGCCTGTGCGCACAAAAGCGAAAAAGTCCATCGCGTCCTTCAAGATTCGTGAAGGCATGGTTGTCGGGCTTATGGTGACGCTTCGTGGTCAACGTATGTGGGATTTTCTCACACGCCTCACAGAAGCCACCTTCCCACGTATTCGCGACTTTCGCGGAATCTCCGCTAAGCTCGTGGATGCGAAAGGGAATATTTCCATCGGCTTTCGTGAAAACCTCGCGTTTCCGGAAATTCGTCCGGATGAAGTCGAACGCGTGCACGGATTGCAGATCACGGTCTCTTCAACGGCCGGCTCCAAGAAGGCAGGCACCCTGCTCTTCAAAGGACTCGGGTTTCCGTTTCATAACGCGTAATTCCTCCTATGGCTACTGAAGCTCAAATCGCTAAATCCTCACGCAAGCCGAAATTTTCGACGCGTGAAGTGCGCCGTTGCTGGCGCTGCGGTCGCAAACACGGCTATATGCGTGCCTTCGCGTTGTGCCGTATCTGTTTCCGTGAACTCGCTAACCGCGGCGAATTGCCGGGGATTAAAAAGGCGAGCTGGTAAATCTTCCTCACTATGTTTAACGATCCAATCAGCGACTTCCTTACACGCATTCGCAATGCGCAGGCCGCTCACCACGAAACCATGCAGGTTCCGGGGTCGCGTCTCAAGCTTGCGATCGCAAAAATCCTCGAGCGTGAAGGATACGTCGGTACTGTCGGTATGACGAACGAGGGAGGAAAGATGACGATCTCGATTGCTCTCAAGTACAACGACAAGCAGCCGCAGATCCGTTCGCTTACACGCGTATCGACTCCAGGTCGTCGCGTCTACAAAAAGTATACCGAGCTCCGTCCGGTATTATCCGGGCAGGGAATCGCTATCCTCTCCACATCTGTTGGTCTTATGACGAACACAGAAGCTCGTAAGCGCAAGCTTGGTGGAGAGCTGTTATGTGAAATTTACTAAACTCTTATGTCACGTATCGGGAAAAAGCCCGTCCTCGTTCCTGCTGGAATCGATGTCACCATCGATAACGGCACGGTCCTTGTGAAAGGCGCTAAAGAAACACTGACGGTGGTTATGCCGCCGCACACCCGCGTTTCCCTCGTCGCGGACCCTCGCGCGCTGGTGGTAGATGTTGAAGATCAAGAAAACGTGACGCAGCGTGCGTTGTGGGGGTTGGCTCGCCAGCTCCTTGCGAATGCCGTCATGGGTCTTCAGAAACCCTATGAACGCGCCCTCGAATTTGTCGGGGTTGGGTTCAAAGTGGCGTTGGAAGGACGCAAGCTTGTGATGGATGTCGGTTATTCCCACAAGGTAAACTTCGTTCTTCCGGAAGGGGTTGATGCGACGGTTGAAAAGCAGATCGTAACACTCAAGAGTGCGAACAAGCATCTCTTGGGTGAAACAGCTGCGCAGATCCGTCGCGTAAAACCACCAGAGCCATATAAGGGCAAGGGTATTAAATACACGGACGAAGTCATCCGCCGCAAGGCAGGGAAGACGGCGAAGACGTCCGGCTAACGCATACACGTATGTCTCGCAACTCACAGCTCGAAAAACGAGCACGTAGCGAACGACGCATCAAGCGCGTCCGTTCAAAGATCGCGGGGACGACGGCGCGGCCACGTCTCGCAGTCTTCCGAAGCTTGGCGCACATTAGCGCTCAAGTAATTGATGACACAAAGCGTGTGACGATCGCCTCGGCACATGACCGTGACATTACAGATGGCAAAGGTTTGAAAAAAGCAGAACTTGCTGCACGCGTCGGCAAATTAGTTGCTGAACGCGCCAAGGCGAAAGGGGTTGATGCGGTGGTCTTTGACCGTCGCGATAAGACCTATCACGGACGCGTTCGTGCGCTTGCGGAAGCGGCTCGCGAAGCGGGATTAACCTTCTAAGTATGACTGACGAAACACAAAAGCTCGAAGCTTCAGAAGCGCAATCTTCTGTGGCCCCAGCCGCTCCAGAAGCGGTGGCTCCAAGTGCTCCAGCTGCTCCAGCGCGTGGCTCACAGGGTCGTGGCGGCATGGGTGGTGGTCCACGTGGTGGCAATCAGCGCGGCGGTCGTATGGGTGGTGGTCCACGTGGTGGCAATCAGCGCGGCGGTCGCGATAATCGTGGCGGTCGTGGCGGGAACCCAGATGTTCCAGCAGAAGCTGATTATGAAGAGAAGAATGTAGAAATCGCTCGCGTTACACGTGTGACGAAAGGCGGTAAGCGCATGCGCTTCCGTGCCTTGACCGTTAT
>CAZJEZ010000011.1:0-9692 GCA_964545235.1 uncultured Gammaproteobacteria bacterium
CTATCGGAAGCGCATGGCGGAGCGTCCCGCGGTGAAGGAGGCGGTCGGCATCGAGCGCGCCGAGGCGATGGCGGCGCGCGGCTAGCACGTCACGCGGCGGCGTCCGCCGGCTTCGGGTAGTGCACGTAGCTGTCGATCAGGAGGTCGACGAGCACCGTGTCCGACGGTCGATCGCCCGTGACGATGCCGCGCTTCCGCAGGTCGTCGACGAGCCGGTCGACCACCTTCTCGACGCTCAGGTCTTCGGTGTGCTCGCGCCAGGCGCGCTGCTCGGCCTCGTCGGCGAAGCAGTACGCCTTCCACGAGATCGAGTAGCGGAGCTCGTTCCAGCGGTACTCGGCGACGACCTCGTCGTAGATCGCGTCGGCGGCGGGCATCAGGAGCTTCCAGCCGGGGGCCGCCGCGGGGGCGACGGGCACGGGCGCGGGGGCCGGGGCCGCCGCGGGGACGAGCGTCGGGTTGACCGAGGCCATCGCCGCGGGGGCGGGGCTGCTCGGCGCGGCCGCGTCGTCGTTCGCCGCGGGCACGGGGCCCACCGGCGCAGTGGCCGCGGGGGCCGCGGTGCTGCTGCCGGCGATGTCGAGCTCGCGGAGCCGCTCGAGCGCGGCCGCGTCGTCGTCGGACGGGCCCGCGACCGTCTGGGCCGCCGCCACGGGGGCGGCGGGCACGGGCGCGGGGGCCGGGGCGGCGGGCATGTCGGCGAGGGTCTGCACGACCGTGTTCGTGAACAGGTCGTAGTCCTCGGCCGACGATCCCTCCGGAGGGAAGTGGATCGCGTCGGTCGAGAAGCCCCTCCGGAGGAGGGACTCCCGGGCGGCGACAGCCGCACCCATGGCGGAATCGAGGTCGGTAGACTGGACGGGGGTCATGTCGGTCGTCATGTCGAACTGAACTTTCTCCCCGAAGACTGTCGGGGGCAGGATCTGGACACTGAAACGTGCAAACGGCAGGGGGAATCCCAACCGCTGTCCGTGAAGATGAATCTTCAGAGAACGTGTAAATATATCAAAAAACCCCTATTTTGTCAAGGGATCAAAAAGGAGGTCAAAAAGACGTACAAAGATGCTATGATGGGCCCTGCCGTATGTCTCGCCCTAAACCCGTTGTTTTAGTGATTTTAGATGGTTTTGGTATTGCCCCAGCTTCCGAAGGGAACGCTATTACACGTGCGAATATGCCGGTTTTTAAGCGTTTGGTGGAATCCTACCCGGCTATGACGGTTCAGGGTTCCGGGGGCGCTGTCGGACTTTCTTGGGGAGAAATGGGGAATTCTGAGGTCGGTCACCTTACTATTGGTGCGGGACGCGTGTTTTATCAGACCTTTCCGCGCATTAATCTTGCTATTGAAACGGGGGAATTCTTTCAGAATCCGGCCCTCAAAAAAGCCATCAATCATGCGAAAAAGAATAACAGTAAGCTCCATCTTATGGGTCTCGTGTCGGCCGGAAATGTTCATGCCGCTCAAGATCACCTTCATGCGCTCCTCGATCTATGTGAAAAAGAAGCATTCACAGAAGTCTATATTCACGCATTTTTAGACGGACGTGACACGATCTATAACTCCGCCGAAGGATTTATTGAGGAGCTTCAAAAAAAATGCGCGGCTTCCAAACGTGGCGCTGTCGCAACGCTTGCTGGGCGATTCTATGCGATGGATCGCGATAATCGCTGGGATCGTATTGAGTTAGCCTATAACGCCATGACGCAGGGAACCGGTGCTCAAGCGACGGACCCGGTCGCTGCTCTCGAGGCTTCATATCAAAAGAATATCTTTGATGAACAGGTTGTACCAACGGTGATCACGCACGACGGCAAGCCGGTTGCGTGCATTCAGGACAACGACGCGGTTATCTTTTTTAACTTTCGTCCAGATCGCGCGCGAGAGCTTGCAAAGGCCTTTGTTTTGCCTGGATTTGAAAAATTTCAACGTCCATATCTCACGAATCTGTGCTTTGTCACTATGGCAGAGTACGAAAAAGGATTGCCCGTCGAGATTGCGTTTCCACCTCAACTAATCGAATCCTGCTTGGCACGCGTGATTTCGGATGCGGGATTGCGCCAACTCCACATCGCCGAGACGGAAAAATACGCACACGTTACCTTCTTTTTGAATGGCATGAAAGAAGAAGCGTTTCCCGGAGAAGATCGGGTAATCATCCCATCGCCACAAGTGACAAGTTACGATCAGCAGCCGGCAATGTCCGCTTTCCAGATTGCTGACCGTGTAGTGAAGGAAGTAGCGGCGAACACGTATGATTTTATTGTGTTGAACTTAGCGAATCCGGATATGGTTGGACACACGGGGAATCTCGATGCCACGATTTTGGCATGTGAGGCAACGGACAAAGTGATCGGTCTTATCTGTGATGCCGTTCTTGCGGTAAACGGTGCTGTTGTGATCACGGCTGATCATGGGAACGCCGAAGAGGTAAAAAATCTTGTCACAGGCGAAATGGATAAAGAGCACTCCACGAATCCCGTCCCACTCCTCATTATCCAGAAGGAGCGCGAAGGGATTCGTGCGCCCTCGGGAGATGTAATCGGCGGGGATTTATCATTAATTCCACCGGTGGGGATGCTTGCGGATGTTGCTCCAACCGTTTGCGCACTGCTTGAAATACCTCCGTCACCGGACATGACGGGTCAGTCGCTTGTATAGCGTATGTCTTGGGAGCTGAGCTTTTTGCAACACCTACAAGATCTGTTTGCATCACCGTTTGGGCGTTGGTTGTCCGTGTTTTGCGCGCGCTACGCTGTCTTTTTGTTTTTTCCATGCGTCGTATGGATGCGTTACGTATCACACTCCTCCCGCGAAAAGCATGCGCTGACAGAGGTGCTGTGGGGAGCGCTTGTCGCTCTTACTGTGGCTACGCTGTTGTCGTACGCATTTGGACGACTACGTCCATACATCGTCACGCCGCAGGTGATCGAGCTTCGCACAGCGGCTCCAACGACGGGAAACGCGTTTCCGTCCGGGCATACGTCGACGGCGTTTGCTCTCGCCATGGGTATTGCCTATGCGGCGCCGCAGTACGGTATTGCGGCGTATCTTGTGGCATCGCTTGTGGCATTTGGCCGGATGGCGGTGGGCGTGCATTATCCAACGGATATTATGGGGGGCATCGCGCTCGGAACGGGGAGCTTTTGGCTTGTGCGCTGGCTTCATATGCTTGCTGCGCAGGCAAAGTAACCTATGCGTACACTCCGAGTCTGTCTGGCGTTAGCGGTTGCCTTGGGAGCAGGGGCATGCGTCCTTGTGATGATTCGATGGTTAACGCCGACAAAACCCATACCGCTCCCTCAGCGGGAAGAAGTGAGCATAACGATTGTCGAAGGGACGACGATTGATGACCTAGCGCGACAGCTTGAACGAGATTTTAGCGTGCCCGCAACGACGACGCGGGCGCTTATTGGAGCGAGCGTTGATCGTGCTCCTTTTGATCCAGCGTATCGACTGGAGTATCCCTTTCTTGCCTCGTTACCACGCACGCGATCGCTCGAAGGATACTTGTTTCCGGATACGTATCGCGTGTGGAAAGATGAGCTTCCGACGGCGCTCATCGATAAACAGCTCACAAAGTTTCAACGAACGTACGGCTCCATGCGTGATAGGGATGCAATGCTTATTCTTGCCTCCATCGTTGAGCGTGAGGTGCGGACGCCGAAGGATTACGCGCATGTTGCATGCGTGTTCCAGAACCGATTGCGTATCGGTATGGCTCTGCAAAGTGACGCGACACTTGAATATATTACGCAGTCAAAACGCTCCAGAGCGACCTCCCAAGACTTAGCGCTGACAAACGCCTATAATACCTATAAGCATGCGGGATTACCTCCGGGGCCTATTTCGTTGCCAGGAGCGGCAGCTATCGAAGGCGTTCTTCATCCTGCCGCGTGTGATGATTTTTACTTCCTAACAGACCCCCAGGGAAACGTGCTCTATGGAAAAACATTTGAACAGCATCAAAGAAATCGTGCGCGCGCTGGTATGTAAGCCGCAGTCTCGCGAATGGAGCCTGGAGCTTGTTGTCTTTGTTTGTGGAGCGGTGGTAATGATCTACGAGTTGGTTGGGTCGCGATTGGTCGCGCCTCATCTTGGGACATCGGTGCACGTATGGACGAGTTTGATCGGAGTGGTTTTGGCGAGTTTGAGTGCGGGGTATTACTTAGGAGGTAGGTTGGCTGACAGACACCCGTATAAGCACGTTCTTGCTGGAATCTTGTTGCTAGCCTCGATCTGTATTGCGGTGACGGCGGCCCGAAGCGCCTGGATTGCTTCACGCGTCGTTCACCCAGATATGCCGTTGGAGCTAGGCTCAGTCCTTGTTGCGTTAGCCCTGTTTGCTCCAGCAAGCATTCTTTTGGGGATGGTGTCTCCCTATGCGGCGCGTCTTCGTGTGATGACGGTTGAAACAACGGGGTCACGTGTTGGATCGTTATACGCGCTTTCAACCTTGGGGAGTATTACGGGAACATTCATGGCTGGTTTTTATATCATTCCGCGTCTAGGCTCGTCCGCAACGGTATTCATGCTCGCTGGTCTTGTGTATGTGATGTCGCTTGTATTGCTCGGAAAACGTGCGTGTACGCCTCGCATCGGCGTGGCGTGGGGAATAGCCGGAGCAATTATCCTCCTATCCTTTGTGGATGCACGTCTGCATCGTGCGAAAGGGGTGATTGATATCGATACCGAGTACTCGCGCATTCAGGTCTACCCGGGGATTGATTGGCGGACGAAGAAGCCGATCTTAAATTTACGAACAGATCCATTCGCGACCCAGTCTGCTCGATTTACCGATGGGACCGATGACCTGGTTTTCCCCTACGCCAAGTTCTACCGGATGGCGGATGTCCTTGTGCCTCATAGTCAACGCGCGCTCGCGATCGGAGGGTGCGCCTACACGCAACCTCGGGATTATTTGAAGCGTCACCCATCGTCAACGATTGATGTCGTTGAAATTGACCCGGGAATGACACGGATCGCGAGAGAGTTTTTTGAGCTAACAGATGATCCGCGCCTCCGTATCATCGAAGAAGATGGGCGCATCTTTTTAAACAAGAACCAAACGCGATACGATACGATTTTTATGGATGCGTTTCTTTCGGATTCGGTTCCATACCAGCTTACGACGCTTGAAGCGGTGAAGCGCATACATGAGAGTCTTTCGGAAAACGGAGCTGCCTTCGTAAACCTTATTTCTGCCATAGACGGGGAACGAGGGCAGTTTACGCAGGCTCAATACGCGACGTACAAGCGAGTTTTTCCACACGTCTATCTTTTTCCTGTGTATGATGAACGGGACCTGAATAGGCGCCAAAACATCGTTTTGGTAGCTCTAAAACAGGCGGAGGCGCCGTCGTTTCAGTCGACGAACAATGATCTACAAGCGATGTTAAACCGTCGCTGGAACCCGGAGAACATGATGAAGCCAATGCCTGTGCTAACGGATGATTTTGCTCCTGTGGAAGCGTATCAGCGCGCGTCGATGTAGAGTATTTACGAAAGGCGCAGGCTTGACTTTTTTGAAATTCTTGGTACATTGACCCATCGTCCTTTCAAAGGAGGTGCACGGTGTCGAACGATGATATTCATCAGCCGTTTTCTGTAGCTCGCAAGCTACTCCGGTCGGCTCAGAGCGTCATCGTGCTCACCGGAGCGGGCATGTCCGCCGAGAGCGGGGTACCGACGTTTCGAGGTCCTGGCGAGCAGTGGCGCGGAAAGCGCTTCACGGAACTCGCGAATCCGAGAGCCTTCGCTCGGGACCCCCAACTGATCTGGGAATGGTATCTGTACCGACGAGGCGTCGTGGCGCAGAGCGCTCCGAACGCCGGACATCAAGCGCTCGCCACGTGGGCTCGTTCTCGTCCGAATGTGACGCTGGTCACGCAAAACGTGGACGGCCTCCATGAACAGGCGGGTCATCCTGGCGTTATCCGCCTACATGGCTCACTCTGGCATAATCGCTGCACGGCATGCGGCCACGAGCGCGAAGATCATTCGCTCGCGTACGAAGACCTTCCGAGGTCGCCCTGCTGCCGAGCGCTCGAGCGTCCCGCTATCGTCTGGTTCGGTGAGTCGGTGCCCGAGGATGCCCTTCATGCGGCGTTCACGGACCTGATACTGGCGCCGGCATTCCTCGTAGTCGGAACCAGCGGGAGCGTTTACCCGGCAGCGGGTTTCATGGAGATCGCAAGGTCGTTTCGTAACGCGGTGATCACCGTTAACATCGCGCTGGACTCCCTGGCTCCGGCAACGGATATCGAGATCCGTGCACCGGCGGCTCAAGTCCTGCCGCACCTTCTGGAGCTGTAAACACAATGCCCTGGTCAACTTCATGACCAGGGCTTTTGAATTTTGGTGGTTTAATTCGAGCCGTCCGTTGCAAGCTTGTCTCGCAGGGTCTTTAGAGCGGCGAGATCATCTTCTTCGATGGCGGGAGTTGTTCCCATCCATGTCTCGTGGAACTCCCGATCGTTTCCAAGGGTGCCATCGTCGTGGACCGTGCGTCCTTCTAAAACAGGTTGTTCAGTTTTTGGTTTTGGCATAACGCTTGTTTGATGCAGCGGCTCGTCGTCGGGCGAGAGCCTGGGTAAACAATTTTCGGTTTTCGCCTTGCTGAGGTCCATCTGCCTTGAGTTCCAGGATTCCGTGCCATTGATTCTTGTGGAGTCCGATCTTTCCCGCGTGCTGAACGCCCCGGTGCTCATCCGATTCCATCGTCTCATCCCATTCATCCACTTCTGAGCGTAGCGCTTGTAGCTTTGTGTTCGCTTCTTCTTTTGTGGGGAATGTATACCATGTTCCATTTCGATCGCGACAAAAGAAGGGCCCCCGTTCTCCGATAAGAGCAAGATCTTGAGGGGTAGCAGCTTGGCGCAGTTGCTCGATAATCACCTCAACCTGTTCTGTATAGGCGGAGTCGAGGGCTGTGGCATCCGGGCCGTTGTCGGAAAGAAGCTTGCATTGAGCGAGCGTGTCATAAATCTGTTTACGTACTTTGTTGATGACAGACTCCTTCTCGCCTTCGTAGGTTTCATCCCAGCCAAAACCGTAGGTTGCCCAAGCATAGGACCCAACATCAATGTTGGCACAGAGAGAGATGACGCGAACATTCAGTCGATCATATTCCTCTAAAGAACGTTCGAGGAGTTGAGCAGCAACCCCATCTCCCTGGAGGTGATCGGGAAGGGAAAAGGTATCGTGCTGAATGGTGCGATAGGCGTCCTGCTCATCCGCGGTGTTGCCCAGACGCGCATGGTGAAGTGTTCGTTGAAGGGTTACGAGAGAATTGGTTGGTTTTGTTCGGTAACGGAGTTTTATACCAACTTTGATGCGGGCAAGACGACCGGTATATTTGTCTACCGTTGGACGTTTATCGAATTGGAAAATCTGACCCGCTTCTTTTGAGTCCTTATCAAAAACCAAATCCGGCAGATACTCTTGTACATCCATGGCTTGGAGCAAGCGCTCAAAATCGTCTCCCAGAGCCTCGTGTATGGCTAAAGCATCAAGAAAGTTCGCGTTAGCAATATACGGAGGAGAACCTTCTTTGTAGGGTTGTCGAAGTTTCGCCTTGAGTTGAATCATGTTTTCAAAAAATTCTGGCTGTTCGACGAGGTCTTTTGCTAAAACAGCTCCTAAAAAGCCTTTTAAGATGTCTTGAACGGCGGCAGTCTGTTCCGGATGCGATCGGATCGTGTTGTACAGATCTTCAGCCGTTTCACCATGGAGTTCCAAAGTATTCGCTTTTTTAGGGTCTTCAATTACGCGAGCGGTCGAAGGATATTGAGCTGGTGTCCGTTCAAGGTTCATAGATGGTGTGTATGGTAACGGAAGCTCTCTCGGTTGACAAAACCCTCATTTTGTGATTGAATACGCGGTTCTCGCCAGACGTTTTTGGCGGGCTCGTCTTTGTTCATTCTCATAACCAAGTAGGAAGGAGGCCGTTATGCTCAGAGCTGACGACGCTCGTCGTCGCATGAAGTTCGAAGAGGAGGCGTTCCGTCGCCTCCTGATGCCGTGCTTTCTTTCGAGAGATGGTCTCGTGAGGACGCGTGCCTGGATGTCCTTCGCCGGTCCCACGCCGCATGAGAAGGCGCTCAGCCAGGCGTTGAGCGACCCAGAGCGTCGCCGTATCACTGCGGAGTGGCGTCTGTTGGCGGGTCGTCTGGGTCTTCAGACGGTACTGTTTGAGCGCAATAACCTGGTGAACAGGTGGCTCGACCCTTCCCTCCATCGGGTACGCACCTGGTTCCGTTCGTCCAAGGGATTCGCTCGCGCACGCGCCCGACGAGAGGCGTTGAGCGGGGCTGCGGGAAGGTATTTCTACACGGCTCTCGCGGCGCTCATCACGCACGCGGAACAGATTAACTGGACGCAGAAGCTCGAAGTCGACCCCTGGCGCACGTTCGTCCACGCGGACGAGCCCGAGGTCGCGTACTGGTTTCATCGGCTCCAGTCGATGACGGCGGCAGCGCATCTGGATCAAGCGATCATCGCTCTTGGAGACGCTCGCCTTCGCAAGGTTCCCGCCACGCTGCGAACGCCAGTCGTTCTACAAGCCTGCCTCGCGAGCGCGCGTTCCAGTATGTCGCTCGACCTTGGAGACAAGGATCAGCACACGATCATCGAGCGCCTGCTGACCGAGCTGGCGAAGCTGCATCCGCCCATTCTCGACACGCCTGAGACCCGCGTTCACCTGGTTCGGATCGTGGAAGCGCTCATCCGCGCAGAGCGATTCCTTGTCGAGGAGTTGCGATGGGACTTCCTCCAGTCTGAGAACCACAGCATCATCGACCTGTTCAGGGCTATGATGCTCGAAGAGGTGCGGCCTAGTCCTGTCGACGAGGCCGCCTGACACCCCCCCAACAACCCCCAACATCTTTGGGGGTATTGTATTACATGA
This sequence comes from uncultured Gammaproteobacteria bacterium, assembly GCA_964545235.1. Classification (GTDB taxonomy): domain Bacteria; phylum Patescibacteriota; class Patescibacteriia; order 2-12-FULL-60-25; family 2-12-FULL-60-25; genus CAZJEZ01. The sequence goes on from CAZJEZ010000011.1 coordinate 8,907, forward strand.
TACCCTCTGGAGCATGTCTACATTCACGCTTTCAGAATCGTCTTCGACTCCAGTGCACCGGATTGATTTTCACCGCGAGCTGAATCAAGAGCAGCTGGACGTCGTGCTACACGGGGATGGCCCGTGTTTAGTTCTGGCGGGCGCCGGCTCTGGAAAGACGCGAACGCTGACCTACCGCGTTGCGTATCTCTTGGAACAGGGTGTTGATCCATCATCTATTTTATTACTGACCTTTACCAACAAGGCGGCACGAGAAATGCTTGAACGCGTTGGAAAGCTTGTTGGGGATTCGGCGCGTGGTATTTGGGGAGGCACGTTTCATTCCATGGCGAATCGGTTGCTTCGTGCGTTTGCCGAACGGCTTGGATACACATCAAAGTTTTCCATCCTTGATGCGGATGATGCGCAAGATCTTGTGAAAGCCGTGATGAAAGACGCAAAGATTGACCCGAAGACGAGAAAGTTCCCTTCGTACGCGGTTGTTGCGAATGTGATCTCCTTTGCTCGGAATACGCAGAATCCAATCGCGGCGGTCTTGGAGCTCAAACATCCGCATTTTTTGAACTGTGCCACGGATATCGAAAACATCGCACGGATGTATCATGAGCGAAAACGAGCGGCGAACGCTCTTGATTTTGACGATCTTCTCACAGAAATGAAACGTGTTTTGGAAGATCCAGAACTCGGGCCCCATGTGTCGAACGCGTTTTCGTACGTGCTTGTTGATGAGTATCAAGACACGAATGCCGTACAAGCGGCCTTGGTGCGTGGATTTGCAAAAACGTG
>CAZJEZ010000011.1:9702-14393 GCA_964545235.1 uncultured Gammaproteobacteria bacterium
GGGATGATGCGCAGTCTATTTACGCGTTTCGTGGAGCTGACGTGCAAAATATCCTTTCGTTTCCTGATCAGTGGCCTGGCGCACGCATCTTCAAGCTGCTCACGAACTATCGTTCGACGCCGCAGATTCTAGATTTGGCGAATGAATCACTTTCTCATAATATTGATCAGTTTCAAAAAGAACTCCATGCCGTATGCGAGGGCCATGAAAAACCAAAGCTCGTCCCATGCTCGTCAGCCTCCCAGGAGGCGCGGTACATCGCCGATCAAATCACGGCATTGCGCGCAGAAAACGTGCCACTGCGCGAAATAGCGGTGTTGTTTCGTTCGAGCGCGCATTCGCAAACCCTCGAGTTTGAACTTATGAAACGCGACATTCCGTACGAGTATCGTGGCGGACAAAAATTCTTTGAACGAGCGCATATCAAGGATATCGTTTCTTTTTTACGCGCCACCGAAAACCCAAAAGATGAAATCGCGTGGTTACGTGTGTTGAGTTTACAGCAGGGGATTGGAGCGACAACGGCTATGCAGATTGGAAGACAGATCGCGGCGGCAAACGGCGAGCTACACGTGTCCGTTCCTTCGCGCGCACACGCGGGTTGGCAGGCATTTACGGATACCTATAGCCGTATGCAGGCGACGACGCGTCCATCGGATAAGATTCGGGCGATTCTTACCTCCTCTTACCGAGAACATCTTGAACAAGAATATCCAAACTGGCGGGACCGCCTGGAAGACCTCGAACAGCTCGCCGCATTCGCCGAAGCCTATGAGGCGCCGGACGCGTTTCTCGCGGATATCGCGCTCTATGACGACGTAGTTGCTGGACGCTCAAAAAAGCACGAAGAAGCAAGTGTGGAACGTATGGTGCTTACCACGATTCATCAGGCAAAAGGACTTGAGTGGGATTCGGTCTTTGTCATGCATCTGGCGGATGGAGCGTTTCCGGGTCGTCGCGCGATGGAAGAGGAGGGGGGCATGGAAGAAGAGCGTCGATTGTTTTACGTGGCGGTCACGCGTGCACGGAAGCGATTGTTTGCTTCGTATCCTATTACCATGGGATACGATGCGCTTGTCCTGCAGCAACCAAGTACGTTTGTAGAAGAGGTTCCATCGCGCTGCTTTGAACGGGTGGTGTTACGCGAAGGGGGAGCGCGCTCTACGCGATCGTTCGCTCCTGCTTCGTCTGATGAATTCTCCTGGGACGAGCCCTCGATTCAGCTCGACCGGCAAGGAGACCGTCTTCCTTCATCGACGACAAAGACTGCGTGGAAGCCGTCATCGACCATGGCGCCAAAGACGCCGCCGCGCCCTTCATTTTTTGATGATATCTAGGGGATGCGTTAGCGTTCGACAGCGCATCTTCGCTCGGGTAACGTATGCCGCGTATGGCGTTTGTACGCGTTCTGGGAGCCGGACATCCGGATCAGCTCTGCGATAGCATTGCACGCGCGATTGTTTTGGAATATACGACGCGTGATCCGCAGGCGAGGGTAGACATTCGAGTCAATGGAGGACAGGGCGCGGTCTTCGTTTCCGGTATGGTGGCTTCGACGGCGGATTTTGATGTCGCGACCCTCGTCAAACGAACGATGGCGCAGGTGAACCCGGCGTATGACATCGAACCATTTATCGCGTTGGATACAGTTTCTCGACTGAATCGAATGCACGTAGGTTCTATGGAGCCGGTTGAAGTGATCGGGTACGCCGTGGCAGATACAGCATCCTCTTGGCCGCGTGAGGCGGAATGCGCTCGAGCCATCCTCACGCACCTCGAAATGCTGCGAGCGACAGATCCAGAATGGTTTTGGCTCGGGCCCGATCTCTCGGTGACGTATGCTTCGGGGCAGACACGAGCGGATCTCTTAGTGGATGCTGAGCATGTGGATTCGGTATCGCTCGACCAGGTGCGTGAACGACTTGCATCGGTACTCGTCTCGCTTGTTCCGAATCAGTGCCAGCTCCATATAAACAGGGGAGGAGTGATGACGACCGGTGGGCTATTCGGAGGCGTGGGATCCAGTGGGCGTATCAGTACGCATGGATGGATTGGTTCGCTTATTCCTTCGTCCCCCGCAGGTACGGGAAAAGAAGATCGTCATCCGCTGAACGCCGGAGCGCATCTGATGCGGGTACAGGCAAAGCGCTTGGTCGAAGAGGAATTGGGAAAAGCGATTCTGGCCCGTGCTACCTGGTTTCCGGATGAAACGCGTCCAACGCACATTCGAATACGGAATGAGCGGGGGGAGGATCTCTCTGAGCGCGTGCTCCCGGTGGTCGATTCTGTTACAATGCCCGGCGTATGAAAAATACCTCTCTTTCCTCTGCGGCCGTGATGGCTCTCGTCCTTCTTGGAGCTGGCTGTCAGTCGTCAGTACAAACCGAACCAACGCCAGCCCCTACTCAACCTGTATCCGCAGCAACATCTACAACAATCGTCGCCACAAGGAGTGCGATGGAGATGGTGACAACATCAACCGCTGCCGCAGTAGCGACAAGCACGGCTACAGGCACCACAAAACCTCAACCATTTAAACCTATTCCTATGCCAACAGCGTTCCCTGGAATTCTTCCCGCACAACAAGTCGCCAAACAAGTAAAGATTGAAACCACCCTTGGCACGATCGTCATCGAACTTCTCCCGGACGCTGGTCCTCGTGCGGCCTCGAACTTCTATACCCTCGCAAAGGCTGGGTTTTACGACGGAACGATTTTTCACCGCGTCATCCCTGGATTTATGATTCAGGGGGGTGACCCAACAGGTACCGGTATGGGTGGCCCGGGTTACAAGTTCGATAATGACGATGTGACGAATCTTCCAACAAAAACGATTACGGTCCAGGGTCAGACCGTTACGATGCCCGTATACGAGGCAGGCGTTGTAGCGATGGCGAATGCCGGACGGAACACAAATGGTTCACAGTTCTTTATTATGGCGGCTGACTACCCACTTCCTCCGGACTACTCTATTTTTGGACGTGTCGTTTCCGGCATGGAGGTGGTGCACGCTATCGAAAACGCGCAACGTGACACACGCAACGACAAGCCTCTCAAGGCGATTTCCATGACAGCTGTTCGCGTGCAGGAGTAGAATAGAGGAATGAAACGTATTTTTGGCCCAGGACTCGCGATACTCATCGTGAGTTTTGGGTTGTATGGCTGGCTACACCGAGGAGCTGTACGTGACGCCCTAGAAGAGGCGCGCAAGCCGACGCTTCCTAAGGCGGTGTCTGTTCGACAAGCGAGTTCAACGATCCAGGAAAAAGAGACGCCCACGGCACCAAGGAAAGAAGTGCCCAAGCCAAAACTGGCTTTTCCTCAGACTACGACGACTACCCAAGTTGTTCTCCCTAAAGAAGTGAACCTGTTCCTCCCATTTCTTTCGCAAGCCCCAAAACAAGATTGGTCGATGCCCTATCAAGAAGCTTGTGAAGAGGCATCGATGCTGATGGTGAAGGCCGCCTTGGACGGGGTGAAATCTATTACACGAGACGAGGGCGATGCGCTGATTTTGGATATGGTCCGCAAGCAAGAGCTCGCGGGCTTGCCTCCGGATATTCCTATCGCAGAAGCAAAAGCCTTTTTCGAAACGACGTATTCAGGATATCGCGTAACCATCATTCCGGATCTCACAGAGGAGAAGATCAAATCATGGCTCGCGCACGGCGTGCCGGTGATCATTCCGGCTTCAGGCAAAGCCCTCCAAAATCCAAACTTTCGAAATGGTGGACCGCTTTACCACATGCTCGTTATAAAGGGCTATCTCGCTGATGGGCGTTGGATTACGAATGATCCGGGAACGCGCAAAGGAGCGGACTATATTTACGCAAAAGATATCTTATTGAACGCAATCCATGATTGGAATGGGGGAGATGTCCCACGGGGCTCTTCCACGGGATTTGTTATTCAGGCAAAATAGCTCTATGGCAGACAAGCGAGCAGATATTTCTCCAACGATTCGAATCATCGCGTTCTTTTCAATTGTGGCGGTGGCAACCTTTGGACTCGCTATCGTGTATCGTTCATTGCCTACGCATGACCCAGTCCCGGGGCGAGCGTCTTCTGTGAATACACAGGCTACCCCTCATGCTCCTGTTCCGTTAGATCCTGATCGTGCTACCTGTGAACGAGGAGGGGGGCTTTGGACGGAGTGTGGAGATCCATGCCGAGGGTCCACATCCGGAACGGTCTGTACCGCTGTTTGTGAACGTCAGTGTGTTTGCGGTGGAACAAAGGGCTGGACTTGTGGCGAAGGACGAGTGTGTGGGCGTCAGGCAATGGTGCCTGGACTTGGAATGGTGGGCGTGTGTCAACGAACGCAAGTCGATTCCACGGCGTATGGCGTACCGACTTCGACGGCGGCTACAACGACGGTCGCAGCGACTGCAACGACAACGGCTATGGCGGCATCAACGCAGACGATTGATGCTTCGCTCCTCCCACGCGCTATTTGTGGCGAGGACCAGTCATTTTGTCTACTGCGAGCAAAGGGGTGGAAAGATTCTACATTTACCTGGCCACTGAAATTACAAGGGACAGCATTTCTCGACGAGCGATTTACTCGTATTCGTTGGGATTTTTATCCAATACAAGGCGACACGCGACTAAGCGATGAGCTAACGTTTACGCGCAGCACATCAACGCCGACACAGATCTCGTGGTCTTTAACGATTCCAAGGCCTGCTTCTG
>CAZJEZ010000011.1:14403-18981 GCA_964545235.1 uncultured Gammaproteobacteria bacterium
GCTTCTGAAGCTTTCCTTGGAACAAAACGAGCCAGGCTCACTTTTTCCCCTGGGGATAGTTCTGGAGACTTTACCTATATCCATGCACCGGCCTCGTTTGAGTTCTATATAAAATAGGTATGATCCCATCGATTGTAGTCACGAGCGCGCTTACTGGGGGAGGGGTGGGGGCGCTCCTGCTCTTTTTGGCCCACATAGCCCCCTTTCTTGGAGCCGGGAACTACATTGTGGATGCCGATGCTACACCGATGCTCGGAGCGCAGCTAACGGCTCGCGAACGCCACCTGATCGGGATCGCTCTGCATATGCTTGTATCGGTTGCGTTTGGTGCCCTGTTTGGTGCGGCGGTTCTGCAGGGGTGGCTGCGTGGATTCACTGCCGCCAGCATTGCGACATGGGCGCTCGCTCAATGGGTGTTTACGTGTTGCGTCCTCATGCCGCTTGAAGGGCATGGGATCTTCGGACGCCGCCACGACAGCTGGTTCTTTTTTGATGCGTTAGTCATGGCTTTAGTATGGGGGCTATTGTTTTGGATCGTTTCTCGTTTGTGGATCGTATAAAACGCTTAGCGGGTATCGTTTGGTGCGTCTACGGACTTACCTTGCTTGGTGCTGGGTGTTCGCCGGTGACGCGTTCGACGCCTTTAGTAGACCACACGATCACATCAACGCTTCCCGCGGTCACCGATCATGCCCTTCGGATGCGTGTTGTTGGAGATATTATGCTGGATCGTAATGTGGCACGCCGTACGCGTGCAGCAGGCACATCGACGTATCCATTTGCTCGATTGCCTGCCGGGTGGCTGGGTGAGGCGGATTTGACCATTGGGAATCTTGAGGGTCCCGTAACGCCGACACGCCTACCACCGGAAAAATCGATCGATTTTCAGTTTGACCCATCCGTCGTTGATGTTCTGCGGCAACAAGGATTTGATTTCGTGTCGCAGGCCAATAACCACGCTCTGGATCAAGGTTCGCGCGGGTTCGAGGATTCTTGGACGCGGTTGTTGGCCGGAGGCGTGATTCCGTTTGGCCATCAAGTGCGTGATGATGAAATCGCTCTCGCGACTACAACTGTGCGTGGCGTGCGTCTGGCATTTGCTGGATTTAACACAACAGACAATCCGATACATGAGTCTGACGCGGGGCGTGTGTTGGCGATCGCCTCGAGTACGAATGATCTCGTTGTGGCGTTTATGCACTGGGGCGCGGAGTATCAAGACCACCCAACCCAAGACGTTCAAACGCGCGCTCGATGGTTGATTGATCATGGCGCTGATCTTGTTATTGGTGGACATCCGCATTGGACTCAAGGAGTTGATGAATACAAGGGAAAGCTCATCGTCTATTCACTCGGCAATTTTATCTTTGATCAAGATTTTTCAGATGAAACGCGGCAGGGGCTTGCACTTGATGTCGTTATTCATCGTGATCAAGTATGCCTCGTCCCACATCCTATTTGGATTGAAGCGAGTCAGCCAATGCTTGAAACGGGAGAGAAACGGATGACGCGTATGCAGGCGCTCACCGAGAGTTCTTATCCATCTGTGCGAGCAGATGTGGGGAAGGGGTATGTGTGCCGTCCACGATAATATAGCGTTCACATGACGCTTCTCATGTAATTACAAAACCCAGTCAGATGACTGGGGGGGGTGGTCACTCCGCCTTCGGCGGCGACCGGAGTAGGGTGGGCTGCCGGTTGACGACCCGGAGCTCGCCGAGGGGGACGTCCGCGATCTCCGCGGCGCGGAGCTCGGCCACGACCCTGTCGAGGAGGGCGTAGAGCTCACCGGGGGTGTTGGCCGTCGCCGAGAGCTCGAAGGTGGTGCGAGTGGCCTGCGTGTTCTTGTCCACGTAGACGGGCGTCCGGACCAACTCGACGCGGATGATCGGGGCGAGGGGGCCAGGCGGCTTGTTGCCCTCGTAGCGCGTGTCGACGGCGCAGATCGTGAGGGCGCCTTCGCGGATCGGCTGTCGTTCTCTGGGTGAACCCATGGTGGAAACCTCCGTGCAGGATCCTCACACAGATCTTATGCATTGTCAACGGTAATGGGGTGCGCCTCTAGTAGGTGAACTCGTCGATGTAGAGGCGGCCAGAGTTCCGACCAATGCGGTAGCGAACGTTCACGAGGGATCCGTTCGCGAGCGCGTCCCATACGTTATGAGTTACCAGGATGCAGTCTTCCTGCTCATCTACCTTGATGACGACCTGATATTGGGCGGGGTAGAACCGGGGATTCCACCCGGCAGTCGTGGTATCTTCGGGCACGAGGAAGTTGATGAATTCTGGCTCGTAAGAGCGGCTCACGACGGTTCCAGGCCCCGTTTTCGTGGTCGCGCCTGCAACATCCAGGAGGTAGCGAATACCCATCCAGAGGAAGAGGGTGATCGGGCCGATGACGACGAGAGCGAGAATGCACAGCGTGACGTGTTCCAGTTGGATGGCCCAGGCAAGCTGGTCTTGAAAAAGCCGGATCATGCAAACCATGATGGATCGCCTCCGTTCCGTTGTCCGTTGAAAAGGTGAGAAAGGACTAAGGGGTTGTACATAAAAAATGTAAAAATGTCAATGTATTTGGCGTTATGCTAGGATGATCGCTATGCAAATCATGTCTGTGAGTCAGTTTGTTCAGTACCTCAACGATACGTTCAAGGCGATTTGGGATATGAATGAGGTCGCTATTGAAGGAGAGGTGAGCGGGTTTCGGATCTCACAAGGCCAATGGGTGAATTTTGATATCAAAGACACGGAAGCTCTCATTTCGTCGTTCATGGTGTTGGCGAAACTGAGCGTTCCCCTGGAAGACGGTATGCGGGTACGCGTATTTGGGTATCCGCGCGTCTACCCTAAGTATGGAAAGTTCTCCATGAATGTTGAGCGGGTTGAGTTGGTGGGGGAGGGAGCGCTCAAAAAAGCGCTCGCGGCGTTACGGGCAAAATTGCTCGCCGAAGGCCTGTTTGATCCCGGCCGCAAACGGACACTCCCGCGTTTTCCGGGGCGCATCGCTTTGGTTGCTTCAAAGGAAAGCGCCGCGTATGGCGATTTCATCCGCATTGTGAATGAGCGTTGGCAGGGGCTTGAAATAGACGTGTATCATGTGCTCGTTCAGGGTGAACATGCGCCAGCCTCAATCGTTCGTGCCATTGAGCGCGTGAATAGTCAGCACGAGCCGTACGATGCCCTTGTGCTTACGCGTGGAGGGGGGTCGTTCGAGGAGCTTATGGCCTTCAACGACGAACGTGTTGTGCGAGCGCTCTACGCATCCAAGATTCCAACGCTTGTCGGGATTGGCCACGAGCGCGACCTTACGCTCGCCGAGGAAGTTGCAGATATCCGCGGATCAACACCAACGGACTGTGCGCGCCGTCTCGTTCCCGATAAGCGGGATGTGTTGTATGAACTTGCCGCACTCCAAGATCGCGCCTCAAGCGCTATGCAGCACCTAGTAACCGAACATCGTGCACGCCTGGAGCGTGTGTCAAGCTCGATTCAGATCTGGTTTACAGCCCTGCGTCATCGTTTAGAGAGCGCTACACGCGTCCTCGAGGCGCTTGACCCCCGTCGTGTACTTGCGCGCGGATACGCCTGGGTAACGGATGTTTCTGGACGGGTCCGAACCAGCGTGGGAGGATGGGGTATAGGAGATGAGGTTCGTGTACGTCTCGTCGACGGTGAACTAGTAACGCGCGTCGCACGCATTCCTGGAAAAGACGATCACTCCTTGTCATCTATCGAACAATCTTCTCTTTTCTAAATCGCGTTGTATGCCAAAAAAGAAACAAGACATAGATGTGCGAGCCGGCTTCGAGGAGTTGGAGGCTATTACAAAATGGTTTGAGCAAGGAGAGCCAAATATTGAAGAAGGATTGGAAAAATTCGAACGTGCCACGGAGCTGACAAAAGCCCTCTCTGCGAAGCTTGCAGAAGTTGAAAATAAGATTCGCGATATACGCGAACAGTAATCCATATTTTGTATGTATATCCTTGCTCGGTTATTCCTGAACGCTCTTGCTGTCATGGTGGTACCATACTTGGTTCCAGGCGTTTCCGTAACAAGTTTTGTGACAGCATGTTTGGCGGCCATCGTCATCGGTCTTGTGAATACGTTTATTCGCCCAATTTTGCTTCTCCTTTCACTTCCAGTAACGGTACTTACGCTCGGTCTTTTTACGCTTGTCATTAATGCGCTCATGTTCTGGTTGGCGTCCAGACTTGTTCCGGGGTTCACGGTCCATGGGTTCGTTGCCGCGTTTTGGGGAGCGCTCGTATTCTGGGTGGTGTCGTGGATCACGAATGAACTCATAACAGAGCCATAAACAAGGCTTTTTGACAAAACGTCAAAAATGTGGCAGTATTGATAGCGGATAGTACGTGCGATTGAGACCGTCCGTTGGTCGGGGAAGGGTCATGCGCAAACGATATCCGTTTGACTCTTAGTTCACACCAGCATGCCAACAAAATTGTTTGTCGGTGGCATTCCTTTCCGTGCTACGGATGAGGAGCTCCGTCAACTCTTTTCCCAGGCCGGCGAAGTCGTGTCCGTGTTCATCCCAATGGACCGCATGACAAACCGCCCTC
>CAZJEZ010000012.1:0-5902 GCA_964545235.1 uncultured Gammaproteobacteria bacterium
TCTGTGCCTGTGGACAAGTCTCTTTTGTTTAGGAGGAGAAAACAAAGGCGTGCACCTTCTTGTGGGCGCGTGTCGACAAAAAGAGTTGGTTTTTTTCTGCCCTCATGTAGAGTGGAACTAAGCGTGTTACGAGTATGTGTTGGCGTAAGATAACAAGAAGAGTTCTTTTTTCATTCAGTGCGTCTTACGTATTGACGGGTATTAAATTTCGTCTTTGAACCTGTGGATAACGTTACGTTGACACAAGTCTGCATACGTTCTATTTTTGTTCTGTATGGCACAGCCACTCACGCCAAAACAAAAAGAGGTTCTCGATTACATCGTGAACTTTATTCATGATCGTGGGTACGCTCCTTCGTATCGTGAAATTGCGCTTGGTCTCGATCTCGCCTCTCCGTCGACTGTCCACGCGCACATTCAGGCTCTTCGTGGTCGAGGGTATTTGCGTGAACGTGCAGGCGACGAAGCTGGTAATCGCGAACTTGAACCAACGGATAAGGCGGTTCGTTGGGGGAAGAGCGTTATCCTTCCCTTAAAGGGATTGATTACCGCCGGACAACCTATTGAAGCGATTGAGGAACAAGAAACGTTTGCCGTTCCCGTTGATCTTGTCCCTGATTCCGCGAACTCGTATGTCTTGCGTGTAAAGGGGGAGTCAATGATTGATGAAGGGATTCTTGACGGTGATTTCGTTATTGTGGAACGTAATCCATCACCAAAGAATGGAGACGTTGTTGTCGCGCTTCTTGACAATACGTATGCGACGCTCAAAAAATTTTATCGTGAGAAAGATCGTATTCGTTTGCAGCCTGCTAATAAAACAATGAAGCCTATCTATTGTTACGACCCTCTTATTCAAGGAATTGTTCGTGCGGTTATTCGTAACTTTCGAAAAGGTTTCTCAACATAAAAAATAAAAAATCTATGCACTATGAAAAGGTGGAAGAGCCCATTGAAGTTTTAGTTGCCTTTAAACGTCGTCGTCCGGAGCCTATGATTTTTAAATGGGGGACAAAGTATTATCAGATACAAAAAACCGATCTCGTTCATTCGGAGCGTGTTGGTCGTGAGAAGGTGTACTATTTTTCCGTTTCTGATGAAACGAGCGCGTATCGACTTTCCTTCAGAACAGAGTCCTTAATTTGGAAGCTCGAAGAGATGACGGTATGATTATGGCATGGTAAAGCCTTCGCGCTCCGTTCTTTCTTGGGTGGTTATTGGCGCCATGTTTCTTGTGTTTATTGCTTTGCAGTTTCGTTTTATTTCCATACCAGTTCCTCCAACGGAAACGGAGATTGTCCAGCGCGTATGCGCTCGTGAACATCGTGATTGTAGCATCGTGCTTGGTACGATGCGTATTCGTTCGTCCGCAGACATTCTTCTTGTTGGATCAGCGGCTCCACGACCTGTTACGATCGGTGATCTTATCATTCGTTTTCCAGATGCGGTCTTCGTTGAACGTATGTATTAATGCATAAACAAACATCTCCCGACCACGTGGGTTCGGGAGATGTTCATTCCTCCTTGAAATCGATTTACGACTTCTTGGATTTCTTCGCGGCCTTTCGCTTTGGAGCGGCCTTCTTCGCTGCTGGCTTGCGCTTCGCTGCGGCTTTCTTTTTTGCTGGCATGTGTAAGTCACTCTCCTTTCTATAATGTGCGCTTCTTACAAAATGTAGAAGTCGATGTTCGTCGTGGTGTGCGACACACGAACGATCATGCGTGTAGTATAGCACACATTTAAAAAAAACGTGTCAAGTTTTTTTTGTAAATTTTTTTGCATGAAAAAATTTTCGAGCAAAAAATAAAAACACGATGTCATTGTATGCGCGTTTTCGTCCTGGGATTCGCATCGTTCTTCCTCAATACAAAAGCGTGTCGTTTGTTCCGACTCATGGTCTTCAAGCATTGTTTTTTCTCACAGAGCGTGATAGTGAATGAAGTGTATGAAGACATCTTCTCTGTGGTTCATTGTGTTGTTATCTGGGTTCATGATTCTTTCAGGTTGTATTGTGTGGCTAATGTTGCCGACACGTGATGCGCTGCCAGGTGCTCCTCGATCAGATCTACCGGTTGCAACATCGACATCGTTCACCCTTCCCACCACATCAACGCGCCCTGCCTATTTTTTTGATCCTACAAGTGTTCATCCGGGAGATATCATTGCCGGTTGGACGCTTGAGGTGATTGGTCCGGTTTCCGGTACGTCCGCGAGCACGTCTTCGTTTCAAAATGTGCACGCGCAGTTTTCTGGAACAGCAACGGTTACAGGCATTTATGACTACTCGATGAATGAGCTCTTTGGAAAAGAAACGATTTGTATGACTATTAGCGAGCCGATGGAATGTGCAAAGTTACCAAGTATTCATGTGTCGTGTGTGGAACCGCGTCGATTTTGCTTTGTTGATCCGGTGCGTATCAAACAGGATTTTGGTGGTGTATATGGATCGGGTAAGGTAACCGTTCAACTCAAGAGCTATCAGGTTAACTATGCCTCGACAGAAGTTGTCGATACGGCCGAACTTATCAAGGTTCTTGACCGTTTTTAAGGGTTTTGCTAGGATCTCCGCGAAACATTGTTTGGGTCCTGTGACCGTAGGGTCTGCTCACACGCAGTTTAATTGCTTCGCCTCGCGCGAATCTCCCTACCGAGGATTGAGAATGCCCCGTTTTTTGGAGCATGATCAACCGCAGGAAACTCATTCGAGTACCCTGCGGTGTTTTGTTCCAAAGGTCGATTTGTTCTCTACTCATCACATGTCGTTTTATGTCTAAGACACGCGTACAAAAGACAGCGGCCCTGAGTGAGCTGACCGATGCTTTCCGCAAGGGAAAAAGCATTGCGTTCGCTGACTTCCAGGGAATGACGGTCGGGAAGATGACGGAACTTCGCAAGAAATTGTTCGCCGAACAGGTGGACTACATCGTTGCGAAAAAAACCCTCCTTTCTCTCGCCGCAAAGGAAGCTGGATACGAAGTGAACTTCAAATCCTACCCAGGCATGGTGAGCGTCGCGTTCGCCAACGCCGATGAAATGGCTCCAGCGAAAATTATCGGAGAAGCAGGAAAGGATCAGCCTCTCAAGCTCCTCGGCGGTATTTTCGAAGGTCAACTCATCGATCAGGCGTACATCACGCGTCTTTCTACCTTGCCAAGTCGTCCACAGTTGCTCGGTCAGTTGCTGAGCGTCATGAACGGCCCAACATCCGCGTTCGCGCGCTTGCTCAACTCCTACAAGGAGAAGAAAGAGTCTGCGGCCGCTTAATTCAACTCCAATCTCTATTTTATGTCTGACGAAATGAAGCAGGTTGAGATCCCAGCCAAGTACCAGGATCTCGTCTCCGCAATCGAAAAATTGACTGTTGTCGAACTCGCCGAAGTGGTGAAATTACTCGAAGATAAATTCGGTGTGTCCGCTGCCGCCCCTGTCGCTGCTGCTGGTGCTGCCGCCCCTGTCGCTGAAGAAAAATCGACATTTGACGTCGAACTTTCCGATGCCGGTTCCAACAAGATCGGTGTCATCAAGGTCGTGAAAGAAGCTACGGGTCTTGGTTTGAAGGAAGCGAAGGACTTGGTTGATGCCGCTCCAAAGGTTGTCAAAGAAGGTCTTGCTAAAGCAGAAGCTGAAGATCTCAAGAAGAAGATCGAAGACGCTGGTGGAAAGGTCACGCTTAAATAAGCGCGTTCTCATCTGCATCAATAAAACACACCCTCGCGGGTGTGTTTTATTTAGGGCAACTTGATCTTGATGACGCGGTTTTTGTCGGTGACGTAGAGTGTTTTTGTCGTCGGGTCACCCGTGATATGTGTGGGCTCGCTCCACTCTGCGGACGAGAACTGATCCATGAGTTTCCCATCGGATTTTCGGTAGGAGATGATGCGTTTATTTGCCGGGTCGGTGACATAGACGGTTTCGACTTCCGGCATAGTCCAAACTCCGGCGATGGTTGTAACGGCTGGTTCTGTGACGCGTGCGATCCATGTTTCTTCTTGTCCTGAGATGAATCGTACAAGAGCGCCGTGTTGTGTAGAGAGATAGACGTTTGTGTCGATCGCGAGGCCTGTCGCATCGCTGATCTCTGTTGCGTGTTGTTTGATGTACGCGGTGCCGTTCCCGAACCCAGCTCCTTGAGGATTGTGTCTCCAAACGGTACGTGTCTGCTCATCGAGTCGGTAGAGGCGTTTATTATAGATCACGCCGGTAAGTGTGCTTGTTGTTCCTGCACGGGCTTCAAATGGAATGGCATTCAAGATGCCATTTGATTTTAGCGTGTAGGCACCTCCTTCTTTTGTAAACAGGTACAGCGTGTCATTTGCGCCAACAAGGGTGTTTGGGGTTCCGTAACTTTCCGGGATAGGGGTTGATTGTTTTGTTCCGTCTGCTTGAACGGCGGTAATCGTTCTTGTTGTTGGATCTAGAGCGAATACGGTTTTACGCGCCACCGCGATGGATGAAACGGTGTCCTGAGTGCCGATGGCGTGTACTTCGGTGAGATTGGTTAGGATGGTTTCTCGTTTTATTTTTCCGAGAAGGTTTTGAATGGACGCGCGTAGGTCGGTTACTGCTTGTGCACGGTCTTTTGTTGATGTATCCATCTCGTCGAGCAATCGAACCGATTCTTTCACGAGACTGTAGGCGCGGTCGTCATTTCCGTACACAAGGTCGGCTTCAGCGCGCGTTTTTTTGTCTTGAATTTGATCATACACCACTTTCCAAACAGCCTGCTCTTGTGAAGCGGTTTGTGCGTGTCGATACCAGGCTATACCGATCACGAGAACGAGGACTCCGGCGCCGAACCCGTACAGGATACGTTTTCGTTCCGATGTCATGAATGATCCGTGCCCCGCGTTCATGCCGCGTAGACTTGCAAGTGCTACAGGATCTTCGATTTTTGGTTTTTTCTTTTGTAGGTCTTCCAAAAGATCTCGTATCCAGGTGCGCTGCGCTTCTACGAAGAGGCGCACCCGCATTCCGATTGGGCGAGAGCTAAGCTCCTCTTCTTCTTTTGGTACGCCAAATGGAAGAGGGGTAATGGTTGGCGACAGCATGGCTTCCGTTTTTTGCTCTTCTTCGTGAAGGCGTTGAATGGATGCTGTGCTTGTTTCGGGCACATCCACACGTGCACGACGTCCTTGCTCGTGTTCTGGCACGGGTAATTCTATGTGCGAAATGATCACGCCTGAAAAATCTTCCGCCGTCGGGTCGATATCGAGGGCTTTGCGAATCGTAATAGCCGCGCTTACGGGTGGCTCCTGAGAGAGCGTTTGGATGAGGTTCGCTGATTGGCGGAATCGCTCAAAGTTTTGTGTTCCGATGAAGAGTACATCCCCCGGATTCATGTCTCCGCATAAAATAGAGGCAAATGGTTTTTCTGGGTTCAGGTCTTCCGGCTGTTCTAGCGAGGATAGAAGGTCGAACCCACGCATGGTTCCATCTGTTTGTTTTTGGAGGAAGATATTGGAAAGACGTCCAACGCCAGTGACGGATACATGTCCATCGGAGAGCTCTACTAAAAAGATGTTTACCCGCCCCCAAGCGATGGGGGAGGGTTCATGTTTGAGAAACTCGGCAACTCGATCATTCACGCGTTGAACGAGCTTTTCAAAGCGAGCCATCGGGTCTGTTTCGCCCCCGGATGTCACAAAGTGTGTTTGCTCCGCTGTTTGTTCAATGACTTCGAGCAACTGCTCGTAGACGTACAGGGTTGAATAGATTTCCGCTACCACAAGCCCTACGGGCCCACGCTTTCCACGTGTCGTTGATTCAAACCGAAACACGTGCGTGATAGATTCATTCCGTTTGGATTTCTTGAGTTCTATATCCGCTAAGCGAAATTGTCGTTCAACCGATGACATGATGTTTTATCCTTAGTATACGGGTGGGTTGATTCGTTCGTCGAGC
>CAZJEZ010000012.1:5912-8534 GCA_964545235.1 uncultured Gammaproteobacteria bacterium
AAGACGGGTAGGGTAGGGCAAAGTAGTGAAACGTATGCTTGAACACCTTTTTGGTTCTCGCACCCGCATCAAGCTTTTGAGCCGTTTTTTACGTGCTCCGGATGAGCCTTTATATGTTCGAGAACTGACGCGTTTACTCGGGACACAGATCAACGCGGTTCGTCGAGAATTGGCCAACCTTGTTCGTCTTGGGCTATTAGTTGAAAAGGTAGATGAGACGGTTGTCGATCCAACGGTGAAGCGTCCATTGAGTGCTAAGCGCAAATATTACGCCGTGAACAAGAAGTTTTCTTTATTGAAGGAGCTTCAATCGTTATTTACGAAAGCGCATATCGTGTTAGAGCGTCATCTCGACCAAGAGATTGTGGCTCTTGGAAATGTTGCCTACTTGGCGTTTCTTGGTGTGTTCGTTGGGCAGATCTCTGGTCCCGTTGATATTTTTGTCGTGGGAGATGTGGACGCGAAGCGTCTCAAGAAGTGTATCCATGACGCTGAACAGGATTTGGCGATGGAGATCAACTATTCACACATGACCCTAGAAGAGTTTACGTATCGAAAAGACATTACTGATCGGTTTTTATACGCGATCCTAGAAGCTCCAAAGCAAGTTATTGTAGACACCTTGCATCCGCGTACGCAGACAGAAGTCTCTCTATGAGCTGGCTTTTTATTGATACGCATACGCCTCGTCGCGTCCGCGTAGGGAGTGTGGCAGCCGACGGAACGGTGTATGCGTCTGTGCACGAGGTGCATGCCACGCGAGCTCTTGTGTTTGTTGAGCGGGAAGACCGAAAACGCCAACGCTTGGGGATGGGGCTTTCTGGGGTGTGCGTCGTGTCTGGGCCCGGTACGTTTTCTGCTGTTCGTGTGGGTGTCGTGTTGGCGAACCTGATTGCTCTTACGCGTCGTGTGCCGGTTGTTGGGATAACGCCTGACGTTGCCGAGGACCCGGCGCGTCTCGCTGCAGACTTGAAGCGGTCGACGGCACAGGGAACGTATGTTGCCCCCGTGTACGACGCGGAGCCCACGATTACGCAACCTGTTTCTCACATATGACGCGTCGACGCATGTGGGAGATTCTTCCCGGGACGATGGCATGGCTTACTCTTATTATCGCGGTAACGCTTTCGTTTATTCGTCCGTTGTGGATGGTGTATTTTATCATCATTTTTGATCTGTATTGGCTGTTGCGCGTCATGTATTTTTTGCCATTCCTCTTACATTCATGGTGGTTATTTCGACAAGCTCTCAAGCGAGATTGGCAGCAGGAAGCAGAAGCGTTGCCTGGATATGAAGCGATCCGCCATGTTGTTTTTTTGCCAACCACAAAAGAAGATATTGCCGTTGTTCGTGAAACGTTGCGTGTACTTTCGACGTGTACCTATCCCGCCAAGCGGATGGTTGTTGTGTTGGCTGGAGAAGAACGTTTTCAAGAGCATTTTTCACAGGTATCCGGAGCGTTACGCCAGGAATTTAAAGACGTGTTCGGACTCTTTTTAACAACCCTTCATCCATACGGGCTGCCGGGGGATGTGGTTGGAAAAGGGTCCAATCTTCACTGGTCGGGTCATGCAGTCGCTCCTGATCTTGAACGATTTGGTTGTGATCCAGATACGACCATCGTTTCTTCGTTTGATGTGGATACGATTGTTCACCCGGGGTATTTTTCGTGTCTTACGTATACCTATCTACGCGAGCCTGAACCAACAAAGAGCTCGTACCAGCCTGTTGCTGTCTATAACAATAATTTGTGGGAATCACCCGCTGCTGTACGCATCGCCATGTTCGGTACGACGTTTTGGTTGATGACGGAGTTGGCTCGTCCGGAGGGGATGATGACATTTTCGTCGCACTCGATGAGCTTGCGTATGTTGATTGATGTTGATTTCTGGCAACGAGACATTGTAAGTGAAGATTCGCGCATTTTTTTACAGGGCTTGGTCAAGTATCATGGGAACTATCACGTGACGCCGATTTATCTCCCGGTTTCCATGGACACGGTTATGAGTGGGAACTACCTCAAAGCGCTTGTCGCGTTATATAAACAGCTTCGTCGTTGGGCGTGGGGAGTGGAAAACTTTCCGTACATGATGGAGGCGTTTTTGAATGATCATGAGATGCCTCTTCGTACGAAGGTGTCTTGGCTTTTTAAGCAACTGGAAGGGATGTATACGTGGGTAACGGCACCCATGCTGATCTTTATTCTTGGGTATTTGCCGTTTTGGGTGGCGCCAGAAGCCTTTCGCGGATCGACTATTTTCCAGAACACGCCATTTACGCTTCAGTGGCTCATGCGGTTTTCCATGGTCGGATTGTTCGTGTCTGCGACGCTTGCTCTCACGATTTTACCGAAGCGTCCGGAACATGTGTCTAAACCGTATGCCTATTTTATTATGATCGGACAGTGGGCGCTTCTCCCGTTTACCTTCATTTTATTTAGCGCGTTACCAGCTCTTGATGCTCAGACGCGATTGATGTTGAACAAGCCCCTGGGCTTCTTTGTGTCGCCAAAACGCGTTTCTTCTTCGGTGAAAGAAGACCTTCAGTCTTCTTAGATTGGTATGTCTGCTTCGTGTGCAGTCGTGTGTCTTGGAACGGACCCGCATCCGGCTTCTCTTCGGT
>CAZJEZ010000012.1:8544-18210 GCA_964545235.1 uncultured Gammaproteobacteria bacterium
GTACTGCCTTTATCGCTCACCAGACGCGTTCGCAGGAGATTCAGGTGCAGGAAGAATCCATTCACTCTACGCGGGTCGCTCGTTGGAAAAGTTTTCGGCCGATTCCCTTTGCGGAACGGATGAATCGGTTGCTTACACTCGTCTTTGGTCGTTGGGAACATGAGGATTTAGACGCGTGCTGGGTTTGTTTTTTGGACGAAGACGTCGTATTGGCGCCGGGAGCTCTTGATGCTGCCATTGACCTTCTTCGTGCGGACATGACGCTTGGGGGAGTATGTCCGGTGCTTGTAGAGCGCCGGGTAGTAGAACAGGATGAGATGGGTCAGTCTTTGTTTGAGAACACCGATCGTGTTCAGTCTGCCGGATATACGCTCACGACACAGCGTGTGTGGGTGCCGCTTCATGCGGGGCGGACTACGCGAGAACTTCCCATTGTTCCTGGGTATGTATTTGGTGGCGATGGACGCTTCGCTCTTTTTCGTGCAAGTACGTTGTACCGGGCGTTTATACAGGGGGAGCTCTTTTTTTCTTGGATCACGCCGGATCAGGCCTGGTTTGAACTGTACTGGAGGCTGCAGTGGATGGGGGAGCGATTTCTTTGCTCCCCGCATGTGTATGGATGGATTACTTCCCGGACACAACGTGCGCGTGATCAGGTGGCAACAACGTGGATTGTGCGATCCGTGCGAGCTCTACACGATCCGTTCTTGTTGCGTTTGTGGATGTTGCCGATGCTTCTGTATCGTTCTCTGCGAGCTCTATTTGCTGTTATATTTCATCCATCATGTATGTTGATGTGGATGCGGAGCTGGTCTGACTTTATTCCACGCGTTCGTTCCTATGGAGCCCTGCATCGTCTGCGGCGTATGTCGTTACGCATGATGAAAAGTCGATTCACGAACGAGTCTCGCGTCTAATCGTGCTACACTCAACGTATGGTTGCTGCTTCATCAGTACTTAAACGTCTAGGACTCGTTGTTCTGGTAGCCTGTTGTGCCGGCGTCGTTATACTTGCGGCACTTGCGGCTCCGTTCGTCTCTTCAGCACTAACGATTCGAACCGAGGCTCGGGCGTTTTTAACGAACCTTTCCCAAGGCTCGTTTGATGCTGGTTCGGCACATCTTCGCGCTCTGCAGGGAGAAATCACGGTGCTTTCCGCGCGTTTAGATGATTCTTCGTGGTACGAGTTTGTGCCTATTATCGGTTCGGAGTATCGCGTCATACGAGAACGTATACGCGGCGTCGAGCAAGCGCTTCAAGGTATTACAACGCTTACAGATGTGGCTGGAAGCGTTTCGGAGACGTATCGGTCGGTCATGTCTTCTCATGATCAAGCGACGGCGAGTTCCGTGTCGTGGGCTTCTTTGTCACGAGACGAGCGTCGTCAAGTATTTGCTACCTGGGCTCAAGAATCAGTGCGATTACATGAATCGCGGGATCATCTTGCGGCGGCTCTTGCGCAGTTCGAGCGTGCAGGTGGTTTCGATATCCCATTTCTTCCTGCGTCGGTTCGCTCGTTCTTGGAGACGATTCCTGTGTGGCATGAGCGATTAGTGCATGTGTTTAGCGCTCTGGATCTTTTTGGTCCTTTGGCGGGATACCCGCAGCCAAAAACCTACCTTGTTGTTTTGCAAAATGCTGATGAGATGCGTCCATCCGGAGGGTTTATTGGGGTGATTGGGGAGGTTCGTATTGATGCTGGTTCTTTGGAAAAAATGGACTTTGGAGACGTGTACGCACTTGATAAACTTGTTGAAGGGAAGTGGTCCGATGTTCCGCCTGCTGTTCTCGCTCGTGAGCTTGGGACAAAGGCTTGGTATTTACGTGATCAGAATTGGTCTCCGGACTTCCCAACAACCGCTCGGGCTTTGGCAAGCGCATACGTACGTGAACAGGCGGTTGCTGCGCCTGGGTATGCGGGTTCTATTGATGGCGTTATCGCGCTTGAGCCAGACTTATTTCGAGCGATTCTTGCGCGCACGGGTCCGCTTACCGTCGATGGGGTGACCTATTCTGCCGATACGTTTTTCGATCAACTTCAGTATCAGGTTGAACAAGGATTCTTGAAGCAAGGCATTGGCGTCGATCGTCGCAAAGAGATTGTTGCTCGTCTTGGGGATGCGTTGTTTGCAAAACTCATGAACGAACCTCGTGATCGGTGGTTGAGCTGGTTTGACTTGTTGTTTTCTTCGCTTACAAAGAAAGATGTTCAGATTTGGATGCGTGATCCAGCGTTGCAGGCGTTGCTTGATGCACGCGGGTGGAACGGCCGAGCGATGGGCGCTGCACAGGACTATTTATGGGTTGTTGATGCCAACTTGGCGGCCCTAAAGACGGACGGTGTTATGGACAAGCGTATAGGGTATTCCCTTGATACACGTGATCCGAATCGTCCGGTGGCGACCGTTACGCTTACGTATAAAAATAACACGAAGCAAATTGATTGGCGTCACACGCGTTATCGAAACTATGTGCGTATTTATGTACCTGATGGGAGTGAGTTGATTTCGTCTGACGCGCCTGGGCCTATTGATGTGATGCGTGACCTCGGGAAGACGGTGTTTGGGGCTTTTTGGGTGATCGAACCGCGTGAAACAAAAACGATTCGTTTTACCTACGCGCTTCCAAAACATTTGATTAACCCCGCAGCGTATACGCTTCTTGTTCAGCGTCAGGCGGGAGCAAAACATACGTTGACGCTGGACCTCTTGTTCGGTAAGAAGGTACGGCGAGCGCATCCAGCTGAACGTTCCGAGGATCAAGGTGATGAGCGTTATGTCATCACACAACCTATTGAACGCGATCACTTGTTTTCGGTGGATACGGATACGCGGTAACTCCTATGTTCGGAAAAAAAATTGGCATTGATCTTGGGACAACAACGGTTCTGGTCTATATTCCGAAACAGGGGATTATTATCCATGAGCCATCTGTTGTTGCTATTTCGCTTGTGGATAAAAAGGTATTAGCTGTGGGAAAAGAAGCGAAGGAAATGATTGGGCGTACGCCAGATAGCATTATTGCGAAACGTCCACTGAAAGATGGGGTGATCGCCGATTATCGTACAACGGAAGCCATGCTACGCTATTTTATTAACAAAGCTCTTGGTGGCATGCGTTTGTTTCGTCCTGAAGTTATGGTGGCGGTACCGGGAGGGATTACGTCCACCGAACGCCGCGCGGTGATTCAAGCGACGCTTGCTGCGGGAGCAAAGGCTGCCTATATCATTAAGGAACCGGTGGTTGCTGCTATTGGGGCGGATATTCCGATCGGTTCTGCTTCGGGCCACATGATTATTGATATTGGTGGCGGCACGTCTGAAATTGCTGTTATTTCTCTTGGCGGTATTGTATCGAGCGCCTCTGTTCGTATTGGTGGGAACAAATTGGATGCAGCTATTCAAGAACATGTGCGTCGTAAGCATGGACTCGCGATTGGCGAGCGCACCGCGGAAGATATTAAGATTCGTATCGGTTCTGCTCTTTATCTAGAAGAAAAACTTGAAATGGAAGTGAAGGGACGCGATATGGTGGCTGGATTGCCTCGCGTTGTCATGGTTACAAGTGATGATGTAACGGATGCGATTCAGCATGAGCTTCAGGGTATTGTTGAGGCGATTAAAGAGGTATTGCGCGGAACGCCCCCGGAATTGTCGGCAGATGTGATTCAAAAAGGCATGGTCCTGTCTGGTGGGTCTTCTCAGTTGCGTAATCTGGATCGACTGTTTTCTGAAGCTACAGGGGTACCTGCATTTGTTGCGGATAATCCGCAGCTCTGTGTAGCGAAAGGCACGGGGATCGCTCTTGAAAATTTAGAGGCTTACAAGCGAAGTATTTTTTCATCCTGATCGGATATGCTTGATGATATTCGTCTCTGTCTGCGTGATGTAGGCCTTTCCCCGAAAGCCATCAACATGTATCTGTCTTTGCTTGAACTCGGGGCTTCGAATGTCCAGGAGTTAGCAAAGAAGGCGAATGTGAATCGTACGACAGCGTATCTTGTGTTGGAAGAATTAAAACGATTTTCACTACTCGCTACTGTCGAGAAAAACCTGAAGACGTATTACAGTGCTGAAAATCCAGAACGGTTGCTTTTTGCTGCAAAGACGGAGGTAGAGAACAAGCAGCATGTTCTCGCGCGTTTAGAAAAGAGCTTGCCTCGACTTGTCGCCATGCATCAATCGGTGCAAGACCGTCCACGCGTTCGATTGTTAGAAGGGGATGATGCTGTGCGGTTTATTCGTACGGAAGTGATTCAATCCGGAAAGCCCGTGTGTGAGTTCCTTTCTATTGACGAAGCCTCTCAGGGGCTCTCGTCGTTAGATGAAGAGCATCGTATTTACACGTCAACACAAACAACTGGCCGTTTATTGGTGGCGATCAAGGAAGGATGTAGGATGCCGTATCTTAATGTTTCAACGTACGAGGTGCGGGCATGTGCGTATGCCGCCCATCCGTTTTCTGGATGCGTTTCATTTACAGATGAACGTGTCTACATGTTCTCTCTTCGATCAAAGGGTATCGTGCTTGTTGTAGAGAGTAAGGAGTTGGTTGGTATTTTTCAGGCACTCTTTGAGCATGTGTGGGATCAGGCTTCCTTGTGGGTGCCACCAGAGCATTGGCCAAAACGGTAATACCGTACGCGTCATACGCAAGAAAACAAAATCCCGCCATGGTCAATGTAGGCGGGAAGGATGATTGATGAAGTCGTCAACCACCGGCGGCACAGTGAGCGACTGGCCGTAGGAACCACCGGCGGGACGAGACGTGTTGCGCGCTCGCGCACGGTTCGCCCGCCAAACGTATCTGGCTCGGGTTCATGAGCTAGGCTTTCGTGACCGGACATTCGTGGGGTGTGACGTGTGGTCGAGCGCCGTTTTCTCCCCTGAGGAGTATGACCCATAGGTCTCGGTTCGACGCAGCTTTCGTCTATCCCTGCACGGGCTTCGCGAGAGTGTTTGAGCTGTATGGCGCCTCTGTGTTTAGAGGCGGCATCCCTTGGTTGCCAGGTGTCGACGGGGATGAACGCCGTGTCCGGGTGAAGCCTGATGCAATGAGCGATTGGCGTCGCTCCCAAATTTGGCTCGGTTGAGCAGTAACCTGCCCGTAGGCGATGCGTAGTTTTTCACAGAAAGGAAAGAGAGGCAAGAACGCGTCAAGAGAGGCGGATTTGAGAGGTGTAACAAGGTTGACGAGCTTGATTTTTTCTGGTATGGTCAGCCATCCTCTAGTTGACTGATTCTTTCGGTTTTCTCGAGGATATCCGCTCTTTCAACCTCTCACCCCACCAAAAAAAGGAGTCTGTCATGCAACGTTTCAGAGCAAGCCTCATGGGCCTCATCCTCACTCTTCTGCTCGCGGCCTTCGTGGTCGCGTGCGGACCGACCTCGTACGTCGAGGGAGGGGGTTCGTCCCCTGACGCCTCGTCTGTCGCTGACGCCCAGGACGCCCCTCCTCCCGTTGACGCGGGGATGATCATGATGCCCGACGGCAACATGGTCCTCCCAGAGTGCGTCGAGGGCGCTTCGCGCCAGGGCGCCTGTGCGCCGACGGGGCTCATGTGTACGGCGAACCTTCAGTTCTGTCGCCTCGGACGCTGGTCCGAGTGCCGCCCGAGCATCCGTTCCGGCTGCACCGAGGGCGTCACCGACGCCGGCATGCTCGACACGGGCTCGCCCGATGCGGTCACCGCCGACAACGGTCCGACACCCCCTGCCAACTGCCCGATCATGGGCCGCGGCACGATCTGCCTCCATGGCACCGAGTGCGTCTCGGGCGTGTGCGTCGACGGGTCGAACTCGCTGGCGCGCTGTGCCGACGGGTCGCTCACGCTCACACGCGCCTGTCCGACCATCATCGACGCGAGCGTCCCTGACGTCAACGTGCTCGACACGGGTTCGTCTGATGTCACCGACGCGGGCTCGTCCGACGTGGTCGTCACCGACGCTCCCACCGACAGACTCGCTGACGTGCTCGTCCCCGCGAACTGCGCAAGCCCGTTCGGCGTCTGTCTTCACGGCACCGAGTGCTACAGGAGCGTCTGTGCCGACGGGACGTTCACCCGCGGCCGGTGCACGAATGGCGTCTTCGTGGCGACGCGCGTGTGCCCGGTTCCCGATGCGGGCACCGACGCCGGCTCGTCTGACGTTGGAGTCGACGTGCGTGACGCAATGCCGGACACGGTGATCGAGGCCTCGGTCGACGTCCCCGTCGACGCGGGCCCCACCTTCGTGGTGGATGACTCTACGAACGGTGTCGTGTTCGCTGCGGCGGGCCTCATGGGCCCGATCGTGATCACAGAGCTCGTACCGATGAACGGCGTCATTGCCACGCAGACGACCACGGATCGTGGTGTGACGTTCTACGAGATCGCGCCGCTTCCGTTCCGGGTCTCGGACGGCCGCTTCCGCTTCCAGGTCACCGTCAACGGGCAACCGCTGGCGGGGATCTCGGGCGGCTCCTGCGTGCGGACCAGCGTCGCAAGCTGGTGGCAGTTCGATGTGTTCGAGAAGAGGACCGGTCGGTACATGGAATGGTATCCCGAGACGGTCGACGGCGTGTGCGCGTTTACCATCGCGCGTTGGCCGTGGACGGACTCCTACTGGACCGTGAGCCGGTTCGTGAGCTACGCGCAGTACTATCTCCCGGCGGCTGATGCCGGCACTGATGCGGGCACCGACTCCGGTTCGTCTGACGTTGGAGTCGACGTGCGTGACGCGATGCCGGACACGGTGGTGGAGGCCTCGGTCGACATCCCCGTCGATGTGAGTTCTGACGCCGGTTCGCCCGACGTCGTGCTCACGGTCGACACGATCATGGTCACTGGCCTCATGGGCTGGACCGTGACCACGTTCAACACGAGCGTCTTCGCCGATACGGGGGGTGGGGCAGCCTCCATGGTCTGCACGCCCAACCTCACGACGAACCCGCCGTCAGCGACATGCGTAGGCAGCGTCACAGTCCCGTTCCGCGTTTCGACGCAGATCGCGGGCTCGGGCCTTTCGGGGCTCCCGATCCCCGGGGTCTCGAACTTCTGGGACCCGGGTGTCTGGTCGGGCGCCACGTGTACGGCCCTCACGACTGTTCGCGCGGTCCTCACTGGTGGGCGTACCGTCACGTGCACCACGGCCACCAACAACCGTGGTGGGTGCGACCACATCTGCCGCTAGCGCGGCTCATCCCTCTGACAACTCAGTCAGGGGGATCTTGTTTTTTATGCTATCATTCATGCATGGATGTGCTTTCGTTACCTGATCGCGCAACTCCGGCTCAGCGCGTGTTTTGGGCGTCTGTAACTCTTGCTGTGTTGGGTATCTTTGTTTGGGCGGGGGGGATTCCGACGGGTCTCCTGTTTATTGTTTCGACGTCGGTAGCTGTACTGCTTGCCTTCATTTTTCCGTTCTCAGCTTTTTTACTCTCGATTGCGGCGGCTCCTCTTATTGGTGTGACGGTCTCAATTTCTACGGGAACGCTGTACGTTGGTGAACGCGCCTTTGGTGGAGCGATCGATATTACTCCCGCAGAAGTGGTTGTCTTGGTTGTCTTGTGTGCGTGGGCGGCGCGTTTGCTGTATTCCTTATTTTCTCGAAAATCGATTGCTTGGCGGCCATGGCTTCCGCTTGCGATGAGCTTTGCCTTCCTTCTTCTTGCGCATGTCGCGTCACTGCTTTCTCCGGCAAGTCCGGATCCGTGGCTTGTACTTAAGTACACCCTTCGTCCGGTGGCGCTCGCCTACGTTGCTTGGGTGCTTGTTCCGGTAAACTTTATTACGAACCGAAGGCGCCTTATTCTTACGCTGTGTGTGGTCGTTGGCGTTGCGACATTCTTCGCTCTTGATGCATGGCGGTCGCTCCTAACGTTTCGTGAAGGGATTATGTCCATGCGGTTGCATCCGGTGCCCTGGCTAGGGATTAGTCCTATTGGGGAGAATCATAATGTGCTCGCCGAGCTCCTGGTGTCTGTTTGGCCGTTCGGATTGCTTCTTGCAAGCCTTTCTTCTCGTCCACGTGTGCGTCGTGCTCTGTACGGGATCGTTATTCTGTTGGGGGTTACAGCCTTGTTAACATTCGCGCGATCGGCATGGATCGCTCTTGCCGCCCAGGTTCTTTTTCTTTCGTGTACCGTGTGGCGTGATCTCCTTCCACGTGTGTGGCATTATCGATGGCTTGTTGCTTTTGCGGCCACGCCTGTCATTGGGTACATGTTGTTTTTCTCCATATCGCCGGGCGTGGGAAGCTCGACGGATGCACGAGCAACGATGTTGAGTGTTGCGTTTCAAGCATTTCGTGATTCGCCGTTGGTTGGTGTAGGTGCTGGAATGTTTATCGATACGCTTGGGCGCACCAAGGCATATACGCTTGATTTCGGAACGCCGTTTGATTCGCACGGTATTCTTCAGAAGCTCATGGCTGAAACGGGCCTATTCGGTCTTCTGGCTTTTTGTGGGATAATAGCTGCTCTTGGGTGGCGTGTACGTCATGCGTTTCGTGTTGTTGCGCGCGAGCATCAGTCGGCGTACCCGCTTTATATTGCCACCGCTGCCGCGGGGGGAGCGCTGTTGTATCAGTTGTTCAACACGACGTATTGGACGGCAAAACTATGGTTGCCGATTGGGTTATTGCTCGCCGTGATTCGTATGAACTTGGAACACAAGAATACACGTGATACGGACTTTCTTTCACCTCTCGCATGAACGTACTACGGATTACGCACGTCCTGTGGACGCTTGATCGCGCGGGTGCCGAACGCGTGGTCTTGGATTTGGCGCAGGCTTATGTTGAGCAGGGGCATCGTGTGCGTGTCATCGCTCCTGGTGGGGGAGGACAGATGGAAGCAGCCTTTCGCAACCTTCCTATCGACGTGTGCGTTGCTCCGCGAGGCCTCTCGCGATGGGCTCGGTACCGTTGGATGCGTCGTGTCCTGCGCGAGCAATCGATAGATGTGCTTCATACACATTTGGGTGGAGATATTTGGGGCGCGCTTGGATCCGTGGGTCTTGGTGTTCATAGAATCGTGACCGCTCATAACGATGATCAGGATGAGCCGCTTCATATCCGCTTCGCGCGACGTATCGCTCTTCGGACGGCGAATCACGTTGTGTGCGTGAGTGAGCGTGTTCGTGAACATGTCCGTGCACGCTTCGGTGTTCCTGTACATCGGTTATCCGTTATTCATAATGGGCTGCTTCTTCCGGAGAACGCTCCACCTCCGCGTGCGTGGCATGATGTTCCTCGGCTATTGTGTGTTGGTCGATTGGTTCATCAGAAGGGGCATGATGTTGTGTTGCGCGCGCTTGCGCAGACTTCATACCCGTGGGAGCTTTGGATTGCTGGCGATGGTGTTGAGCGTCAAACATTACACGATCAAGCCACACTGCTTGGTATTGCTCCGCGGGTACGGTTTTTGGGTAATGTTCCGACGGTAGAGGAGCTTTATCGCGATGCGGATGTCTTTCTGTTTCCTTCACGTTGGGAGGGGCAGGGTCTTGCTATGCTTGAAGCGATGCGTGCTGGGCTTCCTGTGATCGCGTCGGACCTTCCTGTTTTTCATGAAACGTTTGATGAGGCGTCCTGTGTATTCGTTGCTCCGGACGACGTGCCAGCCTGGACGCGCGCCCTCTCGACCGCATTCGCTCAACCAGAACACATGCGAGCGCGTGTTCCGTACG
>CAZJEZ010000013.1:0-17727 GCA_964545235.1 uncultured Gammaproteobacteria bacterium
GTTACTCTTTCGCATGTTTCCACTACGACGGGTATAGAGACGACTGAGACTCTTGCTGCAAGTGCTGCCGCTAACGTGTGGGGCGTTGCCTTTTCTGGACAGACCGTCACTTTTACTGCTCCTACCAATGCGGGGACGAGCGAGGTCGCTGTCGGAGAGCGTGTCAATATTACCTTGGGTTCCAGCGGCACGACTCACCATCCCTCAAATCCAAGTATACTGACTCCAGACGCCCGCCTCCTTATTAATGGAACATTTGGGGCAACGGGCAGCGCGCAGCTTCTTTTGGTTGGGGATGATTCGATTACTGTTACAGCTACGGTTGTTGGTACAAGCGGGGCGGCAGGTGGCGGCGGAGGAGGAGGGGCTGGTGCCGGACCCGGGCCTGGAGTTCCGAGTGCGGGCGCTCCCTCGATCACCTCATTTACTGTTCAATCTATTACACAAACAAGCGCTCGTTTGATCGTAACTACGAATGTAGCGACCACACTCACCTCGGAGTATGGCTTCACGGTATCCTATGGATCGAGTGGGCCATCGAACGCAACGGCTAGTGTTTCGCACGACGTTCTGTTGTCGGGTCTTTCCCCTGGGACGACGTATCATGTTCGAACGCGTGCCGCGGCTCCCGAAGGAACGGCCACATCGGCGGATGTCGTGTTTAGGACACTGGAAACCGTTCTCTCGGTCCCCCCGGTGATTTCAGGGCTCACGTTTTCCGCATCGGAAACCTCTGTTTTGGCCAGCTGGTCTACAGATGTGCCCGCGCGGAGTTCGCTTACATTTTCTGGTGGTGTCACGCCCACTACTTTGGTGGATGGTGGAGCTGGCGTTGGTACAACGCACGCCATTACTCTTCCTGGGCTATCGCCGGCCACGCTTTACACCGTCACGGTTTCTTCGACAGCTTCGAATGGATTATCGACTCACACTGTGGGGACGGTTACGACGCGTTCGGATACCACGGCTCCTCCGAATCCGTCAGGGTTTACTGCTAGTCTTTCGGGTTCCACTATCGCGCTCGTGTGGACAAATCCAGCTGTCCCAGATTTTGCACGCGTCGTTCTTCGATACAGCACAACACGTTATCCGACGAGCGAAGCTGATGGAACTGGTCTCTATAGCGGGACGGGGATAAGCGCGAGTTTACCGGACTCGCCAGGTGTCTCCACTTTCTATTTCACAATCTTTGCTTTTGATGCGACCGGGAATCGATCCAGTGGAGCGATTACGCTTCTTACTCCTGTCCGGAGCGCGGCTCCAGTCCCTCCTCTTCCTACGCCCGCGCCCACGGTACCCGGTACAGCTCCCACTACGCCTGGTACCACCGCTCCTGCTTCCACGGGTGGACCAACAGGTGATAGCGCAAGAGCTCCGACGCCAGGCGCGGCTCCCGCGTTACCCCCT
This sequence comes from uncultured Gammaproteobacteria bacterium, assembly GCA_964545235.1. GTDB lineage: Bacteria > Patescibacteriota > Patescibacteriia > 2-12-FULL-60-25 > 2-12-FULL-60-25 > CAZJEZ01. Next base: position 1,408 of record CAZJEZ010000013.1, read on the forward strand.
ATCATTTCTTTGGGTGATGGAGGATCTGTATCAGCAGGCGCAACAACATCATTCCCTTTGGTGGTCACAACAACAACGATTGTCGTTGAAGGAGCAACTACCACGCCTTCGCTACCTGCCCCAGTATCAGCGGAACCAATCGCAGCGACGTCCACGGCTACGCCTGCTGCCCCCGTTCCAGGTGTAAAGATCGCGTTTCAAGTCATGGATGCGATGAGTCGGATCACGTTTGAGCCTCGCAATGGATTTATTCAGACGTTTGTTTCGAGGCCTATACGAATTCTTGCCTCATTGCCGGACGGAGCTGTTGCACAAACCGCCGTCCTGCGTTTTGCTGGACAAGACTATCTCCTCACGCCGTCTCCAGTGGACAATGGTCTCGAAGCGACGATTACCCTGAGTGACCGGGTGAATAGTCGAGACGTGGCGATGACAAGTATCGCTCTTAGGGATGGGCGTACAATAACGGGAAGTATCACGTTTCAATTGGTTTCTCATGGGATTGTTCGAATGGCGAAGACGATTGGAAGCGGCGATGTTTTGGCCGGGGCGACCGTGACTCTCTTGAATGATCTCGATGGGCGCCCTTGGAATGCGGTTGCCTACGGACAACAGAATCCCCAAGTAACAGGATCGGATGGTCGGTATCGTTGGGTTGTGCCAAATGGATCTTACCGAATTACCGTCGCTAAGGAGGGGTATCGTTCAACCGAACAATCATTGCGAGTCACAAATCACTTGATTGGTTCCACGATTGATATACGTGAGACGGCAAAAGCAGCTCTTACTTCCGTATTTGGGGACTCTCCGGCCGTTCAAAAGGTGGGTGAGGTGATTGATGTTGTTCAGTCACCCCAGAATCAGGTTATCGCTGAACGTGTTGTTGCGCCGGTGGCAGCGACGGTTGTTGTTGCGAATGCGGCTACGGCAGTCAATACGTTTAACCTGCTCAATTACTTGCGATTCCTTATCACACAGCCACTGCTTCTTTTTCGTCGCCGTAAACGTGATCGGTGGGGTGTTGTCTATAATTCACTCACAAAACTTCCGATTGATTTAGCGGTTGTTCGCGTCATTCAGCAGCCAGGGAACCGGGTGATACAGACAAAAATCACGGATGCACAAGGGCGCTATGCCTTTCAACTCCCAAAAGGTATGTATCGGATTGAGGTAATGAAGCAGGGGTATACCTATCCTTCAAAACTTCTCCAGAACGAAACAATTGATGTGGACTTTGTTGATCTGTACCATAGCGAACCCATTGAAGTGAGTCAGCCGACCACGATTACACCAAACGTTCCTGTAGATCCGGTTGAACGTGTTGAAACGCCAAAGGCGATTCTTTGGAAGAAGCGGTTTCGTAGTATTCAGCAGACGTTGGCTGTTTTGGGAGTCGTTGCGGCCGGAGTTGGTCTTGTTGTTTCGCCGTCGTGGGCAATGGCAGGCTTTTTCGCTCTACAGAGCGGAGCGTATGTTGCCTTGCGCCGATTAGCGCTCCCAAGAAAACCTTCTAAATGGGGTTATGTGAAAGACCATTCCACAAAACGCGCTCTTGAACGCGCAATTATTCGTGTATTTGATAAGAAGTATAACAAGCTTTTGGAAACCCAGATTACGGATGGTTCCGGTAAGTATGGCTTTATTGTTGGAAAAAGCACGTACTATGTTGTGGCGGAGAAGCCAGGATACAAAACCTTTACCTCAAAGGACATAGACACGACAAAGGGTGAAGGGAACGAAGTGATTGATACACAGATCTCTCTCGAAAAGGGATGATAAGACTTTCCACACGTTATCCACAGGTTTGTGCACAGAGGCTTTTCTGAAAAGTAGGAAATGCTTAGGGAATTCACGAGCGCCTATTTAGCCTATACTAGAAGTATCCTTCATTGGATGCTCTCAGGCGCTTCAGGAAGCGGGTCGGGAAACCGACATGGTCTGCCTTTCTGATAGATCGCGCGTGATGGCTTGAATTCGTCGGTGCCAAGCCGATGTATTTCCCATGTCCTGCACCTCTTTTCGATTTCGCTCATTCTTTCTCTCTGTACAAACGGCGTTGTTTGTTACTGGAGTGTCCGTAGGGATGCTTGTCTTTGCGTTTACCGCTCTTGAGACCAAGGCGGCGGTGAACGAACAGATTAGTTATCAAGCCAAGCTCTTGGACTCTACGGGCACTCCTGTGTCAGACAGCAGCTATTCCATGAAGTTCAGTCTGTATGATGCCGCTTCTGGCGGATCGCGCCTTTGGACAGCGTCTGGCACGCTTGTTACGCCAACGGCGATTCCGGTGACGGTGACGAATGGATTGTTTACCGTAAATTTTGGTGACACTTCATCAACAGGTGGATGGCAGAATGATTTTTCAACTGTCGATTGGACGCGGTCGGATCTGTACCTCGGTATTTCTATTGGTAGTGATTCAGAAATGACGCCTCGTCGACGGTTGACGTCGGCGCCGCAAGCGTTTAACTCCGAACGTTTACAAGGGATGTATGCTTCATCCAGTTTGACGTCCGCCGGAGGTGGTTCGTTGTTTACGATTCATCAGACAACGAATGATGCTGCCGCAACAGATCGCACGGCTCTTACGGTGCAAACAAAAGGTACATCCAGCGTTTATGATTTTTTGGTCAAGGGATTGAATGACCTTGGGACGACGGTTTTTAGCGTGAATCGTGCCGGTGTTGTGAGTTCGACGGCATTATTTACCGTGAATGCAACAACGACCAATCTTGATGTTTCCGGAACGCTCCGGGTAGGGGGTGTTCTGACTTGTTTGGCAGATGGAACGAATTGTTCGGGAGGTGGCGGTGGCGGGGGAGCGGATACGAGATGGACATATAATGGAACAGATGATTTTTTACGCATGACGAGCACGACGACAGATTTTGTTCTCGGCTCGGCTGTTACGTCCACTGCCCCTTTTTACTTTAAGATTGATGGAGCGAGCGAATCCTCGAATCGCTTGATTGTAGGTGGAAACCAAAATGCTGATCTCTTGGTTGGCGCGGCGACGGGTTCGTCCTCCCTCTTTTATCCAAATGGTGCTTCTATTTTTGGCGCATCAAATGTTGTTGCAGGTGGCTATGTGTCTGGGCAGGCATTTATGACGGGCAGCAGCTTATCCAGTTACGCAATGTTCCAGCCGCATCAGATTTATCGAACGGGTACGGATGAATTTAAACTCACGTTCGCCTCTTCTACGGGTTCTTTTCTTCCTAATGCTGACGGATACACGCTTGGTAGCGCTAGTGCACGTTGGAATGGAAATTTTTTAGACACAACTACAACAAATGCAACGGCGACGAATCTGTATGTGAGCGGACGGTTTTCGACAGTTGGAACCTTTGCGCCAGATGCTTTGGATGTCACGAATGCTACAGCTACAAATCTGGATGTGAAGAATCGATTCTCAAATACGTTCAATACGTCAACGCCATTTAGCTTTGTGAAGCAGCTCGGTAGCGTGCCTTCGTTGACCGTGGCTAGGATTGGGAATCGATTGTACACGGGTGGTCTTTTGTCCGGTGTCAATGTGTACGATATGACGAATCCCGCCAATCCGACATTATTGACCACGTTTCTTTCGGGATCGAGTATCGGTACGTTAGAAGCGATGGGAGACCGTCTTCTTGTTGGTATGGGTGACGGTTTTCGGATCGTTGATGTTTCGAACCCTGCGAACCTCAAGATGTCGCCTATTTTTGGATCAAGTGGCGTTTTAGGTGGATACCCTGTGGGAAGCACGATCTATACCAATAGAAATTATGATCAGTATATTTATGCATTTGATCATTCTGTCCAAACAACCCCGGTGCAGGTGAAAATTCTCCCTATTTGTGACAACTCGTGGTACATACAGCACGCGGTTGTTGGATCACTTTCGTATTACGGGTGTAATGATCCGGCAGATTACATGAAAATTGTAGATGTGAGTGATCCGATGCGTCCGGTCGTTGTCAAAACATCCACAGGTATTTCGGGTATTTGGAGAATGGCTGTATCGAATAACATTATCGCGGCTACAACAGGTACGGCTTCCAATTCCGACCTCGGTATTTCCTTTATGCCGGCGAATGGATCTGGCGCTCTTACCGTGTCGAGCGCCCTGTATCTTCCGTCTTCCGGTGGAGCGGGAGCAGCCTATGTTGAGTCTTTGAAGTTCTTTGGTTCCTATTTATTTGTAGGGATGAATGGTAATCAGAATCGAATTCATATTGTTGATGTGCGTGACATTACGAATCCGGTTCTCGTGCGTACAATTGCGTTGGATACGGGTTCTTGGGGGAATCAGACGGTGTACGATATGACGCTTTTTGGGAACTACTTGGTGTATACCGGTGGGAGTAACCAAATTCTTATTTATGATTTAGGGGGAACTCGACTCGGTGTGGCAGAAGCTGGATATATTACCGCGGGAGGCCTGTTTGTTCAGAACAAAGCTTCCTTTTTACAGGATGTTCATATAGAGGGCGGGCTTCATACGCGGGGAGGGCTCATGACGTATGGTGATTTGATCGTACACGCCACGAATACTACGTCTTCCATTGCTGGGCATCTCTTTGTTGGTGGAGATTTAGAAATGAATAATGGTGACATTCTTTTGACGGGTACTTTGGAAGCTTCAACAAGCAGCGTCACGTCTACCGCAAAGTTTCTCAACTACTCAAGCGACCTTTTTAATACATCGTGGGGTGTCTATACGAATCGATTGCTTGTCGGTGATAACAATGCAGCCACAGGGACGACCAACTATTCTGGTGTTGTTACCTATAATGGGGCTTCGATCACCGGTGGCTTATGTATTGATGACACAAGTACATCAGCCATGTGTCCAACGGCGGGGATATCGAATGCGAGCATTCTTGCTGATGATGCGGTGACGGTGAATGCCTTTGACCTTGCGGAAACATACGTGTTTTCTGGAAGCGTTGAACCGGGTGATGTCTTGGTGCTTGATCCAAGTACCTCATCTACGGTTCGTCAGAGCACGGGGCAGACGTATGATCCAACGATTATTGGTATCGTTTCTACGAAGCCTGGTTTCTTGCTTGGTTGGAATGAAGGGGCTCACGTGGCGCTTGCCGGACGTGTTCCTACAAAGTTCTCCGGAATGAATGGAAGTGTTCGTGTGGGTGATGCTCTCACAACGAGTGGCATTCCTGGATATGCCATGAAAGCAACGAAGCCAGGACGCATTGTTGGATATGCTTTAGAGGATGCTTCAACGACGTCAACGATTGAGGTCTTTGTGAATGTTGGATATAACGCTGCCTCTGTATTGCAGACAGACGGCACATTCGCCACGATCACGGATGATCTTCTTGTTACGCCTCGAGCAACGGCTACCGCTCTCGCTCAAACACAATCTTCCTTTGGATTCACCTTTCGTGGATCTGCATGGGATGGCTCACAAGCAATCACCTCTGATTTCCGTCTCGCAAATGAAGTTACCTCGGCGACCTCATCTATGTTTACGATTCGTGATGGATCGGATACGGCCCTTCTGACGTTATCAAATACCGGGTCGTTAGCCATGGCGAGTGATCTAAGTATTGGTGGCAGGCTGTACCTGTCTGGTCGTGGAACGCCACAATCTTCGACGTACATGTTCTTGGATACAAGCGCGTCGCCTACCTCTACATATATTGCAACCAACGCAGACGGTTGGCAGGCAAATGATTCCTATGACTTTGCGGAACGGTTCTACTCACCGGACGCTCTTGAGCCTGGCGACTTGGTTGTTGTGAGCGAGCGCGGGCGAACGCACGTGCAGCGTTCGTTGAATGGGACGGATATGTTGGTTGGTATTGTTTCTACGAAACCAGCCTTCGTGGCGGGTGCTCCAGCGCCCTCTACCTACCCGATTGCTCTTGCGGGACGTGTTCCAACAAAAGTGTCGACGCTCAACGGTTCTATCAAGCCCGGAGATCCTCTTGCTCCGTCTACTGTGCCGGGGATTGCTGTGAAAGCGATGAAGGCCGGTCCGATCGTGGGTATGGCCTTGGAATCATACGACCTGTCCGGCGTGGGAAAGATTGAAGTTAATGTAAACCCAACGTGGTGGGGAGGTAGTGAAGCTCCTCCTGTTGCCGCCGTTGTGCCGACAAGTACCGAGCCAAGGACTATTCGTGGATTTGCTAGCATTGCGGCCGGTTCCAAGCGTGTGCATGTTTCTTTCCCATCGTTACTTACGATTCCAAATATCCAGGCGGTGCCTTACGGAGATACGTCGGGTACGTGGTGGATTGAACGTGTCACAGATGTAGGATTTGATTTGGTGCTTACGGAGGCGTTGCCACGCAACATCTTGTGGAGTTGGACGGCGACGGCTGTCGGTGGAGGGGAGTATCTCTATCATTCAGATGGAACCTACGTGCGCATCGACCCGACAACAGGTGTCGCCGTACCTGGAACGCAGGCAACAACAACGGTCGAGGTGACGTCGCCTCCGGCACCCGCACCTATACCCTCTCCAACACCAGTGCCTGAATCGGAGCCTGAGTCTGTATCTGAACCCGATCCCGAGCCCGCTCCAGAACCCGATCCGACTCCAGCGCCAGCCGCAACACCAGAAACAACCACGTCTTCTACCGAATCTACGACTCCTCCAGCATCAGATCCGGTTGTTGACCCGTTGTCAGAACCCACCCCAGAACCTACTCCTTCTCCTGAAGCAGCCTCGTCAACGTCATCCACGTAAGACCCTACGTCTGTGCTATACTTGGGCGTGATATGCACATTTCCCCCGGGGCATCCGGCACCCAAGGCGCGAGCTGGTCACGCCAACACCTGTCTACAATCTTCCAGACGATTGCGCGCTGGTTATTGCATGTTGCTGCGTTTGCAAGCCCCCTCTTTTTCTATCGGGGGCTATCTGATGGTCTAGAGCTCCCCAAGCTTCTTCTTTGGGCAACGATTACGCTCTTTGTTTGCGTTGCGTGGGTGGCGAGTACATTTATCACGGGTCGTCTTCGGAAGATTCCTTGGAGCCTTGGGGCGGGCATGGCGAGCGTTTTAGTTCTTGCGAGTGGTTCTGCTTGGTTTTCGGCAAGCCGATTTTTATCTGTCGTTGGTATCAATGGACAAGCAAGTTTTTCCTTAACAGCTCTTTTTATTGGGGTCGCTTGGGCGTGCTTAATTGCGCAGGTATGTAGCGAGCTCAATGCCTTTCGCCTTCTTCGTTCATTTGTCGCTGGCGTTGGAGTGAGCGCGTTTCTGGGTCTTTTAAATCTCCTTGGGTCGTCCTTGGTCGGAAGTTGGCTTGGAGGTTCAAGTGCAACCACGCTTGGCTCGGCGTATGTCCTGGGTGTCTTGGTGGCGGTCGTTATCCCGCTTTCGAGTGTCTACGCATTGTATCGCCAAACGGTTCAGCGCGTTCTTCCTGGACGCGAGACAGTTGCGAATGACACGGTTTTTTTAGGGACGTCAGTGGTTGGCTTTTTGTTTCTTTTGGCTCTTGGGGCGCGTACGAGCTTTGCTATTCTTGCTCTTGGGTGCGCGGCGGCACTTGTTGTTAGTTTGATGCATAAGGTGTCTTCGCGTCGGTCGTTGTGGGGGAGTGTTACGCTGGCCGGGGTTCTCGTATCCCTCGTTCTCACGTTTTTTACGTTTCCGTGGCATGCGGATATTCCTGTTGAAGTATCCCCCAACATGACGCTTAGCTGGATGATTGCCAAGAAAAGCCTCGCTCAACATCCGTGGTTTGGAAACGGCCTTGGCACCTGGTCACACGATTACCTTGCTCATCATCCGGTTGAGGTGAACACTTTCGCGTTTTGGGATACGATCTTTGATCGTTCATATAATACGTTTCTCACGCTTCTTCCGACCATGGGTATCTTGGGAACGGTCGCGTGGTTTGCGCTCTGCGTCGCATTCCTCTTTTTTGCTGCGAAAACATGGAACGAAGAGCGCGCGAATCCGGGGAAAGCTCTTGTCTTCGTCGGTCTCGTTTCGTTATTCGGCGTTCAGCTCGTGTATCATTTTTCGTTGCCCCTCACGCTCCTGTTTTGGCTCTGTGCTGGCTGGGTGATGCGTGGATCTATGCACGATAGCCGCGCACATGTGCAGGGTCGAGAGGCTTTTGCTGCCCATATCCCGTTTTTAGTGGCTGTCGTTGGATGTGTGTGTATGCTCGTGTGGGGGCTTGGTCGTCTTACATGGTCGGGTCTTGAACTAGCTCATGGGAGATCGCTCTTTCGGGCGCAGGGAGCTGCAGCGGCTATTCCCGCGTTCGAACAAGCGAGCAAACTTGCTCCCTGGGATCCCTACGCTTCACGCACACTGGGTGAAGCGTACGTATTGCGTGGACTCGCCACCATGCAAACAAAGCCAACCTCTACGCTCTTAGCTCAAGCCTACGCGGATATTCAGCGGGGTGTGGAGACGCTCGTTTCTGTCCGTACACGCCTTCCGGAGGATGTTGATACGCGTCTGCTTTTGGCACGCACGTATCGATCTCTTATGAACTTTACCGCATCGGCAGATATTCACGCGATTGAGATGTATGAAGCGGCAGCGACACTGAATCCAACAACACCCATCATCCCGCATGAGATCGGTTCATTGTACCTTGAGCTGGGTGATAAGGATCGTCAGCTGACGCAGGCGGGTGCGGCGAACGATCGGGAGGCGGCTCGTTCACGCATGATGAGTAATTACGCCAAAGCAAAACAGGCATTTGCGAGAGCTCTCCAACTAAAAGGTGATTATTTGCCAACGCGGTACATGATGGGGGTGGTGGCGGAACGTGAAGGACGTATCCGGGACGCGATCACACAACTAGAAGGGGTACTCAAACAGGATACAAAGAATACGGGAGTCGCGTTTGAGCTTGCATTACTGTACGCCCACAATAAAGATGTATTGTCTGCAAAGACCTTGCTTGAGCAGGTAGTTGTCGTTGAACCCAACGATATGAATGCACGTTGGTATCTCGCGTCGCTTTATGAACAAGCTGGTATACGGGACAAAGCGATTGAGCAACTCCAGTGGATTGCGTCACATGGCTTTGCGACAAACGCGGCGGTTATGCAAAAGCTAGACATGTTGAAGAAATCGCAGGTACAGGCGGGACAAAAGCCAGGAGGGAAGCTTCCGGACCCGTTACCGAATGCGTCGGCGCGCCCATAGTTCGTATGACGTGGCTTCGCAAGTTATTGGGCGGTGGTCCAAAAGAGAAGGAGACGTCTGTCCCCGAGGTTTCTCGTGTGCGTCTACAAACGCTTCAGGATCGTGCGGATGTTGCACGGATGGAGACGCAGGAGCTGATCCGTGAGTGGCATGATTGGGCGCGTACAGAGACGTATCAGCCGCTCACGCGCGAAGGACTGATGCGTAAAGAGATGGTGCGTTCTGAATTGGCGGTTCGAGGAGCGGATCCGACGGTGAAAAAAGAGCGTGTTTTTGTGAAGCCTGACGTGGCGCCGATTGTTTTGGAGGTAGGTGCTTCTGAACCCGAAGCTCCTTTAGTAAAGCCTCATGCTCTTTTAGATGATGATCTTCCGGAGTGGCATCTTTTTGTGGAGGATTCAGCGCGTTTAGTGGGGGATTTGGGCGAGGCTGTCCCGGCGCGGTTTCGGTCACGTGTCTTGGCGGAACAAAGGCGTTCTAAGCGAGAACGGGCCCAATAGCAAGCACCTTGCGTCGTGGACTCGTTTTTGGTATCTTCCTCCTGCTTTTCGAGGGCCCTTAGCTCATCTGGTAGAGCGCTTCCATGGCATGGAAGAGGTGACCGGTTCGATCCCGGTAGGGTCCACCATACAAAATCTCCGCTTACAAGGCGGAGATTTTTGTTAGTACGAAATATGCTTTTAAAAAAACAAAAAGCACTTACGGGTAGGAGCGCGGAAGAAAGGCCTGCGCGCCGCCCGCGAGTGCGGAGAAGAAGAGGGGGGGGGTATTAGTCATCGACCGTGAAGTGGATCGACCACCTATGTTTGCCGATGAGCCTAGAAAGAGCCCTTGGAATAGTGAAGGAGGGTTGGTTTCCCCACGCGCCGATATACACGTCGACGCTTTTTCTCTTGGTCAGGGGAACCGCTTTACGAGCTCTTCTCGTGAATCGTTTGAAGGCTTCCTTGATTGGGTCGCCTCTGGACGGGCGGTTCCCGCCGTAGCGTACTTCTGCTCTCACGGTCACGAGTATAGGGCACGGATGCTTCCGCTTCTTGTGACGAAGGCAAATTACGAACGTCGTCTTTTCACCGAAGTCCTCGTCTGCGTCTTCTTCGTTCATGTGAAACCTCCTTACATACGAGTCTACGTGTTGGCCTCAAACCTGTACACATGTGGTGTGCTTTTTGCGAGTAGGGTATCCTTATCGGCATATGAAAAAAATGTTTTTAGGCCTTTTCGTCTTTGTCTCTTTATTGTTCGGTGCGAACGTTACGGGTATCTCGGCTTCTATTGAAGACGATATCTTTCGTTTCTTGCGAGGAGTTGGGTCTCGTATTGAACTCATCCAGACCTATCAAGGGTGGAATCATCGTGAGGATCTTGGGCGGTTTGATGCGATCGAAACCAAGCTTGATCGTCTCTATGAATCTTGCGGACGTGGTGGAACCGCGACGTCGGCCCGACGAGCGACGTTAGCTCAGACGAATGCATGTATTGATGCTTGTTTTACGAGCACAGCGGTCGGGCAATCTTCAGAAGGGGCGGTTGGTAGACAGACGTTTGTGAGCTGTGTCGCTCGTTGTCCATCGAATACGCTTCGGAATATTGAATGTGCAAACAACTATGTCAACTACGCTTCCTTTGGTGGCGGCGTTGTCTTGGCAAACGGTGAAGTGGTTGAAGGTGCGCGAACGCCAGCAGCCTATGTTCGCGAATGTGCTGTATTTCGTGGCGCGGCTCAAGAGCCGATGTGTCGCGTCTACGCAGAGTTGTTTCGCAGTAATTTGGGCGCCTGTCTTTTTGATCAGACGGCATACACATGTCAAAGCGATTGTCAGCGTAATTTCCGAAACGAGGCCGGGTTCATTCTTTGTCAGTTACGCTGTCAGAACCGCACCCGTGCTTCGGAGCGTTTTGAACAGCTTCAGAATGCAGGGTTCCTCACGGAAGATGGTCGTCTCAGCATGAATACGCTTTCAAACACGCTCGTTTCTCCGACCGTTCCTTCGGTACCAGCGGTGCCTCAGACGGATCCTGCAACGACAATAACGGTGCCAACGCCAAGTGCAGAAACGTATAGCCAATGCGTCTATCGCTGCGGAGATGAGCGTACAACCTGTTTGGCAGCACCTCCGGCAGGACAAAGCTGCGAAACGAACTACTCAGCCTGTTACCAAGGATGTAATACGCGTTTGTTGCCAGGGGGCACAGCTCGATAGAAGAGGGAAAATAAGGCGCTCCGTCATCCGACGGGGCGTTTTTATATTGACAAACACGTTAATTTGTGTTGCTATATGGCGTTCCCAATAGGTGGGAACGAATCACAACAGAGGTACAGCCATGGGAGTTGGGAAGATTGATCGACCAGAGGTTTATTCGACGGATCATGAGTTGATCGGTCGGCTCACGAGCTTGTTCGTGGCGGCGGTGACGTTCATTGGCAAGGGTCGTCGGTCTGCGTCGCAGATCAACGCTCTGTTCCGGGCGCTTCGTCTCTTCAAGGACAACGAGCTCGGTCTCGTGAAGAGCGATAAGGAGGTGAGGGGCGACGGCGATCCCAGTCTCCACATCCTCCCCCAGAAGAAGGATCGTGGTCCCAGCGGCGCTGAGCGCGAGCGTCAATACAGGGCTGCCTGGAGCTGGGCGCACGCCAAAGTGGATGCCGTGGTGAAGGGTACTCAAGAGATCCTGCATGACGACCCCTCTTTCATTCATGCTGCTCATTTCGCCTACACGGACCAGCCCCCGCATCAATGTTACTGGAACGACCGTTTCTGCATCGCTGTGATGTGCGACATGGACTGGGAGCTTCAGCGGCTCGCGGCGTGGTGCGCCGTCAGTAACGGCATGAACGGCTACTGGGAGTGGAACACGCACACCGGCTACGACGTGGCTCATGTTCTCAAGCGCATCGGTCTTCTTCCTGAGGGTTTTGTTTTACCGCCTCATGGTCCATATTCCGATCTGCGAGGGGCTGTCTCCGTCTCGATCATCCACTACTTCAACCTCCCCACCACGATTGGTGGCGTGAAGAAGAGGTTGAATGAAGCGGATCTCGAGGAGAGGGACCGCTTCAATCACACGTATCCCTACGCCTCTGTGCTGTAGGAACGAACCGGCCGCGAGCTCTTTCGCGGCCTTTTGCTTTCTTGTATCTGGTCTCTTGATTTATCGAGTGTAGGTGAGCGGATTTGCGCGTCTTCCGTTTATGTAGACTTCGTAATGGAGGTGCGTTCCGGTTGATCGTCCCGTTGTTCCGACCATGGCAATTACTTGGCCACGTTTCACGCGGTCGCCTGCCGCGACGAACATTTTTGAGGCGTGGGCATAGCGTGTTTTTATTCCGTTTTCATGGTTGATGAAAATCATGAGTCCATAGCCGCCGTTGTTCCAGCCGGCTTTTTCAACAACGCCATCATCGGAGGCATAGATAGGATCTGTGTAGTCGCCATTGATGTCGACACCTGTGTGTCGCCAGCCATAATACTGGTTAATAAGACGTTGTCGTGTCGGCCAGAAGAGTTTGGTTTTTGGTCGTTCCGGGGTCGCTTCTTCTTTTGCATCACTCGGTTTGATGCGCTCATCTTGCTTGGTGAGCTCCTGGTAGATGTCGTAGTTTTTGCCTCGGATGGTAGAAGCGGGGAGTGTTGGACGGGCGGCGACAGGACGCTTGACCACGGGAGCGCTCACCTTTGCTCCTGGGATGAGAAGCTCTTCTCCGATCGTGAGCGAGGAATTTGAGGATACGTGGTTGGCGATAGCTACGGCTTCAGCGCTCACTTGGTATTTGGAGGCGATGCGTTCGAGTGTGTCGCCGGAACGAATAATATGGAGGACACCTGATGCTGCCGGAATCTTAAGAACCATGCCCGGCTTAATAAATGCGCGTGTCCCCAGGTTGTTCACTGCCACAATGGTGGGAATGTCTACCTGGAATCGGCGAGCAATCCCTGCGACCGTGTCTCCGTCTCGTACGGCGTAGTTTTCTGTCGTGGTACGTGTGCTTGCCTCATCATCGTCTAGGTCTGAAATGGCGCTTATACTTCCGGGGACCGTGTCCTCCGCAAGCATATCTGCTGTCGCATTCGAGTCATCGTCGTATCCTGGAAAAAAGATGATGGTATCGTCGGCGAGATGGCTTGCCCGTTCTTTGAAGAGCGTTTCCATGGGCGTGACCTCCGTGTAGTCATCCGATCGATCGGTGACCCATGTGTAGAGGAGGGTTCGGCGTCCCATATCGGAGGCAGAAGCCGTCTGCTGCATGCCTCGTTGTGTAAATAAGACAAGGGCAACCAAGCAGATGACTACTGTGTGGAGCGTGTAACGGTTTGCTACGAGAAGAAAGAGCCATCCACGAGCGGAGGCGAGCCAACGAAGCAGGCGTACGCGTACTAGAATGATGCTGATGTAAAACGGACGAGCTATACGAAGAAAACAGACTCGATGTATCCAGAGAAAAGCTGTTGATACGTGTTTAATGATCCCAGAAAGCACTCGTAACACGAAGGCGCACCCAAGCAGAAGGCTTGAAAAAAGTCGTTCGAAAAGGGAGCGTTTTGGGTCAGAGGACATGGCTGTTTTTCGCTTGTGTAAGCAGAAAAGTTGGAGCGTACCTTCTACGGTAGCAACCAACGGAGGGCTCCGTCAAACAAAGCGGTTTACACGTTTGCGTTTAGGTGAGCTGCGCGCGATAGCAGAGCGCTTCTTGGGCATGAACGATTTCTACAGATACCGACCCTTCGAGATCGGCGATCGTCCGTGCAACGCGCAGCAAGCGTTTAAAGCGTCGCATGGAAAGATGGTGGGTTTCCACCGCTTTCTCAAGAATTTTGATAGAGTCGGCTGAAAAATTTCCCTCCTGCAAGAGACGCGTATCCGATACATTGGCGTTCGTTTGGTTTTTCTTGTAGCGACAATATTGTTGTTCACGGGCATACGTTACGCGTTCCCGCACGGCGTTCGAGGATTCGCCCGCCTTTTTATTCATACGGTCTTCCTCGGTAAGATGGTTCACTCGTACGATCAGGTCGAATCGATCTTGGATGGGGCCGCTCAATTTTTGAAGGTATCGTTCACGCGAGGCCGGGGAGCATCTACATGGAGTAACCCGGTCTCCGCTCGAGCCACACGGACAAGGATTTAACGCGGCAATTAACATGCAGTCGGCTGGGATACGCATAGTTCCATTGAGTCGACTCACAAGGAGCTGATGTTCTTCGAGGGGTTCGCGTAAGCCTTCGATGACGGTGCGAGAAAATTCCGGAAATTCATCTAGAAACAAGACGCCACGGTGCGCGTAAGACAGCTCTCCTGGGCGAAGAGGGTTGCCGCCTCCCAGCATAGCCACGGGACTTGTTGAATGATGTGGAGCGCGAAATGGGCGCATGCGTGGAGGGCTTCCGAGGCCTCCGGCGGAGTGAATTTGAGATAGTTCGATCCATTCTGACTTGGTGAGTGGAGGGAGGATACTCCGTGCAGCTTTTGCGAGCATAGATTTTCCAGTTCCGGGAGGGCCGTGAAAGAGAAGATGGTGTCCGCCTGCGGCGGCAATTTCTAGGCCACGTTTTGCAAGCGTTTGTCCTACGACCTCTGTAAGATCTACAGAAGATGTTGGATCGATTTCTGGTTTCCACGGACATGATTCGAGGGCGGGTAGTGCGCGTGTACCCTGAAGATGCTCGATCACCTCCTTTAGTGTTGTTGCTACGAGACATGTTCCTGTGTCGAGCACGGAAATATCAGGTGCGTTTTCTGCGGGCATTAAACAGCCATCTGGAGCGCATTCCGCAGCAAGAAGAGCGAGGGGCAAGGCTCCACGTAGGGCGCGAATAGAGCCGTCTAAGCCAAGCTCTCCGGCGACAAATAGCGTCTTTGGAAGAGGGGGAATTATTCCATCAGCAGACAAGATCGCTAGAGCGAGTGGAAGATCGAACTGATTCCCGCGTTTTCGTATGTGTGCTGGCGCCAGGTTAATGGTGATACGTGTGCGCGGAAACGCATACCCCGTTGCCCGAATAGCTGAGCGCACGCGTTCGCGAGCTTCTTGTACGGCGGTGTCTGGGAGTCCAACAATCGTGCATTGTGGTAACCCGGGTGAAATATCGCATTCAATTGTTACAGGAATCGCCTGCATGCCAGATAAGCATCCGGTGAGAACGTGAGAGGTCATACTCTCTACTCCGTTCCATTATTTTTCTTGAGTGTCAAGCTGTGGATGTCGCAGATGTTCTAAGCCGATCAGGAACATTCCTGTAAAGATACAGACATCTGCTGCATTCAACGCGCTTCTTTCAAAGAATAGCATCCAGTCGCGCACGAAATGGAGCGTGAGACGGTCCCAGAGGTTTCCAAGGCCGCCACCAATAATCATCCAAAGGCTTACGTATGTTTGTAGAGAGTGTTTGTTTGTGCGCGTGTAGGCGATGTAGCAGAGTCCGAGAAGGAATAAAGCTGTTATACCTCCACTTAACCACCAGGGGGATGGAATATTAAAGAGAAGCCCTTCGTTTTTGTGTGAGGTGATAGAGATGATGTGAGGAATGAGCGAAGCTTCATTTCCAAACCAATGCCACTTCGTCCATAGGTCAAAAGCCATCGCGCTAAGGGCGATGGCTACTCCGCCGTATCGTTGGATTACAGCTCTTGTGTGAGTGTTTTTTTGCAGTTGATGCATGCAGATGACGTTGGGCGGGCCTCCAAGCGCTTTTCGTCGATTTCTTTGTTGCAGTATTTACAGATACCGTAGGTGCCTTTTGCAACAGCATCCAGCGCCTTTACAACATCGCGTAACTCACCCTCAAGTTTTGTACTCAAAGAAAGTTCATCAGCGTAGCTGGAAACTTCCATGGCGTTATCGTCGTCTGAATTGCCGCCTGATTCTGGAAAGGCTACGTCGAAGGCACCGGCATTTTTTGGATCTTTTTTAGCGAACTCTTCAAGCTCACGTTCTAAACGTGTCTTTTCGTCCAACAGTCGGGCCTCCATCTGTTTTATAAAGTCTTGAGAAATCATACTGTTGGCCTATATTGTATGTGAAAAAAGAGAGGTTGTGAAGAGGATAAGAAATGAACTAGGTCAACGCATTTTTTGTATTTTAACAGGGGCCGTGTGTGCCCGTGAGAAAGTGAGCAACGGCCCCTACAAGTGGTGCCTGACGCGGATGTGAAGGTACAAACGAATGTACAATGTGGCATGTGCCAC
>CAZJEZ010000014.1:0-14943 GCA_964545235.1 uncultured Gammaproteobacteria bacterium
TACTTTCGAAGGCGTTACGCATGATTGCGGAAGACGAGCGGCGCCGAAGATAAATCTGTTTATGTGGAGCCTGCTCGCCGTGTGCGGGCATTTTTGTGTAACGAAAAAGTGGTTTCATGGTATACTTTGTATATGCGTTTCCTTCCATGGATTGCGTATGCTGGGTGCACGTTTCTTTTCGCGTCAGCCGCGCCTGCTTTTGCTGACACTACTTCCACGACATCCACCATCCCTCTCGCTCCTACAACGTCGACCGCTCCTTTGATTCTCCAGATGAGCGATGGTCGTTTTTTTCATCCCGTGAGTGGGTTCATGGGTGATTCGCGTGTAAGGCTTTTATTTCAGCTCGGGTTGGGGGCGCCGCCTGCCTCTTGTTCTCCGATATCCACGACATCGACAGATGGCCTACTTCCGGCTACATCAACGCTCCCCGTGCCCGGGCTTGTTACGCCTCCGCCTGTCCCTGCGCTTCTTCAGGCTGTCTACGATGCGCAGGCGACGCTTGCTTCGACACCAGTTGATCCCAAGAGAGCTATTGATAAACAGCGTGTTTGGGTATCCGCTTTGTTATGGGATACGCAGGCTCAGACCTCGCGCCGTGAAGATGTATCTGTTGGTCTTGCAACGGCCTGGAAATATGACGGATATACGGCTTCGTGGTTTTCACCAAAGACGCACGAGGTTGTGATTGCTGTGCGTCGTCCATCGGTTGATCGTGTGAAGGTAAAGAAGGTATATACGTATCCCACTCGTGGATATTCGGTTTTCACCCCCTACTCTCGAGCGCTCGAAACTCCAGAGATCGTGGCTATCGGAAAGCAACTCCTTCAAGGGTGGGTTGATGATGCCTATGCTACGTTGAATGCGAAGCGGGTGCACTCAAGCGCCTTTCCGTCACGACTCGTGTCAGAAATCATTGATCCGGTACTTCCTAAGTCCATTGTTGCGATTGAACATCTTGACCGACCATCGCTCGCGAACCGAGGGGAGCAGGCTCTGATTCCATTTTATACAAGAATCGCTCTTAATCGTAAGGAAGCGTATAGCAAAGAAACGTCTACGGCCGGTGCACGCGGACTCGCACAGTTCATGAAGGCGACGTATCAATCAGTGCAACGACGCCACGCAGACGTAGGTCTTCCGGTTTCTTACGATGAAGCCATGCGTCAAACGGATATTTCTATTTTGGCAAATATTCTGTATCTCGATGATTTGTTGGCGGAGCTACCCGGTAGCGCGCGCTCAATGTTTTTAAGTGATGTAAATGTGGCGAGCGAGTATCTTGTGGCCGCGTACAATGGGGGACCCGCGCGCATCGGAAAAGCGATGGAGTATTGGGACCGTGTGACGAGCGGTTCTGTTGAGCAGTTGAATGCCGCAAAGGCAGAAGGAACAAAGCTTCAAACCGCGCTTAAAAAAGCAAAAAAGCAACTCGCGGCCGCAACAACAAAAAAAGCGAAATCCACAAAACAGGCGGCAGTCAATGCGCTCCTTAAAAAAATCGAAGCCAATGCTGAGGAACAGGCGCGACTTGCAAAAACACGACTCCGCAAAGAAACCGTTACCTACCTTCTCAAATACCGGATTGTACATGACTTCATGGCGAAGACCTTATGACGCCTGAACGGGCGCATCGTATCGCGGAAGTTACGCGGCATCGACAATCTGATCTATGCGTTGTTTTAGACCACGTAGATAATCCGCATAATGTTGGAGCTATTTTACGTTCGTGTGATGCGTTTGGCGTTGGAAACGTTCACTTGTTATATACCGGAAAACAAAAGCCGCGCCTGTCTGAAATTCGTGGCACGGCCATGTCGGCGGCAAAATGGTTGACTATTTCTCGGTGGAATTCTTTTGATGCGCTCGCAACACATTTGATGGATGCTCGGATGGCTATGTATCCTACAGCGCTTACGGATGAGGCGATTGATCCCGTCCGGGCTCATTTTGGAGAGCCAACGGCTATCATTGTTGGAAATGAGCATGAAGGGGTGTTACCGCAGTGGAAGGCTGTCGCAACGGCCACACTTCGTCTTCCGATGATCGGCTTTGTCCAAAGTTTTAATGTAAGCGTCGCGGCAGCTCTTGTTCTCTACGAAGTGTACCGCCAGCGCCACGTTATGCAGTAAGCGTTTTTTGGATGCGTTCGATGATGTCACGCGTCGCTTCTTGCAGTGGTTTTTGTTCTTGATAGGTGAAGACCGCTCGCGTGCGTGTGCCTGTTCCGCCGAATGGACGAGCAAGATCGGCTGCGTTTACAGGCGATTGCGTGTGGATGCTCACTTGGACGCGTTCGCGATCCTGCCAAATTAAGACAATTGTTTTTGCTTCAGGGGCGTAGGAAAGGAGCTCGTGTACAACGTCTTCAAGCGCGTCCGCAGAGGATCCGGCTTCGACGAAGTCACCGGCCGATAAGGTTGACCACACGAGTCCCGTGCTCCGATCTTGTTCTAGGCGTGACAATGCGCGGCCCCAGAGTTTCAATACCGGGACGGAACGCGTGCGCCACAACCCGCGTTGAATTTCATCGCGACGCGCGCCAGCTTGCATGAGGGTGGCCGCCACTTGCATGGTCTTGTTGCTCACCTGGGCTGTTCGGAAGCTCTTTGTCTTGGCGATCATTCCGGTGAGCAGGGCGGTTGCAATGGGTTCAGTCAAGGCAATGCCTGACGTTCCCATCCAATCGCTCACAACCTCAGATACCGCGACCGCATTCATATCTACTAGGTTAATTTGTCCCCAGTGTTCGTTGGCGGGCGAGTGGTCGATATTCACCACGGTTGTGCGATACAAAAAATCGGCGTGCTCGCGCGCAAGAGCTCCGAGAGACGCTTGATCCGGTGCGCCAAACGTGACAATACAATCGTAGCGGTCATCCCCATACCGCATGGACACGTCTTGAGGAGTCCAGGATCCTGTTTTTGGAACGAGAGTGACATCTAAGACGCCATCGCGCACGTCGTACATGAGTTCTGATAAAGGAATCTTTGTTACATCTATCCGGATGTGAAACGCTCGCATGGCCCCAAGATCTGTTCGAAGGCCTTCCGGTTTTGCTAAAAACGAGGGCCAGGAGTTCACTGTATTTGGGGGGAGGATGAGGTCGTATGTTTTTCCCATCGTACGTAACACAAAAGCAAACGCGATTGCACTACAAACCGCGTCGAGATCAGGATGTTCACCGGTCGTCACAAGAACGCTCTTTTTTGAGCGATTCAGGAGTTCCGAGAGTTGTTGCGGGACGGAATAAGACATGACACACGTTTCACCACGTGAAACAGGAAACGGTACGTGAATGATACCCCTCTGTCAACGGGTTGACATCCTCCGTATGTCAAGAAGAAATCCTTGAAAAATGATAAAAACTATGACTAGTCTACCTTTACAAAATAGGTGAATTTGAAGCCTCATCCTCGCCTTTTCGTACGCCGACTTTTCCTGTACGCTGTGCCTATTCTGTATGATTGACGCAACATTATTGCCAAAAGCATTTGAATCCGCCTCTATTGAGGATGCGATGTATGCCGCCTGGGAGGCTTCCGGAGCGTTTATTCCTGAAGCCTTGCCGGATCGCAATCAGGCGGGGGAACCGTACGCTATCATGATGCCTCCTCCGAATCGTACGGGGACGCTTCACATGGGTCACGCGACCATGCTTGCTATTCAGGATATCCTGATTCGGTTTCACCGCATGTCGGGCAAGCGGACCTTGTGGGTGCCGGGTACGGATCACGCAGCGATTGCTACGCAAGTTAAAGTTGAACAGATCCTCATCAAGGAAGGAATGAAGGACCCGCGCGCCGAACTCGGACGCGAAAAATTCCTCGAGCGTGTTGTTGCGTTTGCAGAAGACTCAAAGAATACGATCAATCATCAGGTACGCAAGATGGGATCGTCGTGTGATTGGACACGTGAACGTTACACGTTTGACGAAGATCGAAATCATGCCGTGTTCACCGTGTTCAAGATGATGTTTGAAGATGGTTTGATTGAACGTGGGCATCGTATCGTGAATTGGGATCCGCAGTTTCAAACAACGCTTTCTGATGATGAGGTACTCACAAAGGACGTGAAGGCAAAGCTGTATACGTTTCGCTATGACGCCTCGTTTCCAATTCCTATTTCAACAACACGTCCAGAAACGAAATTTGGTGATACGGCGGTGGCTGTACATCCGGACGATTCGCGTTATGTAGAATACATTGGGAAAGAGTTCCATCCGGTTTTCTGCGGGCGCGAGCTCACGATTCGCGTGATTGCAGATGCGGCTGTTGATCCGGCGTTTGGCACAGGCGCACTTGGTGTGACGCCGGCACATAGCATGATTGATGCAGACATGAGTGTGCGACACGGTCTTCAAACGGTGCAAGTGATTAACGAGCAGGGGCGTCTTATGGACGGGTGTGGGTCATGTGCGGGATTAACGACGATTGAGGCTCGTGAGGTGATTGAGAGTGAACTTCGTGCGGCGGGGTTGCTTGTGGATGTGAAAGAGATTGATCAGGCATTGCCGATTGCGGAGCGTGGGGGAGCTGTCGTTGAACAACTCCCGAGCAAGCAATGGTTTGTTCGTGTAACGAAGCCTTTTTCCTTGCGACAGGATACGCTTGCATGGAAAAAAGGTGACAAGGTGACGTTGAAAGAACTCATGCATGCGGCGGTGGCGGACAAACATATCGCTATCACTCCAGATCGTTTTGCCGATGTGTATCATCGTTGGATCGATGGATTGCGTGACTGGTGCATTTCTCGTCAGATTTGGTTTGGACATCGTATTCCGGTGTGGACGCGGGACGGTGCGAATGGGTCTGTCGAAACAGTGGTTGCAGAACGCGCGCCTTCTGGCGAAGGGTGGGCGCAAGATCCGGATACTCTGGATACCTGGTTTTCGTCGGGTATGTGGACGTTTTCCGCGCTCGGATGGCCGGATGCGAAGGCATGGGCTGAGCATCGAGCCTTTCATCCAACAGCGGTGCTTGAAACAGGGCGAGATATCTTGTTTTTCTGGGTGGCGCGCATGGTGCTTATGTCGTTGTATGCCATCGGCGAGATTCCGTTTAAGGACGTGTATCTTCATGGACTTGTCACGGATGAGCATGGAAAAAAGATGTCTAAATCATTGGGCAACATCTTGGACCCGCTCGAACTGATTCCGACGTACGGAACAGACGCGGTACGCTTATCGCTCGTTGTCGGCACATCTCCAGGACAAGATACAAAGCTTTCGGAAGCAAAGATCGCCGGTTACCGAAACTTTACGAACAAGCTTTGGAATATTTCTCGGTTCATCTTACTGCAGCTAGGTGAGGCGAGTACAGCTCCTGAAACAGCGACAGATCGTTGGATTCTCTCTCGGTTGAAAGAAGTGGCCGCATCTGTGACGCACAAGATTGAGAGCTATCAGCTTTCATCCGCTGGCGAAGAGTTGCGTGATTTTACGTGGGGCGAACTCGCCGACTGGTACTTGGAAATCAAAAAAGTGGAAGGAGCGAACACGGACACGTTGCGTACGATCTTGAAAACGATTCTGGCGTTGTGGCATCCATTCATGCCGTTTGTAACGGAGCATGTGTGGGGAATGGCTGGTTTTGAGGGAAAACTGATTGTTGCGCCATGGCCCGCGTTGGATGGTGTGGATGCGGATCAATCCTCGATCAATGAGCTCACGATGGTTCAGCGCCTTGTAACGGATTTTCGTCGATTACGTATGGAGGCTGGAATCCCTCCGGCGGAGCGAGTGGACTTCGCTTTGATTGGTGCTGGTGATGAAAACGATGTTCTTGAAAAACACATGACAGCTGTTCAATCGCTCGTTCGTGCAAAGACGGTACGCTTCGTAGAAGAATCGCCTGCCGGGTGGGTGACGACGCTTTCTGGAACGCGTACCATCGCGCTTGATCGTGCAGGAAGCATTGATGTAGAAGCGGAGGAGGCGAAGCGTGCAAAACAACGCACGGAAGTCGCTGGATACATTGCCTCTCTTGAACAGAAGCTTGCAAACACAGAATTTACGTCAAAAGCGCCTGCGCATGTCATCGATGGCATGAAACAGAAACTTGCGGATGCTCAAGAGCAGTTGCAACAGTTAGGCTGAAGCGAGGGCGTGAGGCGGTTCTTTCCGTTTCGCAAACCAATCGGGATATAAACGTTGGTAGTAGATCTGATCGCGAATAAGGCGAAGTTCTTGAAGGGTATCAAGAAGTCCGCGCTGTTTCTGATAGTGTTCCGGGCGTGTTGATACATCGTGCCAGTCCACGGAACGTCCCTTTCCGATTTGAAACGTGAGGGTTTTGCGCGCATCCACGATAAACCCCTCGATTGCTTTTGTGGCTTGTTCGGCGTTCTCTCCAGACAGGCCTTGTTCAATCGCTCGGATGATGGTCTGCACATCCTCTGAACGCGAAGCAAAAATCTCATGAGCTTCACTTGGATCTACTCGGGCGTGAGCGGCTCGTTCCGCGGCAAGACGATCTAAAAGCTCACGGGCGTGAGTTAACGACTGTTTTGCTACATGTGTGAGTTTATGCAGCTCTTTTGGTGCTGGTTTATGGTTCATCCAGCTTACCGCGTGGAGGAGTTTTCGTAGCTCTTCAATATGTGAGGCATCTTGTGCGCGTTCCGCAACCCCCAGCTCTTTCAGCAAGAGATCTTCGGATTCGAGAAGGGAACATCCAAGAATCGTGTCGCATGTGTTGGCGAGATCTGCGCGATCTGGGTAGGTCTCTAGAAAATGTTCTTTTACGTGAGAGATGTTCGCCACGCGTTGGACATGCGCGGGGGATTCAACGCGTTCGCTTGTTCTTCGTTCGTTCGTCCCTCCACCGTTTACGGGAGGGCTCGGTGAGCGCTCTCCGCCCGGCAGGGTTGCGCTCAAGGCTTGGATACGCCTGAGGGTTGCGGCAAGTTCGGGTGACATGCCTCCGGGGGGTTTTGGTTGGGTGCGCATATTATTTGAAGCGTTGTGGCCATTTCGGATCGACGTCCACATGGAGATCGAGACGTACGCGGGAATCTGTTGCTTGTTCTAGTTCGTGGCGCGTATCGGACCCAATTTGTTTTAGCATCGCGGCGCCCTTCCCGATAATAATACCCTTGTACCGGTCGTCTGTCGTGTAGATGGTGGCATCTATACGAAGTCCGCCGCTTGGCGGCTGTTCTATTTCGTTTACTTCTACATGGACGGAATAAGGGACTTCGTCGCGGATGTGTAAAAAGACTTTTTCACGGATAAGTTCTTCGAGCCATTCTTTTTGTGGGATGTCGGTGAGTTGCGCGTCAGGATAAAATTGTTCACCCGTCGGAATGAGCGCGAAGAGCGCATCGAGTAAATGATTCACATCCGCATGTGTGATGGCGGAGAGTTCGATTGTTTCTTTTTGTCCGACATCGATGGCACGGAAGGTCGGCATAGCCGGACGCTTTTCGAGCGGCAAATCACACTTGTTAATGACGGCAATGATTGGAATAGAAAGCTTTTGAAGGATATCTTGGATGTGCGTTTCTTCGGAGCCCGGTTCGCGGGTCGGATCCATGATGTAGACGATAGCCTCAATACCTTCGAGCTGTTCCCGTGCGAGCTGGTTTAATCGCAACGAGACAGCATCTTTTTTGCCAAGAAAAAAACCAGGCGTATCTACGAAAACGATTTGTCCGCGTTCATCGGTGTAAATGCCGCGTACCGGGTGACGCGTTGTCTGTGCTTTTGGTGTGACGATAGCGACCTTCGTGCCGATGATGGTATTGAGCAGTGTTGATTTGCCGACGTTTGAGCGTCCCACAAATACAACAAATCCAGATTTTTTTTGCATACGGGTATCATAACATCGCTCGAGCACCTTGTCTCGCAGAAACAAAACACCCCATCATGTGATGGAGTGGTTTGTCCGGTACAAAGCGTTAACGGAGTTCACGATTTGTAGGGGAGGGCGGGGGCGCGTGGCACGACTGTGCACACGCGCTCCCCGGCCGTTTGGCAGGAGGCGTCGGTCGCAACCGACGGGGGAAGGGGCGAGTGAGGAAGGGCGGAGGAGTCGGAGCGGAGCGTGATGCGCGGTGGTTATCGTGGGCGACCGTGGTCGCTTCTTTTTTACCAGTGCATTGGACTCTTACGACCTCTTTCTTTTTTTCGTGAGCGCATCGTTGAGGCGCTCCGCCATGCGTGTTCGCGCGGTGCGATGCACGACGGGCGCGGGCCCTGGTTACACATTCGGCGGGCGTTACCCGCGCGAGATCTCCATTGGACTCTTACGACCTCTTTCTCTTTTTTCGAGGATCTGGGGGTTGTGGCCAGCGGGTTTCCCGCCTGGCCGGGTGATGGGGAGCGGCGACGGCAGCGCGTGAGGTGAGGCACAAGGACTTGGCGGGCTCGGTGAGCCGGCTTTGTCGTTGGAGCGCTTAACCGACGATCTTGACGTCCCCCCTTATGCGTCCACAGAGTGAACATCTAAGGGGGCAGGCGGTCGCTGAGGAATACGACCGCTCCCACACACTAACCTGCTCCACCCATGGTTTCCTCCTTTGCTTGGGTTGGAGTGCGAGCGTTACACGCTCGTCGGCCACACCAGTGTGGCCATTCCAGACTCGTCGATTTTGCGAGTGCCGCGTTGTCGATGACCAGTGCGATTGATCGCGCAGGCCGGGCGGCAGTTTCTCGCTTTATCGGGACGAGCTGCCCGGCGGACTGAGACGGATGATGTTCTCCATGGTCGCCGGGTTCCTCTCTGGTGATGTGTGTGGGTTGTAAGGCTACGGGAACAAGGTCCCCGCAGAAGCCCTCGACAGCAACGGCCGTCTCGAACTTCGGTGAATAGGCTGCCACAAATCTCGGATTCTGTCAAGGGTCTGTGTACAGCCCCTTCAGAACGTTGACATTTTTGAGGTTTTCTGGTATGCTGTCGGCCTATGATGTTGAGCTGATGATTCGGCTCGAGACTCACGCCGCGGTTACGTCATGATGATGACACGCATGGATTGAGAGTCACATCATGCATTATCATGTTATGACGTCTACCCAGACTACGTTTGAGGGACTTGGCATTGCGCCAAAACTCCTCGAAGCTCTCCAAAAACTTCGATACATTCAGCCAACACCTATTCAGGCACAAGCAATTCCTGTCGCGATGCAGGGCGAGGATGTTATCGGTATTGCGCAAACCGGAACCGGTAAAACGCTCGCGTTTTCCATTCCGATGATTCAGCGTATCTCACAAACAAAACAACAGGGCTTGATCATTGCCCCAACACGTGAGCTCGCTCTTCAGATTGAAGAGGAGCTACAAAAGATTGCTCGCCAGATTGGTTTACGCACAGCCGTGCTGATTGGTGGGGCATCCATGGGACTTCAGTTATCCATGTTACGCCAGAAGCCGCATGTTATTATTGCGACACCAGGTCGATTGATTGATCACCTCAATCAGCGCACAGTGAATCTCGCAACGGTTAACACGCTTGTGCTTGATGAAGCGGACCGTATGTTGGACATGGGATTCGCTCCACAGATTAATCGCATTCTTGAAACGGTTTCAAAAGAGCGTCAAACAATGTTGTTTTCGGCGACGATGCCTCCGGAAATTTTGAAGCTCGCACGCACGTACATGCACTCTCCAACGCATATTGAAATCGCGCGTGCAGGCACATCGGCGACAAACGTCTCACAAGAGCTCTACTTTATTGGTAAAGAGGATAAGATTCGTTTACTTGAACATATTCTTGAAGCGAACAAGGGTACGGTGCTTGTCTTTACACGAACGAAACATGGTGCAAAGAAGGTCTGTAAAATGGTTCAAAAAATGGGGCACACGTCCGCTGAATTGCATTCCGATCGTTCGCTCGCGCAACGTCGCGGCGCACTCGACGGATTTAAACGTGGAACCTATCGCGTGCTTGTCGCCACGGACATCGCTGCGCGTGGTATCGATGTGAAAGAAATTGCGCTTGTCGTAAACTTCGATCTTCCAGATAACCCAGATGACTACGTGCATCGCATTGGACGTACAGGCCGTGCTGGCGCGTCAGGAATGACTATTTCCTTTGCTACGTTTGACCAAAAGCGTGATGTACGCACGATTGAGTCGTTGATCCGTAAAACCATTCCGCAAAAGCCAGTGCCTACCACGTTGCCCCCTAAACGCGCCTTGCCCGCCTATACCGAAGATGCAGCACGCTCGTATGGCGGAGGTCAGCGTTCCTATGGCGGCGCTTCACGCGACGCGCGCGGTCGTGGATTCGGTGGTGGATACGGTGGAAGCAAAACGCCAGGATATGGCTACAGCAACCGATCCCCACAGTCGGCATCAACAAACCCCTACCAATCGAAGCAATCCGCTCGTGCACAGCAGAGCGGAGCCTCACGCCCACACACGGGTGGAGGACGTCCTCGTACGGGCGGTGCCACAGGTGGACGTCGCGTCAAAATTTATACGTAAGTTATGAATGAGAACATCCTTGGAAACAAGGATGTTTTTGTTTGCGCGTTCTAGTTCTGTTCGTTACCATAGGCGTTCTATGAAGGACTTGTTTGATGCTTCTGGTGAGTCAGCGCGCCAACGCCAAGCCCCGCTCGCTGAACGCATGCGCCCGCGTTCGTTTGATGAAGTCGTTGGGCAAACGGCCTTGCTCGCTCCAGGCAAACCTCTACGGACAATGATTGAGCAGGACGCGGTCCCATCCCTGATTTTTTGGGGACCTCCCGGGTGTGGGAAGACCACCGTCGCCAAGCTCATCGCGCAGTACACGTCTTCGGTGTTTATTGAATTGTCAGCTGTTCTTATTGGTATTCCGGAGTTGCGCAAGATTCTTGCCGAGGCAGAGGACCGATGGAAATTCCACCGACAAAAAACGCTTGTGTTTTTAGATGAGCTCCACCGATTTAATAAATCTCAACAAGACGCGTTGTTACCGCACGTTGAACGTGGAACTATTCAGCTTATTGGCGCTACCACAGAAAATCCGAGTTTTGAAATCAATTCGGCATTGTTATCGCGTAGCAAAGTGTTTGTCTTTGAAAAAGTCCCGAACGAATTGGTTGACCAGGCGGTTATTCGTGCGCTCCAAGATACGGAGCGGGGATGCGGGCGTCTTGCTGTCACGTGTTCTGATAACGTCCGTGCGTTGCTTGTGCAATCGGCAGATGGTGATGTGCGTCATGCGCTTACGCTTTTAGAGCTCGCCGTGTTATCAACGCCGATGGTTGCAGGGAAGCGTACGCTTTCCCGTGAACAGCTTGCCGATGTGCTTCAACGTAGTCATCAGATGTACGACCGTAACGGTGAAGAGCACCATAATAGTATTTCCGCGCTTCATAAGTGTATGCGAGGATCAGATGCGAATGCGTCCGTATATTGGCTGGCGCGTATGCTTGCGGGTGGGGAGGACCCGTTGTATGTAGCGCGCCGTTTGGTGCGGTTTGCTTCCGAAGACATAGGCATCGCTGATCCACAGGCGCTTGTACAAGCGGTCGCTACGTATCAGGCGTGTCATATGATTGGGATGCCCGAATGTTCCGTGAATCTTGCGCAGGCGGTGGTGTATCTCGCGGAAGCGCCAAAATCACGAGCGCTCGATGAGGCAATTCAGCAGGCAATGAATGATGCACGAGAACGACCACAGGAACCGGTCCCGATGTATTTACGGAACGCGCCAACGAAGCTGATGAAAGAACTTGGGTACGGATCCGGAGAGGGGGAGTACCTCCCGCCGGCGCTCGCTGACCGCGTCTATTGGAACCCGCGCACACCCAGGGTAGAATAGGGGAAATGCGCTCGAATTCTGCATCCTTCTCACGCGTGTCGGAACGGTCTTCCGGATCTCCGGAGCGCCGTTTGCGTATCTTATGGATCGGTATTCTTGTTGGGGGAGCGCTCTTGGCGGCGCGGTTTTTTCAGCTGCAAGTCCTTGAACACGATGCGTACGCTCTTCTCGCTTCCGATCAGCACGGACTGCAATCGTCACTCGTGCCGCGGAGAGGGACGCTTTATACCCGCGATCCTATTGATAAATCACTTCACCCAATCGTGAAGGATCGTGATGCCTGGCAGGTGTTTGTTGTCCCGAAAGAAATCAAGGATCGAGAAGGGACCGCGAAAACGCTTGTTGAGACGCTTGCGCTCGACGCGAACGAGTGGATGCCTCGGTTAACGTCACCTACGGCGACATACATGGTTGTTGGAAAAGACGTTCCATGGGATACGATTCAAAAAGTGAAGGAAAAAAAGCTCTTGGGTGTTGGAGTGAGTCAAACAACGATTCGTTCGTATCCTGAAAAGGGCATGGGTGGGCAGTGGCTTGGATTTGTGACGCTGAATGATCAGAACGAGCGTGAAGGACGTTACGGACTAGAAAGTTATTTTCAAAAAGAACTGGCTGGAACGTACGGAAAATTGATTGCGGAGCGTGATGCGGCTGGACGGCGTCTTGCTCTCGGAACCACCGAACTCACTGAAGCTCGTCATGGGTCGGATCTTGTTCTTACGATCGATCGTACGATTCAGTACGAGGCATGCAAGACAATCGAGGCAGGTGTGAAACAGTATGAGGCTGACAGCGGGACGGTGATCATCATGGATCCGACGACGGGAGCTGTTCTCGGTATCTGTAGTTATCCGGACTTTGACCCGGAGCGTGTTCGAGAAATCAAAGAAGTGAACGTGTTGAATAATCCGGCCGTGTTTTATCGATACGAGCCCGGTTCCGTGTTTAAAGCCGTGACGTATGCCGCCGGCCTAGATAAAAATCTGATAAACCCACACACAACTTATACGGACATGGGCGAAGAGCACATCGATAATTTTACGATTCGTAACTCAGACAAACAGGCGCATGGGGTTCAGACAATGACGCAGGCGCTTGCGGAGTCATTGAACACGGCCACGATTTTTGTTGAACGGCTTCTTGGAAAGGATGCGTTTCGTGATGCAGTGAAGCGTTTTGGGTTTGGAGAAAAAACGGGGATCACATTTCCAACGGAACAAAAAGGAGATATTCAAGCGCTTGAAAAACAAGGAGATATTTTTTATGCCACCGCTTCGTTTGGTCAGGGGATCGCGGTGACGCCGTTGCAGATGTTGGCAGCGTACAACGCTCTTGGGAATGGGGGATATTTGATGAAGCCGTATATCGTGCAGGAAATTATTCATAACGATGGAACGCGTGACCAGGTGAAGCCCCAGTTGATTCGGCGTGTGATTGGAGATCGTGCGTCTCAGTTGATCTCCGCGATGCTTGTGAATGTTGTTGAGCGAGGGCATGGAAAACGGGCGGGGGTGCCCGGGTATTACGTGGCTGGCAAGACGGGGACGGCACAAATCGCTGACCCGAATGGTGGGTATTTGAAAGACGCGACGATCGGTTCGTTTGCCGGGTACGCCCCCGCGGAACGCCCGAAGTTTTCTATGATCGTTAAACTTGATCGTCCTCGCACCGTGCAGTTCGCGGAATCATCGGCCGCACCGCTCTTTGGAAAATTGGCCAAGTTTCTTTTAAATTATCTTCAAGTTCCTCCGGAGCGTCCTGTTAAACGCCCTCCTCCCGAGCCTGCTGTACCTGCTCTTCCGACGCCTGTTGTCACATCGACGACGAGAGGTTTATGATGAAGATTCCTATGAACCAATCTTTTGTTTTCGCTTTTTTTGGACGCATGACGCGAGCGATTATCAAACGTGAACGCCCGTTTGTGATTGGCGTTACTGGATCGGTCGGGAAAACGTCTGTGAAACAATTGTGCGCCGCCGTACTAGAGGCTGGGGACCCTGCGCGACGCATTCGGGTGACTCCAAAAAACTATAATAACGAATTAGGACTACCGTTTACCGTATTGGGTGTGGAAGCTCCCGGGCGTTCGCCGTGGAAGTGGATGGAAGCCGCGCGCAAAGCATTCTGGTATGGGCTTGGACTCGGAAAACTTGGCGTGAGGACATTTGTGCTCGAAATGGGCGCTGATAAGCCCGGTGATCTTGCGCATCTTGTTGCGATCGCTCCTCCGGATATTTCGATTATCACAGGAGTCACCCCTGGATCTTCGTCCATGATTCCTGTTCATGCGGCACGGTATCCAACGCCGGATGATGTCGCAAAGGAAAAATCAACGCTCGCAACCTGTTTGCGGAGCGGGGGAACGCTTATTTTGAATGCTGATGATCCGCGTGTGTACGAGATGCGGCACATGACATCGGCGCACGTGATGCTGTATGGGCGTCGCGATGGATGCAACGTGCGACTGATTGATTCGCGTGTTCGTGTGGAAGAAGGCTCGCACGGCAATATTCCTCTTGGTCTTGAAATCACGATTGAGCGTTTTCAGAAACGAGACGTGTTTTTCTTGCAGGGCGTGTTTGGTGAATCGTATGCGTATAGCGCGTGCGCGGCTATTGCCCTGGCGGAAGCAATGGATGTGAATGATGAACTCGTGGAGCGACTTCGGTTTTTTACTCCGGTTGCTGGACGGACGCGAATCATTCCGGGAATCAAATACACGACGCTCTACGATGACTCCTATAATGCTTCACCGGTAGCGGTGTTGTCGGCGGTGCGGGATCTTGCGAAAACAGAGTTGAAACCGGGGCAACGCCGTGTGGCGTGTCTGGGGGAGATGCGTGAGCTTGGTGCTGGCGCTGAGCAGGCGCACCGAGAAATTGCCAACGAAGTCGCTCGTCTTGGGATTGACCTGTTTGTTCCTTGTGGTATATTTGCGACCGCCATGAAAGACGCGGCGCTTGCCGCCGGAATGCCTGAAGAGTGCATTCATGCAAGCGACGATACGCCAGAAGCTGGATTGTTTATCCAGTCATGGATAAAACCGGGAGATGTTATTCTGGCAAAGGCATCGCAAGGCGGACATGAGACGAAAGGGGTTCGTATGGAGCGTGTGGTCAAGGAATTGATGGCCGATCCAATGCGTGCGCGTGAGCTCTTGTGCCGACAAGAAGAGCGGTGGAAAAAAGTGTA
>CAZJEZ010000014.1:14953-17037 GCA_964545235.1 uncultured Gammaproteobacteria bacterium
GATTTTTGCGAGGCGCTATGGGAATAGCGGTGAACAAAAACCGGACTGAGCGACAAAGCGATGCGCCAAATGAAACAATCTTTATGGCCTCATCGTTTAATGGCTAGGACAACCCCCTCTCACGGGGTAAATAGGGGTTCGATTCCCCTAGGGGCTACCAAAACAAAAACTCACCCAAACGGGTGGGTTTTTGTATTGTGTAGATCGCTATAAAGGGTTTTGGCTATTAAGATGGTTGACAAAACCGTCTTTTTATGCTACATTGCTTCGTCAACACTGACCCCTTGCGGCAGGGAAAGCCGATGAACGTTTCACCGAGGAGACGAGCGATGCGCAGGAACGAGTTGAATCTGGTGGTCGTGCACGAGGGTGGAGCGAAGGTCAGGGTCGCCATCGACGCGGCCGAGTATACCAAGGTCTTGGCGCACTTCGACTCTTGCCACGACGAGGGTTTCTCGAATCTTCGCTACATCGGTACGAGTGCCGGCGGTATGCCTTACCGCCTGATGCTCGGGACCGAGACGCTCAGCCTCTCCCTCGAAGGCGGACGCATGACCTCCTCCGAGGCGGTCTACACCGTCACCATCAAGCATAAGAAGGGCGGCGAGGCCGAGGTGCGCGTGACCAAGGCCGAGTACGAGGCTATCATGAAGCACTTCAGTGACCTCGATAACTTCATCGGAGCGCACGTCGGCTTCGATCCCTACTGCGGCATCGACGCTAGCGCCTTCGAGTACCGCCTTCGAGTACCGCCTGACGCTCCGCCCTGAGACGCTCGCCTGCATCGTGACGCCCCCGCAGCCCAGCGAGGAGCTGCTCGGCAGGTAGAATAACTACGCACCCGTCCGCCCGAAGAGCACCCCTCGCTCTCGCGCGGCGGGTGTTCTTCGTTTTGATTGAACATGAAGAAACCAAGTCACAAAGCTTCGAACTTGCTTCTGCGTCGAACGCGGTCGACTGGTCGATGATCGGGATGATCATGACGGCGATTGCGAAGCAAGCGCGTTTCTCAAAGCACCTTCATGGGTGACTTTTTGTTTAGAAGAGTGTCTACCTTGGATGTATTGACATTTTTCTCTACGAGCTCTAAAAGAGTGGCGTGCTGGACGCATGTGTGCGTTGGCGCAAACGTCAGGAGGACATGTATGTTCGGAACCATGGTTCGACTTCCGGTTCTGCCGGACTCTCTCATCGGTCGCGCGTTCGACCTCCCCGTGGAGGAACAAGAGGCGCATAGCCGCGAACCCGCTTCGCTCGCGGTGCACCGGATGCTCGGGTTCAGCGCCCAGCTTCCTGGCCGCACCGTCACCTTCGTGTTCGATGCCGGGTATAGGTACCCGATCGCGAAGGTTCGTGATGGCAATCGCCGCTTCGCGTCCATCACCGATCCCGGCACCGTCCTGGCCGCGGCCTCCTACCTCGAGGGTGAGCGCATGAAGGAGGTTGCCAAGACCTCTCCCATGCTCGCGGAGCCCATGAGGGTGGAGACGGACCGGCGGCTCGGGAACACCTGGCATGGCGTCGGGGTGATCCCCGTGTCCCCGGACGCCTCCGAGTTCGGCTTCATCCGCAAGGACAAGCTTCACCCCGTGCCCGGCTACTGTCTGCGCCTGGGGATGGTCGGCGGCGGCATGGATGCCCACGAAGTCCTCCTCTGGGACACCATGGAGGAGCGTGCGACGGTCGCCATCGCGCGCGAGATCTTCGAGGAGATCACCAACGTCGAGACCGCGAGCGAGATGGTCGCACGGATGACTTTCGCGGGCAGTCACGAGACCCACTGCTACCTCTACATGAAGGACGGAACCCTCACGACGGGCGTCGTTCACCTCTTCGTCGCGCGAGCGGATTCGCCGGAGCAGTGGCAGCGCTGGCGTTATCTCTTCACGAAGGAGGGCGATGGACTGGGTGAAGCGCAACCGGAGCTCATGAGCCGGACGGCGCTCATCCAGGCGCTCAAGGAGGAGAGGGAGGCCGCGGACGCTCGAGCGACGTACCTCCGCCTCCGCGACGATGACTCGCCGCGTGTCCTCGTGGGTGCCGAGGAGGGCGCTCCGTATCAGCGCAACCGCGACCAGCCCCCG
>CAZJEZ010000015.1:0-16957 GCA_964545235.1 uncultured Gammaproteobacteria bacterium
GAATGGACGTACGAAGTTTGTTTCCCAAGAACAATCCATGCTCGCGGTTATGCGTAAGGGAGGCATGATTTCTGAAGAAGAGGCGCAAGGTATTGCTGAAGCTCTTTCTAATGTCGCTACGCAAGCAGACGTAGAGGCTGCCAGCGCTAAGTATTCTCGCTTTAGTTACTTGTATAATAACAGAAACGCGATTGCTCAAGCCATTGGTATTCCCGGGACCGAGCCTGAGGTAGAGACGGCCGATCTTGAAGAAGGCGACGAAGTCATTGTGTTGAGCGATGGTGTTACGGACAACCTTACGGACAAGGAAATCCAAGCCATCTTGGGTATGAAAGGAACGTCTCAAGAAATTACGAAGATGCTTGTTCAAAAAGCCTACGAACGCAGTCAGGAGAAGGGTCATATACGCAGCAAGCCAGACGATATTACCGCCGTCGTTGCTTCTGGTCCTTCAAAACGCAAGGCGAAACCGGTTGTCGCGGCGCCTCGCAAAGGAACGTCCAGAGCCAAGCCACCGGCTCTTCCGGCCAATCCATCGAAATCTCGCACTCGCAAAGCCAGCTAAAGCGAGATGATACGAATAACAAAAAAGAGCTCCCATGGTGGGAGCTCTTTTTTACTTTGCCATCTCGACGATCTTTTGAAAGACGGCTGGATGCTTGCCGGCGATTTGGGCGAGCACGGTTCGGTTCAAGAGAATACCTTTCTTCTTGAGACCTCCCATGAGCTTGGAATAGGAGATACCGAGTTCACGGGCACCGGCTCCGATGCGGACCTGGTTGAGGGCGCGATTGTCGCGCTTCTTGAGGCGGCGGTCACGGAAGGCGTTGACTCCGGCTTTGCGGGCAGCTGTTTTTGCAAGGGTGATCTTGCTCTTGCGGCCCCACATCATGCCCTTGGTTCGGGCAAGTATATTCTTTCGACGTTTGATGCGGTGTGTCCCGCGTTTTACTCGTGGCATATGTTTGGTGGAGGGGAATCAAGATTAGGCGTGAGGCATCATTTCTTTAATGTTGCGTGTGTAGGATCCGGAAACGGAGATGTCTCGGCGTTTGTTGCGTGTCACTTTTCCGCCTTCGCGGCTGTTAAAGTGTCCTTGTCCGCCCTTGCGCTTAATCATTTTACCGTTCTTGGTGAGGCGAATGCGTTTAGCAACCGTCTTGCTTGTCTTTTGTTTCATAGGATTAGGATTTACGTCCGACGATCGCGGAGACATTGCCTCCAGAGCGGGTCGTTGGTTGTTCAATAGTGAGTGGATACGTTTGTTGAATGGCGTCGATGAAGGACTGGATGCGTTCGTAGGCGAGGTTCCCGTGTTCCTTTTCACGGCCGCGTAGGTGGATTTCGATCTTGAGCTTGTCGCCATCGGCGAGGAAGCCTTCAGACTGGGCGCGACGGATATCAATGTCATGCTGGCCCATTTTCACGGACAGGCGAATGCCTTTGACATCAACTTTCTTCGCGCGCGCTTTTTGGATGCGCAGCTCTTTTTCCTTTTGGTATTTAAATTGGCCAAAGTCCAGAAATTTGCAGACGGGCGGTTCCGCTTTTGGCGAGACCTCGACGAGATCATAGCCACGTTCGCGGGCCATTCCGAGTGCAGACGCGGTGTCTAAAACTCCGAGAGGCTTTCCTTCTTCATCGATCACGCGCACTTCCGGAGTCTGGATTTGCTCGTTGAATCGATAGACGGGAATTTCTTCCTTTTTTTGGTAGCCGCCTCGGCGGCGATGATGAATACGCATTGGGTGGTAGGGTGCTCGTATACGAGCATGGTGGAGATGGGGGGAATTGCACCCCCGTCCGACGATTATTGAACAACGAGTCGTCCACAAGCATGGTTCATTCAGATCGCTTGCGCGGTCACACCCTCCACACGAATGAACAAGGAGAAGGGGATCAAGTTCTCAGCCGGTCATCCTGCCGTGAGAACGCCGGTAGGATCATGTCTTCTGGTATGACGATCTGACTCCTCTGTGAAGACGTCAGATGAGAGATCGGCCCGGATCAGTCGCTTACGCGAGGACCGGAGCAAAGCTTGGAGCGCGGAATGCTTGCGCAAACGCGTTCGTCACTTTTGATACGAGGTTGGCAGTTGTCGTAGTGCGCCTTTGAGTACGAGAAAGATGCAAACTCGGCTTGCCTCGATGTGAAATGAACGCCGTCGATGCTAGGCATCCCCTTAGAGATCGTCATCACGAAATCGATTGAACTGGCGTTGAATATCCCGTTCTTTTAGAGCGTCACGTTTATCGTGCGCCTGTTTTCCGCGACAAAGCCCAAAATTGAGCTTGATACGACGGCCGGAAGCATACACGGAAAAGGGGATAAGCGTCAAGCCCTTCTGCTCCGTTTTTCCGGCCAAATAGGCCAATTCTTTCTTATGGAGGAGGACTTTTTTTGGTCGATCTGGTTCATGGCCAATCCGTGAACCCTGTTTGGCATACGCTGAAATAGACAGTCCATAGACCCAACATTCGCCATTTCGGATGGAGAGATAGGACCCGGCGAGCTTCGCGCCTCCATCACGGATGCTTTTGGTTTCAGCTCCTGTTAATGCCAAACCGCCCTCAAATGTTTCCAGTGAGGTGTATTCGTGTCGTGCTTTTCGGTTTTCGGCGTAGGTCGACATAGGTAGGAGTGTAGCGAAGGATGCTTGTTTCCTCAACCAATGCTACACTGGTGGCGTATGCCATCGCCTCGTGTTCAGATGTTCAGTATCACGCTGACTTCCATCCTTAAGGTGGTTGGTGTGCTTGTCGCTCTATGGGTGCTGTGGTTGATTCGTGACATCGTCCTCTACGTATTTTCCGCCTTTTTATTGGCGGGAGTGATGTATCCGCTTGTACAACGGCTTGCCGAGTGGAAGATTCCGAAGGGTCTTTCGGTCGTTGCGTTTTACTGTTTGACGTTTGGGGTTGTGGCGTTAGCTTTTGTTCTCTTGATTCCGGCGATCTTAACAGAAGCGCGATTGTTGTTATCTGCGTATGGACAGTCTTTTCCTTGGTTGAATGCGGGACTGGATACGGTTTCTCAAGTTGTGAGCCGTCCTCAGACGCCTTCTGTGATTGTAGATGAGATTTCAACCTGGCAAACGCAACTAAAAGGAGCTTCAAGTGTACTCTTTGGTGTGGCAGGGAGTGTTGTGAACAGTCTTGCTGGATTTGTGATCGTCCTCGTCCTCGCTTTTTATGTGGTTGTAGAAGATAGTGCAATCAAAACGTTGTTCGTCAACCTCATTCCGGGAGATTTTCATCTTTTTGCCACGCAAGCCATCGCTCGCGTGATCGAGCGTCTTGGCGATTGGATGCGTGGCCAGCTTTTGTTGGGACTCATCATCGCCATTTTGTACTTCGTAAGCTTTGTGGCGATTGGGGTGCCGTATCCGTTGTTATTGGCCACCTTTGGTGGATTGGTTGAGTTCATTCCTTACATCGGTCCCTTTATTTCGTTGGTGCCGGCCGTGTTCCTTGCATTTACAATCTCGCCACTCCACGCGTTTGCTACGTTTCTTGCCATTCTCATTATTCAACAGCTCGAAAACAACATTATCGTTCCAAAGGTCATGCAGCATGCTGTTGGATTGAATCCAATTGTAAGCATCGTTGCTTTTATGGTCGGTGCCCAGCTCTTTGGACTCATTGGAGCTATTTTTTCCATTCCGGTCACGACGGCATTATCGGTCGTTGTGGGTGAATACAATAAATGGGAAAAGACTCGCCGCGTATGAAGATGACACGAGCACAGCTTTTGGTTGGTTTTTTGGTTGTCGTTTTTTGTCTTCTTGGGTTTATTGGTCGGCGTGTATACAGGGCGCGTATTGTTGAGCCACGAACGGTTTCATCTGCCGAATTACACGCGAACTGGGTCCAGCGCACCGACGAAATTCGTCGAGCCTATGAATCTGATCGTGATGCCGCTCGCGCCCGTGATGCGCTCCTGGCTTTGCGGGTTACACGCGAGGATCAGCAGGCGCACTTAGATCTTGTGCTTCGCTATGAACGTCTGCTAGATACGGCTCAAGCACGTCCCTAGTCATCATGTATCTCTTTCTTCTTGGAGTCCTGCCATGGGCAGTATCGATTGCCGCCTTGATCGCCGGATTTCTTCAATGGCAACATCCAGCGTTTTTCCCATGGGCGTGGCTGTTTGTGATCGTCATCTATGCTGCGGTCGCGTGGGTGATTGGTGGGAAGCGGCTTCCTATTGTTGAGCGCTTAGAACGTCTCGCTACGCCGATTGTTACCTTGTTGTGCGTTGGGGGACTATGGCTTTTAAGCGAATCGACGGAGGGATTTGTCTTGCTCGCTTGTTTCTTTTCCGGACTTCTCTGGGTCTCTCTTCAGTTGCTCTATCTTGTGAATCATCAGCCTTCGCGTTATCCCGTGAATGGCCTTTCTCGATTTCATGTTGCGTGCGTGCCGGTGGCGGGGTTCGCAATGGGGGTTCTGGGGCTTGGCTTGCGCGTCTTTGTAGGTGTGCCGGTTGTGTGGCTGGCGTGTGCATTCGCGTGTATTGGAGGGGTGCTCTATTTGGCCACATCACATCCAATCGCGACGGATGAGCAGCGGCGACTTTGGGGAGGTGCTGGAGCTGGATTCGGAGTCCTGCTCGCGCTTCTTGTTGCGTATCTCCCGACCTCTGCGAGTGTTGCCGGAGCTTTTTGCGCCTTGTTGTTGACGATGCCTGTGCGTGCGAGGCGGTACTTGTACCAACCGTACCCAACGCGTCGAGTGACGCTTGTTGAATTAGCACTCTTCATTCTGCTGTTTCTGTTGTTGATTATAGGAGCGCGCTGGACGTAGCCATCTCTCATTCGTACAATGCCTACCATATGCCCCCTCGTTTCCCATCGATCGTTTCTGTTGAGTGGTGGCTCTCGCTAGGCGCCATGCTCGTGGTTAGCGTCATCGGGAGCGGTTTTGTTGCTTGGCGCGTTACCACGCACGTACTGAATGGGGGAGACTATGCGCCTCGAACACAGGCCACCTCAACGCAGATGACGACGTCGACTTCGTTTGTCTTACCAGCATCTCCGTTTATTCCTCCTATTGCGCTTGGTGCGCGTCGTGGTGAGTCCATCTTTCCTTCCGTAATCACGGAACGAAAGCTTCCATCTATCGCGTTCGTTGTGCGTGATGCGGCGCTTCCAGCGGTAAAGGAACGTGCGCCGTTCCCTTCGGATCGTCTTGTGGCGGCGGCGGTTGCAATGAGCGCGGACGGTTGGTTTATGACGACGGATAGTTTTTTGGCGCGCGTTCGTGCTCAGGATTGTTCGATCGTATGGAACGGTACAGCGTACACTCCTACCGCTATTGTGCGAGATACGTATACAGGAGTTCTCTTTTTCAAAATCCCTGTTACAAACCTTCCTGCTTCAGGTATCGCTCCACGTACAGAACTTGGCCTTGGAACGCCTGTCTGGTTGGAATCGCAACCGAATCGTTTACAGTTTCTCTCCATTGACGATATACGTGGTTCGTCTGTCGCTCCCGAGACAGCGGTGGGCGATGTGGTTACGCGTCGATACATTGTCCATGCATCAAACGAACTTCCGCTCGGGGCTCCTGTCTGGGATGGATCTGGTCGTTTAGTGGGTTTTGTTGAGGGCGGTGGATCGGGTGCTTGGCGTCTTGTGCCTGCTCATGTGGCACATACATCGTTATCTGCTCTTTTGTCCGGCTCCAAGATTACGCATGCGACACTTGGAGTGCATAGCGTTCTTGATGAATTGTTCATTGTTGGAGCGTCTTCGACGATTCGTGTTCGTGGAGGAGTGTTGCTTGCGCCGGATCGTCGTGGTGGAGCGCCTGCCGTGACTCGTAAGGGTCCATCCGATGGGAAGCTGAAAGAAGGTGATGTGATTGAACGGGTAGAGCATGAAGTGCTGGATGGATCTGTGGAGCTCGCTGAACTTCTTCTTGAGTATCCTCCGGGGACGCAGCTTCTTTTGCATGGGTATCGTAACGGTGTGGCTTTACAGACAACGGTAACCCTTGGTTCTCTCGAAACAGGCGTTGTGCTAAAATAGTTTCTGATTCTATGTCTTTTCGTAAGTACCTTTCCCTTGGTCGCCCGGCACTCATCGCTGGGTGCACGGGGCTTTTGCTCGCCATCCTTTGTTCGTTCTTGTTTCCGTTGCAGTACGCCTCAACGGTGCGCGTGCTGATTACGCAACCGAACGCGACGGGGCTTGATCCGTATACGGCCGTTAAATCAACAGAGCGCATCGCTTCCAGCCTGTCTGAACTTATTGGTACGACATCGTTTTATGATCGTGTGATCCAAATGGAGGGTGTTGATCAATCGTATTACACGGGGTTAGACGAGCATGCTCGGCGTGAACGCTGGCAAAAAACCATTGTTTCAAGCATTGCGCCGGGTACGGGCATTTTGACCCTGGCTGCTTACCACGAACAGCGGACCCAGGCGCGGTTGCTTGTGGATGCGGCGGCGCGTGAATTAGCCCTTGAAGCTCCTGGGTTTTTTGGGACAAATGTGAAAGTTCAGGTTATTGATTCACCTTTAGACTCTCGCTGGATCGCTCGGCCAGACTTTGTTAAGAATGGTCTATACGGCCTTTTCCTTGGCCTTTTCCTTGGTTTTGGCTGGATGGCGTGGAAGCACGGCCGTTCCTTCGCTTTTTAAAGGCTAATATAAGGCAAAAATAGAGCAAGCCTCCGATACGTATCGGGGGCTTGACGTTTTTGGATATTAATGATACTATTATCCGTCCTTTCAATGGCGAATACATGGGTATTCAAGTCGTTTCGTGATCGTTCCAGCATCTTCCTCCTTGCTGAAGCGATGCCCACGAGACGACTTGAGGACCTGTGCCATGGTGGCAACGGGCTCCCTCTTTGGGGATAGGGGCCCAAAAGGTCCGTGATCTTTCCATCCCGTTCGGTTCCCCCAGACCGGACACACAATCGTTTCACACTGATCCCCGACAGCTTTCGGGGAAGAAAGAGTCTCCCATGCGACTGTTCGCGTTCGTTCTCGTGCTCTTCGTCGAGCTGGTGGTCGGGACGGCGGCGTTCGCTCAGAACCCGCCCCCCGCCGCCCCCGCACGTACGTGCCAGGGCCTGTTCAACGCCCTCCGGGGCAGCATGGGGGACACCCCCCGCTGCCTGACGGCCCCCGAGGCCGACCAGCTCCAGCGCCTCTGCGGCCCCGGCCGCCTCAGCGTGGACCGAGAGTACATGGAGTTCGTGCGGGCGACCCCCGCGTGCAACGCCATCGACCTCAACGTCCTGCGCGCCGCGCCCGCGCCCACGCCGCTCTGCGAGATGGGCGCGACGCCCGTCGTCCGCGGCGGCGTCACCGTTTCGTGTACGTGCCCCCCGGGCAACGTGCTCGTCCGCGTGGGTCGTCGTCACGGCTGCGCCATGGCCGGCTCGGGGTCGATCACCGACCTCATCCTCCAGACCCTGGCCCACGGCGCGAGCGAGGAGCAGTGCCAGCACGCAGGCATCACGCCCCAGGAGTGCGCAAGCCTCCGCCGCGGTGCCAACGGCGTCACCTCCTCCAACGTCGGCGAGTTCGACGGGCGCCTCACGGCTCTCGAGACGCGCCTCACGGCCGTCGAGGGGCGCGTGCAGGTCGCCGACCAGCACGCCCTCGAGGCGCTCCGTCAGGTCCGCGAGGTTCGCGAGCAGGTGAACGGCATCGAGGAGCGTCAGGCTCGCGGCGAGACCCGTACCGACGGGGCCTTCGCCGCGGCCGAGCGGGCCGAGTCGAGGTCCACCCTCAACGCGCGCAGCCGCACCCGCCACGCGATCGGTGTCGGCACGCTCGTCCTCGCGACCAACGGCTCGGCGTACCCGTACGCCCTCGCCACGGCCGCCTGGCAGATGCGCGTGCCGCTCACGTCGACGGGCCGCTCGTTCTTCGTCCTCGACGCCCAGGTCGGGGTCGGCGGCGCGGAGCGCTTCGGCGTCGTCCTCGGGGGCAGCCTCGCGGCGACCCTCGAGTACTGCCTCGTCGCGGAGTTCTGCGCGGGCGCCGGGCTCGTCGGCACGGGCATGGGCATCCTCTGGCGGGACACGCGCTTCCCCGACGGCAACAACGCCGCCTGGGCCGCGGGTCTCCGGATCCCGTTCCGCCTCATCCCCGTCCAGAACCTGATCATCTCGTTCTTCGGGGATCTGACGTTCGGGCGGGCGACCACCGTGGTCGACGTGACCACCCCCGCGGCGCCGAACTCGAACACGCCGGCGACCACGCGGGAGGCGGTCACCCGCACCCCCACCACCGTGTCCGGCGGCGGCGGGTTCACCATCCAGTACCTGTTCTGAGGTCTGGCATCGGCGAAGGCCCCGGGGCGCGCGCCACAAACGCGACGCCCCGGGGCTGACCCCGACAACTTCCTTTGGGTGGAGACGACGTGCAAGCCACGCCGCTTCCACCCTCCACCATGCAGGATCTTCCACAAGGTCTTGCGCGGTGGAGCGGAGAGTCCCCAAAAAGACTTTCTCAACCTCAAGCGTCCCTTCACCAACCACAACGTTCGATTGCGGTCCCGACATGATTCGGGCAGGAGACTCATCCATGACCAGCCAGAAGTTCGTCCCGTCGTTCGTTCTCATCCTTTCGCTCGCCGCCCTCACCGGCTGCGAGGAGATCAGCGGGACCTACGACCCCAACGCCCGCCCCGACGGCGGCGACGCGGCCACCGTGGCCGACTCGCAGCCGACCGCCGACGCCACCCCCGTGGCCGACGCGACGCCCGCGACCGGCCACGAGTGGCACATGCGGTTCGTCTTCCCGCCGAGCTTCCTGCTCGCGCCGTCGACGATGCCGGACGTGTTCGATGCGCGGGGCAACAGCCTCGTCCCCACGTGCCGCCTCGAGGGTCAGACCCTCGACTGCACGTGGCGCGAGCCGGCCGACCCGCCGGCGTCCCGCTGGTCGATCCACACGCGGCTCAACTTCCCGACGGCGGCCACCCCCGAGGCCCGGACGGATTTCTACATCCCGGGCTGGTGGGGGACCCGCCCCGACGTCCCCGTGGTCCTCGGCACGCTCACGCTGGTCGAGGTCAACGGCGTCCGGGTCGTCTGCGAGGTCATCCCCAACGGCCTCGCGGCGCCCCGCAACGGCTACAACTTCGGCAACTGCCGCCTGCCCTCCGGGCCGGTGGCCGACGCCGGGGTGACGCCGCTCCCCGCCGACGCGGCCACCCAGGCCGACGCCGCGGCCGTTGCGGACGTCCCCGTGGACTGCCCGCCCGACGCCTCCGTGGTCGTCGACGCGGGCTCGCCCGCCGACGTCCCGCCCGCGCCCCGCAACTGCACGCTCCCGAATGGGACCACGTGCACGCACGGCGCGAGCTGCGTGACCGGGAACTGCGCCGACGTGGCGCGGACGCCGATCTCGGTGACCTGCACGAACGGCACCCTGTCGGCCCCGAGCGCCTGCCCGATGACCACTGTCACCGACGCAGGCACCCCGGGCACCGACATGGTGACGGTCACCGCTCCCGCGGGCTGGGCGCTCACGGAGTTCGAGGCGCGCCTCTTCGCCGAGAGCGGAGGGTCGGTCTCGATCACGTGCACGAACAACTCGCCCGCCGGCTCCTCGGTGTGCTCGGGCTCGATCGTTCCGCCCTTCCGCGTCTCCACGCGGATCGTCGGCACCTCGTTCTCGGGCATCCCGGACACCAGCGTCCGGTCGTTCTACGACCCGGGCATCTGGACCACGGGCGGCGCTTGCTCGGCCTACGCCAACGTCCGGGTCACCCTCACCGGCGGCCGCACGGTCACGTGCGCCACGACCAGCAACGGCCGTGGCGGCTGCGACTGGCTCTGCCGCTGACCGCCCCCCTGGCCACCCGCTTCACGCGGGCCTCGGCCACCAACCCCCTCATCCTGAGGGGGTTTATTGTTGACAAAACACCTGACCGCTGATAGATAATCC
Source organism: uncultured Gammaproteobacteria bacterium (assembly GCA_964545235.1). Lineage (GTDB taxonomy): Bacteria > Patescibacteriota > Patescibacteriia > 2-12-FULL-60-25 > 2-12-FULL-60-25 > CAZJEZ01. Next base: position 9,919 of record CAZJEZ010000015.1, read on the forward strand.
GCACCTGGGAATGGTCCCAGTCGTTCCGTGACAATCCATCAAGGTAACGTGTATGCAAGCTGTTCTCGCAGTGCTCTTACAGGCGGGGCCGATGATCGTCGGCTTCCTGGTTCTCGCGTTCTGGCTCTTCAAGAGTCTGCACCGCATCGGGCCGCTCGAGGTCGGTCTCGTTCGCAAGAACTTCGGGCTCAAGAAGCTCGTCGGTGACTGCGCTATCGCCTTCGATGGCGAGGCTGGCTACCAGGCCGATCTTCTCAAGCCGGGCATCCGCTTTCGCGTCTGGCCGCTTTCGAGCGTCACCAAGTACCCGTGGGTACAGATTCCCACGGACGGCATCGGCGTCGTCGTCGCCCAGATCGGCAAGCCGCTCCCGCAGGGCAGTGTGACCGCCCCGTACAGCGAGGCGCTCGGGTCATTCACTGATCTCAAGGCGTTTCTCGAGCACGGTGGTTCCAAGGGCATCCAGCGCAACGTGCTGCAGCCCGGCGAAGTCGTTCCCATGCACCCCATCGCGTTCCTCGTCCTCGCCTCGAACGGCGTCTACGGTCACGCGATCGGTGAGAAGTTCGAGGATCGTCGCGGTGGGGCGACCCTGCAGGACTTTGGTGTTACCGCCGATCAGCTCGACCTGGTCACCGTTGACTATTGCAAGTTCGATGATGGCACCCAGGAAGATGCGATCGGCGTCGTGACCGTCCTCGACGGACCGGCGCTCGACGCCACCGACATCGCCTGCCGCCTCGGCGGATGGGACGATATCGCAGCTCTCCTGACGGATGGCGTCAGCTCCGACGCCGAGATCATCGCCACGATCTTCGCGAGCAAGAACACCCAGCACAACAACTACCAGAACATGCAAGCGTTCTTCGACGCCGGTGGTCGCCGTGGTCTCCAGCACGATCCGCTCATGCCCGGTCACTACGCGCTGAACCCGTTTCTCGTACGTGTCGAGATCGAGCCCATGCTGGAGATCCAGCAGGGTGAGGTCGAGGTCGTGAAGGCGTTCGTCGGACTCAAGACGGAGGACATCTCGGGAACCGAGTTCAAGCACGGTCAGATCGTGCGCCCGGGGCGCCGCGGCCTGTGGAAGGACCCGCTCCGAACGGGCAAGTACGCGATCAATCCGAGGCTGTACTCGACCGAGACGGTCCCGACCAAGATCCTCACGCTCAACTGGTCCGATCGGACCGGCGAGCACGGTCTCGACGGGAGTCTGAAGGCGGTCGATGCCAAGAGCTCCGAGGGCTTCGACTTCAACCTCGATCTCCAGGTGCAGATCCATGTCGCCGACACCCACGCCCCCAAGGTCATCTCGGCGGTCGGGTCCGTCGCCAGCCTCATCCACGAGGTGATGCGACCGGCGGTCGGCAACTTCTTCCGCAACAAGCTCGCCTCCCAGTCCGCAACGGCGTTCATCACCGAGCGGAGCAAGGTCCAGGAAGACGCCACGGCGCACGTCCAGAAGGCGCTCGAGGCGTACAACGTCGAGGTCAAGGGTGTGTACATCCAGGACGTCGAGCTCCCGGAGGACCTCGTGAAGGTGCTTCAGGAGCGCGAGCTCGCGAATCAGAACAAGGCCACCTACGCTCAACAGAGGGAGGCGGAGGCCATCCGTTCCGAACTCGAGGCTGCACGCGGCAAGGCCGACGCACAGAACGAGCTCGCGGCCACCGCCGTTGCGGTGGAGATCGCCAAGAACAGAGCGGATGCCATGACGGCCGCTGCCGAAGGCGAGGCGCAACGCATCCGCAAGCTGGGCGAGGCCGAAGGCGCCAAGATCGAGGCGATCGGCGTCGCGACCGGCAAGGCCTACACCGAGCAGGTCCAGGCCGTCGGCAAGGAAGCGACCGCGCTCATCAACATCGCGAAGGCGATCGGTGACGGGCATATCAGGGTCGTTCCTGACATCCTCGTCGCCGGCAACAGCGGTGGCAATGGGAGCGTCGAAGGGCTCGCTGCCACGCTCATGGGCGCTGCCAAGAGGTTCGCCTCCACGGGCGCCCTCACCGACGTCGCTCCGTCGGCCCCTGCCGAGGCTCACAAGTCCTCCGCCCCGAGCGGCAACGGCGCCGGCGTCGCACCCACGGCCTGATCCTCGGTCACTCACCCCTCCTCAGCTTGGAGGGGTTTTGAATACCTAGAATGTTCTTGACATTTTGCTTTATTTTGTATACGTTTTTCCCTTCCGTGCACTAGGGCGCGGAGAGACTTTCACAACAGAACTTCGAATAGAAAGGAATCGAGGTGTATGAGTCAAAAACCACAGCCTCCGACACCAGCCTCCGTCGACCAGCAACTCCAAGCGGTCCTCGCGCTCGCAGAGATCAATCGTCAGGCTCGCGAGGGTCTGCGTGCTCGGTTCGTCGAGCGGCAGGCACGGCCCACCGCGAACGGCCGCCCGTTCACCATGCGTGGACTTGCGCTTGAGGTCGGGTGCAGCTGGGAGTTCGTTCGACACGTGCATGACGGCTCCAAGGCCTTCGGAGTCTCGAACTCCGGTGATCGGGTCATCGAGTACCTGAAGCTCGAGAAGGAATGGGGGCCTGTCAAGGCCGTCTGCAGCGAGGCCGCTCTCGCTGATTCAATGGTCTCCATCGCGCTGTTCCCGGCTACCATCATCGTGTTGCCCAAGGATGCTCCGCGCATCCGGATCCAGGACACCGTGTTCTGGCTCAAGCAGTACGATGGTCCTGGAGAGCCTGAGAGCGCGATGTTCGCCTACTTCCGTTCGGAGGGAGTGGCGGGTGAAGGACACGTGCTCACTATCAACGCGGCGCATCCTCGGATGCTCCGTGCTGGCGAGCGTGGCGCCGAGCACGTGCGTCGTGTCTTCGTTCAGGAGGTGGCGATGCGGTACGCGCAGTTCCTCTACCAACGCCTGCGTTCTGAGGAGGCTCAGGCGCTCGAGGCCGAAGGAGCTCACATCCTCATCCGAAAGGTCGCCGAGGTCGCCCTCACCGTCATGGATACGCTGCTGTCCTGACGGCCAAAACCCCTGACATCTGTCTGGGGGTTTTTGAATACAAAAAGAACTTGTTTGGAAAACAAAAATCCCGACAAGGTGTCGGGATCAGGGAGTAGCGGGAGCCTCCGTGGGAGGGGTGCCCTTCTTGCGAGCTTGATAGTCCTTCTGCGCTTGAACCACCTTGTCACGGGCGGTGCGCCAGGCGCGGGTAAGCTCGGCCTCGGTGAGGTTGTGCTTACGCATCAGGTCCTCGGCTTGCCTCTGACCTTGGGCGGTCAGGCGGATGGAGGGGAATCGAGCCTTCCATGAGAGCCAGGTGGCGTCCTGCGTTGCACGCGCCATTTTTCGTTGGGCCTCCACCGGGAATGAATCCTTCTTTCCCAGCGCGTGCCTTTCGCCTGTTTCGCGGCTGAGAGCTTGTGCGAGCCGGTACACGCGTTCGATGTCTTCCCGGGGAGCCACGCGGCGCTCCACGAGCACTTCTCTCGCGCATCGGTAGAGCGACTTGAACGAGCTTGTCTGCGGGGCGTCTCGACGGAAGGATCCGACGCAGATCACGAGCTCGTAGAGCGTTGCGGCGAGCTCGCTGTCGCCAGGAAGGAGGAGGACGGGCTTGGGAGCTTTCGGATTGGGCTGCGTGACGGCTGCATCGCCATCATCTTCCTCCTCGTCGTCTTTGTCTGGAGGAGTGATCGCCTCGTCGGCGGGCGGCTCTACCAGGAGCCAGGGTGGTGCCAGAGGAGCGGCCTCCTGGGTTTCGAGGGAAGCGAGGAATGCACGGGTTTCGTCCAGTGCACGCACCAGTCGATCCGAGAGCGTGAGCGTCTTGGCGTCCGCGCACAGACTGCATTCGTGTTCGAGCGCGCGCGTCTCCCGGGCGCACTCATCCAGATCTGAGGGGGAGCGTTCGTGGAGATTCTTGGCGCGATCGTATTCCGCTCGTGACAGGAGTCCTCGTCTCACGACGTCTTCACCGATGCGGTTCATGTGCTTGCGGAAGGCTGCGTTCGCCTGCTGGTAGCGGGTACCGGCGGTCGCCACGTCCTCCGTGAGCTTGAACACGGCTTGCAGGTTGAGCGAAGCGCTCTGTTCGGCTTTGAGGGCTTGGAAACGCTCGTCGCACGCGGTCAGATGATGTCGAGCTTCCTCGATGTCGGCGCGCGCCGTCTCGTCGAGATCGCTCTCCATCTGCTGGTAGTCGAAGACGCGCGTACTGAACGAGTCGTCACCCTCGCCCAGGAATTGCCACGCGCTCGCCCACGGTTCAGTCGACTCGCTGCAGGCGGCACGGACGGCTTGGAACGCGCGCTGGAACGCATCTCGCTTCGCGCGAAGGGTTGCGCGCGTTCGTTCCAGCTCGTCAAAGGCCTTGAGCAGGTTGTCGGCGCTTTCGGCGTGTTGGAGAGCGTTTGTATCGAGTTCTTCACGAACGTTGTGCACGCCCGCGACAACCTCGTAGGTTGCAATGGCCTGGACCTTCGCTTCGACGGCTCCGCGATGCATCTCCACCGCTTTGCCAGTGGCGCCCACGATCAGCCATCCGATCTCGCGTGCGATGTGTACGGCGTCTTCCTGGTTGCCCAGGTTGACGGCGTGTACGAGCGCCCCGAGCTTGTCGAATGCGCCCTGAGCTTCTGTGGCGAGGTTAACGTCGGCGTCGGCGAGAACGCTGAGCGTGTTTTCGAGGCCCTCGTTGAGCGCTGTCAGCACCTCGCGCATGTCGGGCGCCCGGTCGAGCAGGTGTTCGTACCCGTGGGCCGGCTTGTACTTAGCCCCTCTGTCGTGTTCCTTGACGCGCATCCAGAGCGCTCGAAAGTACCCGGAGCTCAGTCGATCGGTATCGACGGGGACATAGACGTCCTCGCCTCCGTTGGGTCCGGGGACCCGTATGTAGACATGATCAGAAACGCTTCTTGCCAAGGCGCACCTCCGTATCGTTGTGGTTGAAAGGAGCGAAGGGTCAAAATTCCCATGTTTTTCATGTTTTGTCAAGTGCAGGCGCGAGCCGTATCCTGCTGACATGTCCACCGTTTTTTTTGGATCTATTGCAGGTCACGAGACCTTGAAACGGGTCTTAGAAGCCCAGTTCTCCCGTCCGGCTACAGGGTATCTTTTTGTCGGTCCACAGGGGGTTGGGAAACGTGCTGTTGCTGAGGCATTTTTGCGAGGGATCCTGCACATATCGCCTGAAGCCTCCTATACGTCGCATCCGGATATTGTTGAACTCGTTTGTCCAGAAGACAAGGCTTCCATTGGTGTTGAACAGGCCCGTGCTTTTCGTGAACGATTAGCTATGCGCCCGGTGCGAGGAGCGTTTCAGGTAGCGTATGTACCCAATGCGGAACTACTCACCCGTGAGGCGTGTGAGTCGCTTTTAAAGTGCGTTGAAGAACCGACTTCTGGCACCGTATTCATCTTTGTCGTGGAATCGATTGATGCGGTGCCGGCCACGCTTCGTTCACGGTTGGTGGAGATCCAATTTAGTCATGTTCCTACACAGGTCATCACGGAGTGGCTTGTCTCACGCGGGACCGTGTCTTCTGTGGCCGAGGAGTGTGCCCGTCGGTCGCATGGCGCACCTGGTCTTGCGTGGCGTCTCGTGCAGGATCCAGAGCTTTTTGCCGCCGATGAACGGGATGCTCGTGAATTGATTGAGAGCTGCCTGCAACCGCAGGAGGGGAGACGTATTGCTGTTTTTGATCGCATTGAAAAGCGTTTGAATGCGCAGGAACATCCGACGGATGCCTGGGGGAACTGGTGTACGATCCTTGAACGATGTGCGGCGGAAGAGATGATTCGCCATCCCCGCGAGATGGCATTCCTCGGTCGTGGGATTGCGTTGGCGCGCGCGTCTATTGGCGGTTCTCTTTCTCCAAAATATGCGATCGAGTGGTCAATGATTGATCCAACGGGTATACTGAACCCAGATTTGATTCCTTCATTTTTGTATCCGTCTTACGTATGACACGCGTTTCAACAATGCTCTCTTGGTGCCTACCGGTTGCCACTCTTGCGCTTTTTGGCGCTGGCTGTACTGGCTCGTCTACACCGCAAGGGTTGGACGGCGGCGTGTTCCGTACAAAAGATAGCGCTACTACGTGGGAACAATTGAAAGTGCTTAATTTAGGCGCGAAGCTTGGGAGTATTGCAAACGTTGGTATCGCAACGCTCGTTACTGACCCGCAAGATCCGCAGACATTGTATGCGGGTACGGTTGAGAATGGCGTGATTTACTCATTGGACGCAGGAGCTTCGTGGGTACCAGCCAAAGGCTTAACGAATGGCAGAGTCACCTCAATTGCGGTAGATCCAAAAGATAAGTGCACGATGTATGCTTCGCGTGGAAATCAGATCCATAAGACGACGAACTGCTCACGCGATTGGAATCTGACCTATGTTGATACGCGTGCAGACATCGCTTTTACCTCGATTGTGGTTGATTGGTTTAATCCAAATGCACTGTACGCATCAACGAGTAACGGAGACGTCTTTAAATCTGAAAATCAAGGTGCCGCGTGGCGTCGCGTGTATCGTGTTGATGACCGTAAAATTACGGGGTTAGTTATCGATCCCCGCGACTCGCGTACGATTTACGCGGGAACGGATGGTTCAGGTGTCCTCAAAACTACGGATGCTGGAACGACGTGGGACAAGATCTACACACCATTTAAAGACTACGACTACTCCGCGCGTGTACGAGCTCTGGCGGTTGACCCAAACCAAGCCGGGCGTCTCTACACGATTTCCAAGTATGGCATTCTTCGTTCGGACGACGCGGGAGTTACCTGGAAGCCACTTACGCTTCTCACTAAGCCGGGTGCTGTTGATATCAAGGCGATCGTTGTTCACCCAAAGAATTCCAGTATGATTGCTTATGCCACGGATGCGAATATCGTCTTTTCAACCGACGGAGGAACGACCTGGACACCAAAAAAGCTCCCAACGGCACGGGGTGTGGCAACCATGATGATCGACAACAGTCCAACGCCAAACGTCTACATTGGTGCGATGCCGGCTAAATAGTCACTCATACGGCGAGCACACATCCTAAAAAAGAACTCTTGTAGCGGGGTT
>CAZJEZ010000016.1:0-16120 GCA_964545235.1 uncultured Gammaproteobacteria bacterium
ATACGGTACTTAACCGTATCTACATCTGGATCCGATAACGTAAACGAAAAGATTGGGTTTGCCGTGCCCGTCGATGATCCATTCACAAGGGCCGTAGGACCAAGAGACGTCGGGCTGTCCGGTGCAACATTCATCTGGAAGTCATAGACCGTTCCAGCCGTTCCATTCCCAGCGCTTGTACCGCCCGCCCCCAAGCTTGTGCTCGAGGAGCCATTAAATGTCAGAGCTGAGTACAGAATAGCGATGCGTCCCCCGCCACCGCCGCCACCACCAGTCGATGCTCCGGTGCCACCGTTTGCACTAATAGTTCCGGAACCAGCCAAGGTTCCTGCATACAAATAGATAGACCCTCCGGATCCGCCACCTCCACCGTTCCACAATCCTCCGTATGTTCCGTTTGCGCCGTTCGCTCTAATAGCCCCGTCAACCGTGAGAGCCCCGGAAGTTCGAATGTGTACAATACCCCCACCAGCACCACCCGGAGCTGACCCGGCCCAGTACCCACCACCGCCACCCGAACCAAATAAGATCGGGTAGGTACTTGATCCGTATGTTGTGGCTTGTGCCGCGCCACCGCCATTTCCCGCTCCACCTGTTCCCGCATGCGCTGCACCGCCACCACCGCCACCACCGCCATTACCACCATTACCGTAGCCAGATGTTGCGCGCGCGCAAACCCTTGTGGATGGAGTCGGACCAAAACCATCAACAGCCTCAATACCCCCAGAACAACCTTTTCCGCTTGCGTTAATCGTGGAAAGAGAATCGATGCTTAGAGATGTGAGTTGGGTGGATGAAACACTTGTCGTCAACGTGGAACTGACAAGCGAAAGACCGATGGCGTTCTTAATCGACAACCAACCACCTTGAGCACTGTTTGTTGCCGCATGCCACCCGTGTACGTCATTGATCGAAGCGTCAAATCTGAAGCAATGTCCCAGGTTGAAGAAGCTCCTGGCTGAGTCACATTGATTGTCGTTGTGACATTCGTCCACGATGGAGCCGTAATCGCGACACTGGAGGCGGCGGAAAAGGTGAGCGTGGTGTTCGTGGTCGATATCCCAGCAGAAGAAGCAATAGAAATACTCGTGTTTGTTGCCGAGCAGTTCCATGTGAGATCCGTAAGCGTGAGCCAATTTACAGCTGAGACGTTTAACGAGTGCGCTTCTACGCAGCTTAACGCAGCTCCCGAAGATATGTTGACGGATGTGCGGGTGTAGTCTCCTTGTGAAGGAAAGTTGAAACCCGAAGTAATCGTGAGCGTCCCTACACCGTCATCCGTGACGCGATCCAACGCATAGGTTGTCCCCGTACCACCAGCGACCCCACCAGATCCCGCGCTTCCCTTTGTTGCCGTAATACTTGATAAGGCAAATGTCGTCAGCGCGTCGTAGCGCACAGCTACTCGCCCGCCACTGCCACCACCTCCGCCAGGAGCGCCTCCGGTACCTCCATTTGCACTAATCGTTCCAGAACCGGCTAACGTTGCCGCGCTCACACTTACAGATCCACCGGCACCACCGCCTCCCCCATTATATCCAAAATCCGTGGGATTTCCGTTCCCTCCATTGGCACGAATCGTTCCATTTACGGTTAAGACTCCTGTTGAAGTAACCTGTATGATTCCACCGCCCGCGCCGCCATACGCCGTTGCGTAGTAACCCGTTCCCCCTCCAGAACCAAGTGTAGATGGAAAAATAGCGTCTCCATAGAGAATGGAACCTCCAGCAAAAGCGGTACCACCGCCACCACCTATTCCCGCATGAGAGCCACCACCTCCACCCGCCCCACTGCCGCCACCACCACGGCCATAACCACCCGCCTGGTATCCACACACCCCTGTACTCACATTCACCCCGTACCCGTCATCCCCATATTGACCCGACCGCCGACACCCCCGCTCCGATCCCGATAACGTACCTGAAATCGTAATATTTCTTGCACTGATCCTTAACCCGTACACATCTTCTAACAGGTGCGTGGCCGTCGCATTAGCTTCCACCACAAAATCGTCGTCCGCGCCAAGAATCATGGCGCTCGATGAACCCATGGTCATGGTGTAGCCAGATTTGACCGTTACCGTTCCACTCCCCTGAAGATCGACCGTTCCCGACCATGTCGTACTGGCAACGTTCGCGTTAATCTCAATAGAGTCACAACTATTTGAATCTACATACGCTTGATTGATAAGCGTATTCGTTGTGATGGAGCAGACCGCGGCTTGAACAGGACTGGCTGCAAAAAACGCCCCTGCGAAAAACGTTAGAATGATCGCGAGAAAAAGATGCGCTCTATTTTTGTGCATGCAGAGATACTACCATCAGCTCACCAGCCATTCAACACGCTTCGTTATTCGTTAGTAGATGTACTCCCCATCTTGGAAAATCACGTCCCCGTCAACCGTTACACGCTCCACGTCCACAAACACGTCGACGTGATACCTTCCCTCTTTTCTGTTCAGCCCTGGCTTTGGATACACCCCGTGTTTTTCCCCAAGCGAAAGATGCACCCCTTTTTGACGCTCAAATGCGGTAATGTCATTCACAAGCCGCGTCTTCCCTATCGCTGGATTCAATCCCAATCCTAACTCGCGCACGAGCACTTCTTCATCTTCGTTAATCTTGTCGAGAATATACTGAAAATCAGGTGGGCCATCCACATTCGTCAGAATCCCGTTCGTTACACGTGCCTTAAATGGCACATGCATACGAACCTTGTGATCATCACCGGCAAATGCATAGATCATCACCTCCCCATTCACTAAACATAAGTCGCGCGCCTCCGTAAACACTTCGCCAATCGGAAATGTTCCGCCCACATTCTTCATCTGTGCATAGTCGCCAACATTGAGCTTGGCCGCTTCTAGCCCACCCTCATAGACCAGCTCGGTGCCTTTACACGACACTACAACACGCTTTGCTGTATCAAGACGCGTCTTGAGAGCGCTGCCAAGCCCTCGGTAATACGACGCGTTATACGCAAGCGATTCGATGTACGGCTCAAACTGATCTTCTGACATGCGTGCAAGATGCAGGTGCTCAATCGTCTTTAACTCACGTTTGAAGAGCTCGATCCGTAACCGGAACTCATTCAAGCGAAAATTCGTCGACTGCACCAAAATCACCAAATCACCTGGCGTACACGCATCAAACATCTCTCGCACCGCCTCTGGGGTAACCGTGTCAAAATCAACAAACGTAGCGGTTGAAGGAAGGGCTGATCGGTATGCCTCAACGAGAATCCCTGCCAATGGCGCTTGCGTATCAAAAATAACCATCGCCCGTTCTGACGGAGCGAGTCTCATGGCATCCCGAAGAATATCCGTGAGGTGTTCCGCCGCTCGTTTGACCAATAATTCCATACAAGCGGCATCCTAGCACAGGACATTCTCCTTGTTTACAGACGCTTGATGCGACGTAATTCCTGCATAATCTTCCAGGCATCCGTTATGCGTACACGACTTTCTCGTCCGTTTCGCCAAGTAACCGGCTTTTCAACGATACGAAGACCTGCTCGCCGTGCACGTACAAGTATCTCTGCGTCAAACGTCCATCCGCTCGTCAGCAAGTCTGGAAATATCAACTGCGCGGCTTCACGCGTAAATACCTTGAACCCACACTGCGTGTCTTTATATGGAAGATGTAAATACAGACGAATCCACACATTAAACACCCTCCCAAGCGCTACACGATACCACGGCTGTGAAACCACGATGCGTGACCCGGATGCTCGCCGTGAACCAATACCTATATCCGCTTTGCCTTTCCGGATCTCTGGGATGAATGCTCGCACTTCAGATGGATGCGTCGCTAGGTCACAATCCAAAAAAAGAAGCAGATCACCCCGAGCCGCCATAACGCCCCGCTTTACCGCCATACCCTTCCCAGAATTCTTCCTTTGTCTCAAGAGAGATACTTGAGGAAACCGTTTCATCATCCGACGAACAATGGAAGCCGTCTCGTCTTGCGACCCATCATCCACCACAATCACCTCAAATGGCTCTTTCAATGCTCGAAAAACAGCCTCTGTTTCGTGGATAGCATGTTCGATCGAAGATGCCTCGTTGTAAGCGGGAAGAATCACCGAGTAGGCCAACGACATAACGGTAGTGTACCATTTGCTACAACCATCTATGAAACGTTTTCCTCTTGCCAGCGTGGTCGCCCTCGTAATTGCCTGGATGATCGGGATCAATACGTTCGCTCTTATCAGCTGGAATCGCCTCAATCTCATCAAAGATACCGCCTACACCTGGATTGATACGCACCACCTACATACACCCTCCTGGAATCCCCTCGCCCTACCTGCACGCTGGGATTCTGAATGGTATTTCAGCATTGCCCGCGATGGATACACCTTTACCAATCTTCACAGCCTGTCGAACATCGTGTTTTTTCCCGTCTATCCAGCGCTCATGTGGCTCTTTTCGTTTTTTCTTGGAGGAAATCTCCTTCTCACGGGATGGCTTATTAGTCTCGCCGCCCTACTTGCTGGCTGCATTGTTCTTGCTCGCCTCGTGCATGACTTTCATCCGGAACTTGATCCAACGGATGCCGTGTGGATACTTCTTCTGTTTCCAACAGCTATCTTTTTTAGCGCCATCTATACGGAGTCCCTCTTCTTCTTTCTATCGGTGTTGACGGTATATCTGGGACGAAAAAAATTCTACCTATGGGCTGGCGTTGTTGGTGGGCTTGCCGCTCTCACCCGAGTTACTGGCGTCTTGTTATTCATTCCTCTCTGCGTGGAGGCAGTTCTTGAATGGCGCACACGGCGGACGCTTAACCCACGCACCCTGGCTCTCCTCCTTATTCCGCTCGCCGGTCTTTCATTTTTTGCCTTTCACTGGTTCGTGTATGGGGATCCGACGCTTTTCTTCCAAATCGAACGCGTCTGGGGCCGTTCGTTTCAGCTCAACCAGGATCACCTCTTCGCGCAAACAAGTGCCGCGCAAGCAAATCTTGCGCTGGATGCGTTATTCGCCGTGTTTGGACTTGGTGCTTGCGTATGGATTTGGAAGCGCGTCCGTCCATCGTATGCGGTGTATACACTTGCAGCCATTCTCGTTCCTCTTAGCACTGGCACACTGATGAGTATTGGGCGGTATCTTCTTGTCCTCTTTCCCATTCACCTTGCTCTCGCCACCCTCCCCTCGCCACAAAAACGCGTTTGGACGATGTTCTCCACCCTCCTTCTCGCCCTCTACACACTTTTGTTCGCACACAGCTACTGGGCCGGGTGATGGCTGGCTTTTTCTTGATTTTTAGGCTAGACTTGGGTCACTATGTCTATTAACTTTCGCAACCCAAAAGCGTTAGTCATTGTTCGCGTCCTCTTCGGGGCTTTCATGGTATTCAGCGGCGTCTCTGGTCTCATGGCCGGATCTTCTATGGAAGGCATTCCAGAACCGATGATCGCCACCATGCGCGTTTTATCTGCGACCGGTATTTTTCACATGATTAAAATCACGGAAATAGTCGCCGGGCTCATGCTTGTTGTCGGTTTTCTTCCGGCTCTTGCCGCGATTTTCCTTGCACCGGTATGTATTGGCGTTCTCGTTGTGAACGCACGCATGACACCGGCCTTCCTTCCTATGGGAATCATCGTCACGGCGTTGAACGCTTACCTTGGCTACGCCTACTGGGACAAGTACAAAGAGCTCTTCAAGCGCTAAAATCGCGTACCGATCATGCTCGTTTTAGCGGATGGAGATGCGAAGCAATCCCAACCGCCGCCGCCATGATCGCCAGATTCTTGATAATATACTGACCTTCAAGCGTTGGAATAAAGGGCGCCGTCCACGTTTCACCAGGCAATAATACAAGAGGACCGCATGTAGCAATCATGTGAAGCAGGAGGAGCGGGATCACTACCCGCTCTTTTCCTTTGAACAAAAACAACAGACCGATAGCACACTCAAATAATCCAAAGAGGATAAAAAATAACGAAAAGGACATGAATGGAATCGTCTGTTCAAATAATCGCTGAACCACGCCCTGCGCTGGACTTACGCCAATGACTTTTAAGATTCCAAACCAAAAGAAGATCACGCACAGTCCGACACGTGCAAAGGGAACGGATATGCGACGAAAAAAATGAATTGCCCGAAGATCGAAAGAGTGAAGAGTCATAGATGAATAGACTCTTAGTGTAGCACGATTTCAAAACCGAGCCGGATGGCTCGGTAGAAAGTTATCGTGCCTTCGCTTCGATGACGTCACAGAGGTGACGAAGGCGGGCTGCGAGTCGCGTATCGAACTTATCGGCGAGCGGGATGATCCACTCGCGCGTCTCAGCCACCTGCCTGAGGCGCTTCTCAGGCGTCCACCGCTCGGGCGGATTGTCCCCCGACAGGTCCGTGAGGTTATAGATGCGATCCGCGCACTTGGCGAGCGCGGCACGCTTCCCATTCCGTTCGATAGAGGCGAAGTATTCCGCCTTCTCGCGTACCGGACACCTGGTACCGAACCCCGTCAGCGGGTCTTCGATGCAGTACGACTTGGAGACCGTGAGGACCTCACGAGCGATCACCTGACCGAAGATCTGCTCGAGCAGCGACACGGGGAACTCGGTGTCCTCGAGGAGATCGTGAAGGATCGCGAGGACGATGTACATCCATGTCGCATATCCATACTCGATGAGGATGAGAGCCACGCCTCGCAGGTGTTCGAAGTAGCGCGTTCCGTCGTCCCGAGCCTGGTCCTTGTGCCACTTCTTGGCGATGTCGTACGCCCACTGGATCAGGAGACGCTGCCGCTGTCGCATGGCGGGAATGAGGTCAAAGAACGTCCTCCGATTCATCGTGTCTGTCATGATTTATATACACCCCTTTCGTGTGTGCATTGAAGCTCGCCCAGGTGGTTTTGTCAACACTGCCCATGCGGTACAATCCTTGCATGCTTGGCTTGTCTCGCGAAGAACAAAAACTGCTTCGTCGTCTGAATACACCAAAAAAAATCCAAGATTACTTGGATACCATTCCGATCAACACGGAGCCCGAAGGTGATACCTGCCTCTCTCCCCGACGCGTGATCCGTGAGCAGCGGGCGCATTGCATTGAAGCAGCTATGCTAGGAGCGCTCGCTTTACGCATCCATCGTCAGCCACCCATCGTTCTCCAGCTCACGAGCAGCGCCCATGACTTTGACCACGTAATCACGCTCTTTAAACAACATGGTTGTTTTGGCGCTCTCTCAAAATCCAACCACAGCGTCCTGCGTTACCGCGATCCGGTGTACAAGACTCTGCGCGAGCTCGCTGTATCCTACTTCCACGAGTACATCGACACCCAAGGAAGAAAAACCCTCCGGAGCTACTCTCTACCAATGAACTTGTCGCGCTTTGACGCGCGCCACTGGGCAACAAATGAAGACCAGAACTGGTTCATCCCCGAAGCCCTGGTTGCCTCACGACATATTCCACTTCTTACACGTGGACAACAACAAGCTCTCCGCCGTGCAGACGCTATGGAGATGCACGTGGGCACGCTGACCGAATGGTCCACATCACGCCCTACGAGCAAGCTCCTCTAGCCCGCTTTCTTGAACGCGACTTTGATAATGGGTTCGTATTTGACGTTATTCTCATCGACAACTTCTACCGTTTCTCCTTTCATAAACTTTGTCAGAGCCACATCGCTCATGAGTTCCGTGTCTGCTTTTAAGCTCTCCTTGAGACGTTCTTGCTTGTCTAGTTCCGTCGCGAATTCCGTCCGAATAGCCGTTTCTATTTGAGCCTTTTTAATCTTGAGAGCCGTGATTTGATCCACGACTTCTTGATAGGATTTTGATTGCGTGAGGGCATCACGGTACATATTGCTCAGTTGCTTCTTTTCTTTTTTCGTCTCACGGATGCGCTGGTGGATTTCGTTGAGGTCTTGCATAGGTCGGAACATCATACCATAACTACATCAATCGTCGTCTTGCGTGCTAGACTATGTAACACTCATCTTTCTCTCATATGCCTCAACCACATGGTGAGTTTTCCTGGATCTTCTTCATTCCAATGGCTGGAGTTTTAGGCTTTGCTACGTTTTTTCTGGTCCAAAACCTACGTACGATTTTTACCTCCACACGCACACAAGGAACGGTCATCGCTTACGATTCCACCTATTCAGCAAACGGAAAACTCATGAGTCGCATGAATGCTGAGTTTTTCACAAAAGACGGGATACGCCACGAGGCGCACTCGACGACACGTACAAGCTTTTCTCCAAAACAAGAAGGGGCACGAGTAACGATCTATTACAAGCCAACAGATCCAGAGAACGCCGTGATCGCTACATTTATTGATTTTTGGCTACATGTGGTCATTCTTGAAACCATCGGCCTCGTTTTATTCATATGCTGGTTCGGTATCCTGAAAGGCGTTGCCGTTGGCGCTAGTGAATATACTACTAGGATTCCCGCGGAACGCTATGGACCGCGCGATCCTCCACCCGCAAACACGCCTACTCATTCTCTTCAAAATTAACATCCTCCTATGAATATCTCATCTACGTACCTCTTTGCCGCCACCATCCTTGGAAGCATCACCCTTTTGGGAATTGGATGCGGGACTTCGGATCTCGCTGTCGACACGGACACGAATACACTTCGCGGAAGCGATGCTCAAGGGAATACATTTGTTGCTGGAGAAGGCGCGACCATACCTGCCAACTTCCCGTCCGATTTCCCGCGATACCCAAATGCAAAAACAACGCTTGCCTACACAGAATCGAACGGCCAAACCGGTTCGCTCGCCCAAGAGACGCCCGATCCCCTTGAACAGGTGCAGCCTCGTATCGAACAACTCATGGAGAGTCAGGGATACACAAAAACAAACACGCTCGCCTCCCCCGGCATTGTCATTTTAGCCTACAAAAAAGGAACATTTGTTTTTCAGATCAACATCTCTCAACAAGAGGGAAAAACCATGATTCAGTCAGGACGCGCTCAGCAACAGCAAGAAAACTAGTTTTTAATAGTAGCTGCATCCAACTCGTTCTGAATGGCGCGCAGACCTTCTTCGCGCTTTTTTGGATCGCTCGTCATCGTGCGCCAGTCCGTCTCACGCGTGGCGAGTAGAATTCGAAATATCGGTGCGAACGTTTCAACCCACTCCTCTTGAGTTCCTTTCCCTTCTATCAAATACTGCATAATGAGCGCCCCTTGCGCCATAAAACCGAATCGATCCGGGTGAGCAAACTGCTCAGGACCCATTTCTGCATAGATTTTTGCTTCTTGAGGGATCATAGCTGGCCGTACTATACCATGCTTACACTAGACATGCGACGCAGTTCCACTACCTTGACTTCGACCTCGTTCTGTGGTACGTTCACACATTCTTTTCCGCTATAATCAGCGGGAAGGTAACCGAACTTTTCCACCACGAACCCCAAGAACCTCTCCCCGAAAGGAGCGTGAATCCATGATTCCTCGATCGTTTTTCTCGATCCTCTTCGCCTTCTTGCTCGTCGCGATGGGCATGGGCTGCGGCGCACAACTGGTGTGGCTGCCCACGGACGCCCCGGATGCCGACGACGCCCGTTCAACCGATGCCGCCGACGCTGACGACGTGATCGATGTCGCTGACGCCTCGGAAACGGGCAGACCCGACTCCGGAGACGCCGGCGTCACCGATACGCTCGACGGCTCCGTTCAGCCGGATGCTGATGCCGCCGACGCTGACGACGCGGCCGAGGACGTCGACATCGTCATGATGCTCGACCTTCCGTTCGTGGACATGCCCGACGTCCCCATGACCCCCGACATGCCGGTCACCCCCGACACGGGCCCGGACGCGGCGGACGTGGTCATGACCATGGACGCGCAAGATGCTTCCGACGCGTCGATGATGACCGACGTTCGAGACGTGGTCGATGCGAACGACGCGAGCGTCATGTCCGACGTCCCCATGACCCCCGACATGCCAGTCACCCCCGACACGGGCCCGGACATCGTGTGTGGATCCTCGCAGACGCTGTGCGGAACAGCGTGCTACGACATCCGCACCGACCTCGAGCACTGCGGGTCGTGCACGAACTCGTGCGTGACCCAGTTGCTCAATGCGGCCGGTCGCACCTGCAGCTCGGGCCGGTGCACGTTCACCATCTGCAGCCGTACCGACCGGTACGGCGACTGCGACGGGAATCGCGCCAATGGCTGCGAGGCCGACTGGCTCACAGACCCCAACAACTGTGGGTTCTGCGGTCGCGTCTGCAGCTCGGGCCGGACCTGTCGCGACGGGGACTGCGTGTGACCCTCACCCCTCCACTCTGGAGGGGTTTTGAATTACAAAAATCCCCCGATTGAGATTCGGGGGATGTGTAAGAACTCGTTTAAGCCTGTGCCACCTCCATCGCGAGCTGGACGGCAGCCAGCCTGCGATACCGACCACCCTCATGCCGCATCAGCTCTGCATGAGTACCTTCTTCAGCAACGCCGCCCTGATCCAGGACGACGATACGGTCCGCGAGCTCGACGAGCGTCGCGATCTGGTGAGAGATGAGCAGGATCGTGCATCGGCCGCGCAGCGCCTTGAGGGCCGCCATAATCTTCTTGATACTCACCGGGTCGACGCTCGAGGTCGCTTCATCGAAGATCAGCACCTCGGGCTTGGCGAGCACGGCCCGCGCGATACCGAGACGTTGACGCTGTCCGCCCGACAGCGTGAGACCGTTCGTTCCGACGCGCGTTTCGTACCCTGCAGGAAGATCCTTGATAAAGTCGTGCGCTCCCGCGATACGGGCCGCCGTCTCTACCTCTGCATCCGTTGCCGAGGGCTTCCCGAAACGGATATTGTCCGCGACACTCGTGTCGAAGATCTGAACGTTCTGGGGCACGTAGCCGATGCGAGCCCGGAGATCTTTCTTGGCGATCTGACGAAGATCGGTTCCGTCGAGGAGTACCTCGCCCTTGTCCGGATCGTCTGCGCGCAGCACCATGCTTACGAAGGTTGACTTGCCGACACCGGAGTGACCCGCGATCCCGATCGTCTGACCGGGCTCGGCCACGAATGACAGTTCTCGCAGCGTAGGTGCGCGTTCTTCCGTGGCGGTGGCAACACCGTCTTCCTCCAAACGCTTGTACCTGTACGTGACGCCACGCAGCTCGATACGACCCGCCACCGTCTCGGGCAAGGCAACGGGATCCGTAGGCTCGGGGACCGTGTTGGGCGTTGCGAGCAGCACGGTCACGCGGTGGAGCGGATCGAGACACTCCATGAATCGATCGTACACGCCAGCGAGGTGGTGAATGTTGCTAAAGAATCGCTCCACCAGCATCGCGAGAAAAACGACCTGCCCCAGCGAATACCCGCCGCGCGCCGCCCCGTAGGCCGTCGCGAGCAGGATACCGACTCGAGCCATGTTCACGACGTGGCTGCGCCCCATGGCGAAGAGGTCGTACTTCGTGAACTCGAGATCGATGATCTTGCGGATATCGCGACGCATTCCCTCGAAGCGTTCGAGCATCCGATCTTCTTGAGCGAACGCCTGCACCGTAAGCATATTCATCACGACTTCACCAAGCTGTTCATCCGCCTCTTCGTAAAGCGCATGACGACGCAGGTAGTGATGCCGCTGTGAGTTGCGCGCCGTGATCAGAATCGTGACCCACACGGTACACACGAGGAGCGTGAGGAGCGCGTACCACGGATTCACCACCGCCAGAATGACGAGCGTCACCAGGGCCATGATCACCATAGGCACAAACTCGAACGTCACATTCCACGTGAGATCGACGATGCGGTTCACACCACGCACGATCTTGCCGACGATGCGCCCCGTACTCTCCCCTTGATGATAGGACATCGGGAGCTCGAGCAGTTTACGGAGGCAGGCGACGGGCAAGTCCACTTCGAGATCCGCCTCGACATTGCGGGCGCCCGCGAACTGCTTGACCTTGAGGACGGCGAGCACGAAGAGAGCCGCGCCCGCGAATACCCCCAGCACGGGGAGCGCCTTCACCGAGGCAGCGCCGTGGCGCCCCACCTCGTTCACGATCGACATGATCACCGACGGCTCGACGATCGTGAGGACCTGGATGATCAGTACCCAGAGCACGATACTCAGCATGCGCTTGCGGTAGGGATGGACGATCGCGAGATACTCGCGAAGAGCCCGCTTCCAGTAGCGAACCTGATCGATCTGCGCGTCATGTTCTTGATGTTGCACGTGTTGTGCCTCCTTGTAGGGCGCTCGTACGACGTGAAGAGAACGAAGAAGAAAGAGCGTTTAAGGAACACAAACCCGGGCTTGCCCGGGTCATGTGTGTCGTCCAGCGATATTACGCTGAATAGCACGGAAACCCGGCCAAGTTCTGGAAAGATGTGTAGGAGATGACGTAAAACATCGTCATAGTGTTACAACGGTGTATCACGACTCTTTCTCCCTGTCAATAATTGATGAGAATGCCAAAAGCCGCGCCGTAGCGCTCTCAAGAGCTTTTACTCAGCCCGACCCCTGCTGAGCGCCTTCTTCTTTTTATCTATCAGGCCAAGGAGTGATGAGCTTGTATCCTGTATCCGTGACTTCGACGGTAACCTCAAAATGCGCCGCCACGCTTTTATCCGCCGTCACGATCGTCCATTGGTCTGGCTGAGTACGCACGCGCCACGTGCCAAGCGTTACCATCGGCTCGATCGCGAGTACCATTCCCGTCTGCATCACCACCGGATCACCATAGTCTTCACGATAGTTTGGCACGGGCGGATCTTCGTGAACCGCATGCCCCACTCCATGTCCTACCAAGTCTTTCACGATTCCGTATTTTTTTGGCTTGAGATAATCCTCAACGGCGGCACCGATATCATAGATCATGCCTCCCGCACGGATGGCAGAAAGTCCGCGCACAAGCGATTCACGTGTATCGGCTACAAGGGCGCGTGTTTGTTCATTAGCCTGATCCCCCACGATGACCGTTGTCGCCATATCAGTTGCGAGCCCCTTGTACCACATGCCGATATCAAGTCCGACCACATCACCGCGCTTGAAGGTGCGCGAAGGAATAGGTAATCCATGCACCACTTCTTCATTCATCGACACACATAATGCTCCAGGATACGCCGACCCTTTGTTACCAATACGATACCCAAGAAACGAAGGCGTTGCCCCATGTTCCTTCATGCGACGTAAAGCGATGTCGTTTAATTCAACAGACGTCGCCCCCTCTACACAGGCCGCACGAATCTCGCGAAGAATACCAGACAGCAGCTTCCCGCCTTCGTGGAGCTTTGCGATTTCTTCTGGCGTCTTGATCATGGACATATCATGGATTGAACCCTAACTTTGCCATCTTTTTGGTCAATTCGTCAAAAAGCGAAGGGATAGGCTGTCCAGCGTGCACGGCGAGCAGAACTCCTTTTTGACGATAATACGCAGCCATCGGTTCTGTCATAAAATGGTACCCCGCGAGGCGCTTTCGAATCGTTTCTTCTTGATCGTCTCCTCGCTGCTTGAGTGCTCCCCCGCAAAACGTGCACGCATTCGGCTTGACTGGAGGCGCATCCACCAGATGAAAAATACTTCGACATTTCGTGCACTGGCGACGACCAACGAGACGCTTTACTGCATCATCATCGCTGAGCTTTAGCTGGATGGCGAGGTTAAGCTTCATGAGCCGATCGAGCGAGGCTGCCTGCTCTACGTTGCGAGGATACCCATCTAGAATATAGCCTTCATCTGGATTAATGGCTTTTAACGCCTTTTGAGCAACACCGTTCACAAGCTCATCTGGCGCAAGCATTCCTCGTTCAACATACTCTTTTACGAGTGATCCAAGAGCGCTCTTCGACTCGATCTCCGCACGACACAAATCCCCCATACCAATTAGAGGTACATCAAAACGATCAGCTAATAGCTGACCCTGTGTACCCTTGCCGCATCCCTGCGGTCCAAACAGTACCATTCGCAACCGTTTACGCGTCATACCTTGTCCGCCGGGAGCATAGCACGCGTGAACTATGGAATACAAAACACCCCCGTGTGGGGGTGCTTTTGCGGTTCTGACTCGTACAAATCGTACTCACGCATGGTGACCTGCGCCTCTACTTGTTTCACGGATTCGATGATCACCGAAACCGCGATCAAGAGTGATGTGCCACCAAGAGCGAGTGTCTGCGTTCCCGTGAAGTACTGCGCGATGAGCGGCAGGACGGCGATCACTCCAAGAAAGAGAGCTCCGCCGAGCGTCACACGCGAGATCACTCGTTGAATGTACTCAGCCGTTGGACGTCCTGGGCGAATACCTGGGATAAATCCTCCCTGCTTCTGCATATTCTCCGCAATCTTGTCTGGGTGGAACACGACTTCCGTATAGAAGTAGGTGAATCCAACGACAAGCACGAAGTACAAGATTCCGTAGATGAGCTGGTTTTGCAATGTGACAATCACCCACTGCGCAGATGACGCGACCCACGCTATGCGCGCCTGAACGAAGAATTGCGCGATGACGGATGGGAACAGGAGCATCGAGATCGCGAAGATGATCGGGATCACACCCACCATGTTCACACGCAATGGGAGCGTGGAACCCGTTGAGCTTCCTGCGCCTGTCGCCGTCATCTGGCGCGCATACTGCACAGGAATGTTACGCTGACCCTCTGTCACGAATACGACGCCGGCGATGGTAAGCACAGCGATGCCGACGTAGGCTGCAAGCGTAATCCAGTTCGTTGAATCGTAGGTCGATACGAACTGACTAATGCTTGATGGCAAGCTCGCGACGATACCAGCGAAGATGAGGAGTGAGACACCATTTCCAACTTTCTTTTCGGAAATGAGTTCACCGACCCACATCAGGAACACGGTTCCGGCGGTGACCGCGCTCATGATAACCATGAGACGCAGCGCCCCCTCGTCCGCCAAAATCGGAACTTGCGATTGGCGAAACAACGAGAGCAGCCCGAAGGCCTGGATGATTGCGAGCGGAACCGTGAGCAAGCGCGTCCACTGGTTGATACGCTTTTGCCCAGACTCCCCTTCTTTTTGAATTTCTTCAATGCGTGGAACAACCATGCCAAGCAACTGGAAGATGATGGATGCCGTGATATACGGAGCCACACCCAGCGCGACAACACTGAAGTTGTGAATCGTGCCTCCGGAGAAGAGGTTCAGAAGACCAAGCACCTGGTTTGATGCGAAAAAGGCGCGCAACGCTTCGAGGTTAATACCTGGGAGCGGAATGTTCGCCGCGATACGGAAGATCACCATCATGCCAAGCACGTAGAGCAATCCTTGGCGTACCTCTTTAACATGCCAACCGCGTACAAGTTTCTCCCACATAGGATTGAGAGATTAGGACTTAACCGAACCGCCTGCTTTTTCAATAGCCGCGCGAGCCGATGCCGTCATCGCTACGCCGTCGATAATGAATTTCTTAGAGACTTCGCCTGATCCGACAATTTTTGCGGAACGCGTGATACGCGTTGCGAGATTCGCCTTCTTCAAGGAAGCGAGATTCACGACTGCGTTTTCAGGAAGACGTGACAACTGTGTCAATGTAACAGTCACGTCTTTCTCGTAGCGACTCTGGAATCCGCGCAACTTTGGAAAGGACAAGATCATCTGCTTCATTCCTTTCATCGCGAGACCTTTGCGACCGCCTGTACGTGCACGCTGACCTTTGGTTCCACGACCAGCCGTCGTTCCACGACCGGACGCGTTTCCACGACCGACACGGAACGATTTGGTACGCGAGCCTGGTTTTGGTGCAATCGTGTGTAGTTGTAACGACATACGAGTGTGAGATTAGGCGTTCGCGACAGGCGCGGCTTCGGAAGAACCTTCCGTCGCTTTCTTCTCCTGAGCGCGCAATGTCTTGAGCGCGAGGAATGTCGCCTTCACGTTATTAATCTTATTTGAGGAACCAAGCATCTTTGACACGACGTTTGGGATGCCAGCGAGTTCAAGCACGATACGTACCGCACCACCCGCTTTGATTCCTGTACCTTTTGGAGCCGGTTTCAAAATGAGACGAGCCGCCTTAAATTTGACTTCAACGGCGTGAGGAATCGTGTCGTTGACGAGAGGGATTGTGAGGAGCGCCTTTCGGGCCTGCGTCACAGCTTTCGCTGTGGAAGCCGCCACGTCGACGCCCTTGGCGATACCGAAACCGGCGCGACCTTTGCGGTTGCCGATAAC
>CAZJEZ010000017.1:0-16029 GCA_964545235.1 uncultured Gammaproteobacteria bacterium
CGCCAACCCAAGGGCGACCACATGCTCACACACCTCTTTTGATCCACAATTGCAGGCCGTTTGATGAAACGCGTGCCGCCCGGCATTGAGCACGATTTTTGTACGGAGCGCCTCTCCCCCGTTCGTAACACGCCCCGTTACCGACAATAACCCGCTCGCCGACACGGACGCGTGCGCGCGCTTCACAGCACCCGCCCAATACAACTTCTGGCCGCGTTGATACGCCGCTGCCCCTGCCGCACGCTCGATAAGGTCTTCGCTATATAACACAATCGCGTAGGGTACCGGATCAGGTCCCTCCTGGCAATCTCCTTCTGTCGTTGTATACTACCCGCATGCGAAAATCGTTTTCCGTCCTATTATGGATATTAATCGGTGGATTGGCGTCCGGCTTTGCCGTTGGGTATTTCTTACGACAGGCAAACCATGACCGCGCTCGGCTCATGCTCGAAGCCCGTCTTGCCGCCGAAGAGGCTGCGGCGAGCAAAGCCCTAAGCGAACGTATCGCCAAAGAAGCAAACCAAAAAATCGCTACCGCTACAGAAGAAGTGACGCGCGCCCAACGGCTTGTTCAAGACTACGAACAGGAACGAAAGCTGTTGTCGAAAGCCCTCTCGCTTCCCTCATTAAGCCGCTATCAAGCAAAAACCTGGGAGTCTTTTGTTGACTTATCCCTTGGCGTACACCTTTTGTACCCATCCACGACATTCTCCGTGACCTCCACAGATGATGGCGTTTTTGTCGCGGAGGAGCTCGCGGGCGGAAGTTCTGACACCTGGCTCACCATTACCCCGTATGATGCCGATCGTGGGCGAGCGACAATCGCGGCATTAACCACCACTTCAACGGCCGCCTACGTCAGCGCCGATGGGTTTTTTGTTGGCACACGAGGCGTGTACCCAGACAACAGAGGAATTGTGTACGTCTTAAAAACGCATACCGCCCCTGGTCGCATGCCGTTCTTGATTTGGGCTCGCTGCGCCAACGCCGCTCGTGAATCTCAATTTTTATCGCTCCTTTCAACCCTTCGAACGGAGCCATGATGTCGGTCGCCTCTCGACTCTTGCGTTGGTATCGCGTCCACGGGCGAGAATTGCCCTGGCGCGGCATTCGTGATCCCTACCGTATTCTGGTGAGCGAGATTATGCTTCAACAAACCCAGGTTGAACGCGTGAAAGAAAAGTACGCAGCATGGCTCAAACGCTTCCCCACGTGGGCACACCTCGCACGCGCTCCACGGAGCACCGTGATTCAGGCATGGTCGGGCCTTGGCTATAACCGCCGAGCGCTCGCACTTCAATCGATCGCGCAACACGTTGTTCAGCATGGCGTCCCTAGTACTCGGGAAGGATGGCTCGAACGAAAAGGCGTTGGACCCTACACCTCTGCAGCAGTCGCCTGTTTTGCGAACCACGAACGCGTGCTCCCCATAGACACAAACATTCGCCGCGTCTTGGGCCGCGTCTTTTTACAGAAGCCCTTTGCCCAACAAGAGGACGATGAAGCGCTTATCGCTTATTCGAACGTCATCCTTCCGACACGATCTTTGTACTGGGATATTCCTCAAGCTCTCTTCGATCTCGCGACAAGCACCTGCAAAAAACAACCCGCCTGTACAACCTGTCCCCTAAAATCCATATGCCCCCTGTCTTCGGCATTCGTCCAAGGCAAGATCACTATCCCCTCTCGATCCATCAAAAAACATGATGAACGACGACACATGAATAAATCCTTCCCTGATCGCATTTATCGAGGAAGAATTCTCATGATCGTGACCAAAGAAGGCTCAACCCGCACCACAAACCTAGGGCCACGTATCGACCTCGCTTTTGATACACACCATGACACCGCCTGGCTCAACAGCATGGTGCAACGCCTGGTACACGACGGGTTGCTCGTGCGACGAGGTGGTTTTCTAAGCCTTCCGGGGTAGCTTGTTTTGCCGTCTACACGGTGCGTATACTTTTTGCATGTCTACACGCGTGCATCTATATGAGCCGGAACGATTTCGTGTTTCCCTAGGAACCGGATCGTCTATTGCCTTATGCACGGCGTGGAATCATCCGGAGCAGGCGTTTCAACGTTCGGCGATTGTACGTGAGCGAACGGCTATCGTCGGGTCGCTGTATAGCCGGTACGGCGTGAACGTTATGATTCGGAATCTTGCGTTGAACCCGCATATACGAACACTTATCCTGTGGGATCAAGGCCCTCTTTCACAAACAGCCTATGGCCGAGCGGGTACGGATGTTGTTCGAGGACTCTGGAACCCCGAAACGCGCGCACAAACAGCGGAGCTCCTTGAACCCGTTATCGATCGATCCGTGCTCGACACGATCACGCAACATGTTGAGCTTGTCACGGCTTCAAGCGCTTCGTTTACCGACGTAGAAGCCCTTCTTCAAGCACACGACGAGGCCTCCACCACCTACATGGATCCCGTCGCCTTCCCAGCGCCCCCTAAGCAAGAGAACGCTCCGTTTCCTTCGGAACGCGTTGGATGGGCTGTCCATGGCCGAACCGTCCTGGACGCTTGGACACGCGTCGCGAGCCATATCCTTCGCTACGGAACAATTAAGGGAACGCAGTATGGTGTACGTCAGCGCGAACTCCTTGGGATGCAGTGGGTGATTCGAGACGAACGTCCCTCTTCCCCAGATCTTTCACTTGGAGCTGATTGGCCCCTGGAGCTATTACAAACCATCGGGGCAACGCCGGCCGCTATCGCAGAGTATCAATCATCCTTTTTGGATCCGATCCCAAAACCAAATCTTTCCTATACATACGGATCGCGACTTCAATCCTATCCAGTGCAGGATGGTGTTCTTGATCAAGTGGAAGCGGCTCTTATTGGTCAACTAGCCGCTTCTCCTTCTTCACGGCGAGCCGTTGCTACAACTCTCATCCCATCCACGGACGCGTATAGCCACGAACCTCCTTGCCTCGTCCTTGTGCAAGCATTTATAAACGATGGCCACGTTGACTTGTTTGCCACCTTTCGTAGTCATGATGTATTTAAGGCCGGCATTCCAAATGCCTTCGGTCTTCGTGCGTTGCAAGCCCGGATTGCTGAGCGTCTTTCGTGCACACTTGGTGCGCTCTCGATCCACTCACAGTCAGCCCATATCTACGAACAAGATTGGGAGGATGGGTTTAAGCTCATGAAGTGCGTCACGTGGGAACGCGATCCTTCACTCGTGTTTGATGCGGCAACGCAGGCGGATCCCCGGGGTGTAGCTATCGTTCGTCTGCACGACAAAGCGATCCGCATCGAGTTCCAAACGGCGGATGGAGAGGTGCTGTATTCCTATGAATCCCCTTCCGCAAAGGCGCTTGCGGCCCGTATTGCTCATCTTCATTTATTGCAACGTCACGATCATGCCTTAGATGTTGGCATGGAGTTACAAAAAGCCGAGATCGCGCTTCGTCTCGGTATTGTGTACGAACAAGATCGTCCATTACGCTTCGAACTGTAATCGAAAGAGCCGAGCCGCGTTTTCGGTTGTTGCTTGTTCAATTTCGGAAAGCGGCAAGCGCCGTATCCGCGCCACATGTTCTGCGACATGCTCAACAAACGTGGGTTCATTACGTTTTCCACGATGAGGAGCAGGCGCTAAAAAAGGCGCGTCCGTCTCAACAAGAAGCCTATCCAGGGGTATCCGCTCAATCGTAAGGTTGATGGCGTCTTCTGGACGCTGTGTCTTGCGTAACGGGAAGGTTGCTATGCCGTTCACTGCGATGTAGAGACCAAGGTCGAGCAATGGCTTCGCCTCTTCCCAGGTACCTGTAAACGAATGAACCACTCCGCGCATCGGCTTTCCCGCTGCATGCGTTTCTTGAACGATTTCAGCAAGTCGCCCGAGCGCCTCGCGACAGTGAATAACAACGGGTAGATCCAGCTCTTGGGCTACACGAATATGCTCCAGAAATACGCGCTCTTGTTCACCTTTCGCCTCTTCAAGATCGCGCCCTTCATCGATACGGTAATAATCCAATCCCGTCTCCCCGATCGCCACACACTTGGGATGTTTAGCCAGCGTACGAAGCCTCGCTACGTCAATATCTTGTTCATGCACCGCTCCTTCTTCTTCATCAATGAAGGAAGACGTTACATGCTCCGGATGAAGCCCAGCGGATGCCCAGATGTTTTTGTGCCGCGCGGCAAACGTAAGCGCTGTTTCGCTATTCGCAAGCGACGTTCCAATGGTAATGCCTGCCACCTTACGCGCATGCATGCGAGCAAGTACGTCATTGAGGTCGACCGCGTACGAAGGAAACGTGAGATGACAGTGTGAGTCGACTAAGCGCACAGACATATCTAGAAAAATAGATGCGCTACCCAATCGAACCAGCGCTCACACACACCAGCGATCACTGATCCGCCAAGATACGAAACATACCAGGCCTCCACCCCCGCGAGAAGTGCGAGCGCGCGTAACGAGCCGATAATAGCGATCCCTTCGATCAGCCCCGCGACCGCCCCTAAAAGTGAAAAAAGAAGAGTGACAAACGGAATGACAGTCAGCACCTTGAACAGCGTATTCGCGAACCCAACAACCCATCCAACAAGGCGCTCAACAAGACCAAAGATCAGCAGGAATGCAATGATATTCGCCCAGCGTGGAGAAATAAACCATCCGATGAACGAGGCTAGCGAAGATGCCCATGCACGTGCCAGTAATAAGCCGATGACGATCCCTAAGAACTGACCGATTGTTTCGACAAATCCTTTTTTCCATCCATTCACCACGAACGCAATCAGCAAAATACCTAACACAATATCCGCAATGATCATACGGCTCCAGGGTATCGTGAAACAAAAAACGCGTCTACCTAGACGCATACTATTTTAGGAAACAATAAAGACGAGGAGTTCCTCGTCTTGTGTAGAAGCTCAGGCGTCGCCTCCGCCTCCACCACCGCCAGCGTCGCCGCCTCCGCCGAAGGAGTCACCTCCGCCACCACTCCAGCCGGAGTCGGAACCTCCGGTGATGACGGATGGGAACGACGAGGAGGATGAGTCGTGCCTGGAGGCGTGTCCGTAGCGCGAGCTCCCGCCGTAGCCCGAGTAGCTGCTGTGAGAGCTTCGGTTCGAGGAGCGCCACAGCAGGAAGCCGAGGAACGCCCCTCCGCCCAGGATGAGGAAGAGGACGATGAGGCCGGTATTGTCATCCGACCCCGACGCGTTCGCGGCTGGAGTGCCTTGGCGGCGTGCGTTCGCACCGTCCTCCTGAGCTCGCTGGAGCGCGTCCCTGGCCGTGTCCGGGTCGAGGATCGACTCCGGACGGCTGGCCCAGGGGATGTCCCCGATCTGTCGACGGACCGCGCGGAAGGTCTCTTCGACCGCCCGCACTCGACCACTCTGGCCGTCACCGGAGTTCCAGATGGGAATCGTCGTGGCGCGCACGATCTCTCCGCACTGGCTGTCGAGGAGCACCTGCCCGAGTCGTCGGCCCGGGTTGATGAAGATGCGCCCGCGACCGGAGCTGCCGCCGGTCATCGCGAAGAGCAGGACGACCCCGCTCCCCGGCTGATCGGCGCGACCCACGCCCCACGCGCGGTGGATCTGGTTCGCATACTGCACGGGCTCGAGACCCTCGAGGTCATGCACGATGATGACCGCCGGCTGAATGCCGGTCAGCCGCTCGTAGGCACGGATCTCGTTCTCGAAGCGCTGCGCCTCATCCGGGGGGAAGAGGTTGACGTAGTCGTGGAGCCGCTGTGTCGGGTCTGCGGGTGCGCTCGGGAACGCCGAGGCGATCCCAGGGAGGAAGACGAAGCAGACGGCGATGAGCGCACGGAGTGCGCTACCGAAGCCGCGCGACCTCATGCGATCACCGCGTCCCCGAGGGAACTGCCGGGGGCGCGGGAGCGTTGGGCACGCCGGCGCTCGGCTGGTTCGGCTGGATCTGGTTGAAGTTCACGCTCGGCGCGGCCGTCGGGTTCGCTCCGAAGTCCTGCTGCTGCGCCCGGCTCACGCCGCGCGCCCGTGCGACCCACCCCGTGACGAGCCCGCCCGTGGTGTTCTGCTGGTTCTCGACCGCCATCGCGTAGTCGCTGAGCGCGGTGTCGATGCGGTTCTCGCACCCCGTGATCTCGTCGAACAGGCGCCCGAAGAGCCGCTGGCTCTCCGGGTTCGGCACGTTGACCTGCATGGTCGGCGTGGACTGCTGACGCATCACCGTACTCATGAGGAGCGCGTCGCGCATGAGCGACTGGCGCTGCGTCTCGTAGGCCGCGACCTGTTCGGGCGTGGCGTTCTGCGGGGGCACGGGCTGACCGAGGAACCCGCCCATCGTCTGCGCCGCGATCACCCGCTGGTGCGCGGCGACGAAGTTCTGGTCGGCGATGGCGCCGGCCTGCACCACTGAGGTGAGCTGCGGGATCAGCCGGTTGCACCGGTTGATCGAGGACTGGACCTGGGCCCAGCTCCGGCCCACGCGGTTGGTGTCGCGGACCGGCTGGTCCGCGAGGTTGGTGAGGTCGCACGCGACGAAGAGGGTGATCGAGGCGATGAGCACGAGAAGGCAGTTTGCGAGACGGTTCATTGAGATCGGACCTTCCTTGGGTGAAATGACTGACTTTAAGATGAGAAGGAACGGCGTGACTGTAACAAAAAACCGCTAATTTGTCAAGAATTAGTGGTCTTTTTGTGTCTGCACGCCTTCTATTCCGCCTTCGGGAAGAGGGCCTCCCCTACCTCGATCTTTTCTCCTGCGTACCGGCGGGTGATTTCCGTCGCCGTAGCTGGCATAACAGGCGCAAGACGTACCCCAATCCAACGAATCATCTCAACGAGTTCGGCAAGGGTGCGTTTCGCCGCGTCCGGATCTGTTTTCATCATCTTAAATGGAGCTTCTTTGTCTACCTTTTCGTTGGCCTGTGTAACCACAGACCAGACCGTATCGACGTACGCGCGGAAGTCGTACCGGTTCATCGCGTCGTCACAAGCGGCATTTTGCGTTGTTAGATCGATACTCGCCGACCCAACCACTCCCTCAAAATACTTCCCCGCCATGGCAGCTACACGACCAACAAGATTTCCAAGACCATTTGCTAGTTCGTCGTAGCGCATCTTCATGCGTTCCTTGCCGATATCACCGTCTTCTCCAAGAGGCAGTTCGCGCAACAATGCATACCGCGTGGCATCGACGCCGAACTCGTTCACAAGGTCAGTTGGCGCAATCACGTTTCCGAGTGACTTGCTCATCTTTTGACCATCGACCGTTAAAAATCCGTGCACAAACACATCTGTAGGCAATGTCACACCGGCGGATAGCAAGAACGCCGGCCAGTACACGGTATGAAAACGCATAATGTCCTTTCCGATGACGTGTACACGTACGTCTGCCTTGTTCCAAAAGATTTCAAACGATTCCGCGTCATCTGCAAACCCGAGGGCTGTAATATAGTTCGAGAGTGCGTCCACCCACACATACATGACTTGCGATGGATCACTTGGTACCGGCACACCCCAGTTCTCTGCACGAGCTACGGAACGCGAAATACTAAAATCCTCCAGGCCTTGTCGGATAAACCCGAGCGTTTCGTTTTTACGCGCCTCTGGAGTGATACGGACTATGTCGCTCACGATGAGCTCCTCCAGTTGTTTTTGATAGTTGGAAAGTTTGAAAAAGTAATTTTCCTCTTCGATGACTTCGAGCGGCTTTTTATGAATCTTACAGGCGCCGTCGTCCGTTTCTTCGTCGGTATAAAACGCCTCACATCCAACACAGTACAACCCTCGATACGCTTTCTTGTACACATCTTCCGGCCTAAACATCGACCAGAGTTTTTGCGCTCCCCGAATATGGCGGTCTTCGCGCGTGCGCACAAAATCATCAAAAGACAAGTTGAGCACCCCCCCAAGCTCTTTGAAAATCTGGGAATGTCGCGCGACGTACGCCTCGACCTCTTCACCCGCCGTTTGTGCAGCACGCACGTTTTTTAAGCTATTGTCATCGCTTCCTGTTTGCTGGCGTACGCGTTCTCCGAGGGCGCGATAGTGACGCGCGAGCGCATCCGTTTCGACAAATTCAAGTGCGTGACCAATATGCGGTTGGGCGTTCACGTACGGAATAGAGGTGGTGATGTAGCGAGTGGGCATAAAATAGAGATCAGATGCGTGGGCCAACGATCAAGACAAATTCACCCTTAGACGACGTAGTTTGGAGCGCGCGACGAACCTCGTCAACGGTGCCGCGGTAGAGGGTTTCATGAAGCTTTGTGAGTTCACGAGCGAGAAAGATGGGGCGATCGGCGGACAGAGTCTTTTCAAGCGCTTCCAATGTCTTTTCAATTCGATGCGTTGATTCAAGAGCGACTGTTGGGGTTACACGCTCCTCCATCTCTCGAAACATCGTTTCGCGTCCTTTTTTATGAGGAATAAAGCCAACATAGGTGAAGTCATCCATGGGAAATCCACACACCGAGAGCGCGGTAGTCAACGCCGAAGCTCCCGGCAACGGCACCACCGTGATCCCTGCGGCAAAGGCTGCTTCCACCAACTTACCCCCTGGATCGTTCACTCCTGGTGTGCCCGCATCAGACACATATACCAAAGACTCGCCGCGCTTGACGCGCTCAACGATACGTTCGCAAGCCGCCGCTCCACTGTGTTCATGCAGTGAAAGAAGCGGTTTCTGAATTTCAAGTTTTGCGAGCAACTTGGACGTTACACGTGTATCTTCACAACACACCCCGTCACATTCGCGAAGGATTCGGATTCCACGGAGAGTCATGTCTTCCAGATTTCCGATAGGTGTTGCCAACATGAAGAGAGTTCCTGCCATACGCACTCGTTGTAACAAACTTCAGACATCTTTTCCAGCACATGGTATTATGGTCGCATATGACATCGCGTTCGTTTGTTTTCGCAGGATTGCTGACCTCTCTTGTGCTCACGGGATTCGGTTGTAAAAAAACCCCTGATCCTTCGTCACGTATCGGACTCTTTCAGCGTTCGCCAACCGAATCAAACGTTCAAAAACCCTGGGCGCCTGACCCGAACAAACCTCGTGATCAAGACAATCAGATCATTCCGGAAATCGAATATCTTAGGCAGGTGATGAAGAACTTCACACTCGTCACATCATTTCGAGCGAATCTCGCCCTCCCCGTAGAAGGAGGCGTCTTGCGAGCCCTCATGGAAGCGCAGAAGGATCAGGGTATTCACGCACAGATCACTCTGCCCAATGCTACCCAAAGCGAGCTCTACCTTATTCGGGACTCCGCCTATATCCGATCTGGAACGTCGACCTGGCAAACCTACACCAATACCAATGAATCTCGTCAGCTCCAAGCACTCTTCGCCCAGGCTTTCACGCTGAACTCTGGCGCCTCCACAACAAAGTTTATTTCCGACTCGTCCCGTCTTGTTGATGTGAAGGAAACGAATCAAGGGTGCAAGAACTATCGCTTTAGTCAATATTCTCGTGCGGGCAACAAAGTCATTGTCAGCCTCTGTGTCAGCAACGATCTCCCCAAGATCATGACCGTACCAACAGATAGCGGGGATATGCGCGTTGAATATTCAGACTATAATCAGCCATTTGAAATCCGCGTCCCAACCAATGAGCGCTAGGTTTTGACTCTCCTCTCGTCTTGCGATACGCTGTTAGCACTCTCACATATAGAGTGCTAACTATGATCCCCCAAAACTTCACCCATAAAAGCCAGGAAGCGTTGCAAATCGCCCATCAATTGGCGTTTTCTGAACGACATTCGACGATTGCCCCCATTCACCTCCTCCTCGCTCTTCTTGAGCAAGAAGATGGGGTGGTGCCGGCCATTCTGAAGAAGCTCGCGCTTGATGCACGCGTAGTGATCACTGAAGCGCGACAGGCTCTTGAGCGACGTCCACGGGTAGGTACGTCGTCTGGCGCGGCCATGCAACCGAATGTCTCCCCCGACCTTTTGCACATACTCGAAGAGTCGGATCGTATCGCAAAGCATTTTAAGGACCAATATATTTCGACAGAGCACCTATTGCTCGCTATCGCTGAAGGCGCGGATGAGGCTGCGGAGCTCCTGGCGCGCCATGGCGTAAAGAGCCAGGAAATCTTGACCGCGCTAAAAGACGTGCGCGGATCAGTCCATGTCGATTCTCCCGAACCAGAGGGCACGTTTCAGGCTCTCGAAAAATATGCTCGCAACCTAACAGCTCTCGCTCGCACGGAAAAACTCGACCCGGTCATTGGACGTGATGATGAAATTCGCCGGGTCATGCAGATCTTATTGCGCCGAACAAAGAACAATCCCGTGTTGATCGGTGAGGCTGGTACGGGGAAAACCGCCATCATCGAAGGCCTTGCCCAACGTATCGTGGCTGGCGATGTCCCGGAATCCCTCAAGGAACGTGAACTCTTGTCGTTGGATGTCGGCTCGCTTGTGGCTGGGACAAAATTCCGTGGTGAATTTGAAGAGCGATTGAAAGCCGTTATCAAAGAAGTCGAAAACTCGAACGGAAAAATCATCTTATTTATTGATGAACTTCATACATTAGTGGGAGCCGGAGCTTCCGGAGAAGGCGGGTCACTTGATGCTTCCAACATGTTGAAACCCGCGCTTGCTCGCGGTGAAATCCACTGCATCGGCGCGACCACGCTCCAGGAGTATCAAAAATATATCGAAAAGGATGCAGCCCTCACTCGACGGTTTCAACCAGTTCACGTTGATGAACCCTCGGAAGAAGATACAATCGCCATTTTGCGTGGCGTAAAAAACAAATACGAACTCCATAGCGGTGTTCGTATTACAGACAGCGCCATTGTTGCCGCCGTACACCTTTCGACGCGCTATATCACTGATCGTTTTCTTCCGGATAAGGCGGTTGACTTGATCGATGAAGCTGCTTCAGCTCTCCGTATGCAGATCGACTCTCTTCCAGAAGAGCTCGACAAACGCAAACGCGAGCTCATGAAATTAGATATCGAGAAACGCGCGCTCGCCAAAGAAGAAGATTCCGCCTCGCGTGAGCGCCTCCATGAAATCGAGCAGCGCTTTGCTGAAGTTCGTGAGCAGACTGATGAAATGGAGCTCTCTTGGAAGGCGGAGAAGGAAGTTCTCACCTCTATTCAGCACCTCAAACAAAAGGAAGAAGCGTTAAAATCCGAAGCGGATATCGCTGAACGTCGCGGTGATCTGGAAAAGGTCTCCGAAATTCGGTACGGATCGATTCCGACTCTCCAAAAGGAGAAGACATCCCTGGAACAAAAACTAAAAGATCTCCAAGGAAAGCGCGGACTCTTAAAGGACGCGGTGACCGAATCCGAAATCGCCCACATTGTGGCGCACTGGACAGGCATTCCTGTTGAACGCATGCTCGAATCAGAGGCTGCACGACTCGCCCACCTCGAAGAAGAGCTTCATAAACGCGTGATCGGACAGGACCCCGCCGTCCAAGCCGTGGCGCATGCCGTACGTCGTTCGCGTGCGGGCATTGGTGAAGAAAAGCGTCCTATTGGATCGTTCCTGTTTCTTGGTCCGACGGGGGTTGGAAAAACGGAACTGGCTCGCGCCCTCGCCCACATCATGTTTGACGACGAAGACGCCATGGTGCGCATCGACATGTCTGAATACATGGATAAACATACCGTTTCACGCATGATCGGCTCTCCTCCCGGATATGTTGGCTACGATGAAGGCGGCCAGCTCACGGAAAAAATTCGCCGTCGCCCGTATTCCGTCGTGCTCCTTGATGAGGTGGAAAAGGCGCATCCAGACATCTTCAATACCCTCCTCCAGGTCCTGGACGATGGACGACTCACTGATGGAAAAGGACGTGTCGTGAACTTCAAAAACACCATTATCATCATGACCTCAAACGTAGGATCTGATGTGATCCTGGATTGGGGTAAGCAACGCGGAGAGATTGGCTTTGCCGATGATGAAGACAGGACAGAAGAGGCTTCCGAGCGTGATATCGAAACGCGTGTTCGTGGCATGCTTCGCGATCACTTCCGTCCAGAGTTTCTCAATCGCATTGATGAGACCGTCATGTTCCAAGCCTTGCACGCAAAAGAACTCGGACAGATCGTGGATATTCAGCTTGCCCAGGTGACAAAACGATTAAAAGCAAAGAACATCACCGTTTCATTCACAGCAAAAGCCAAGAAACTTGTAGCAGAAAAAGGCTACGATCCTTCGTTTGGCGCCCGTCCATTAAAACGCGCCATTCAAGACCTTGTCTTGAATGACCTTTCCCTCAAAATCGTTGATGGGAGCATCAAAGAGGGCGACGAGGTGATCGTGGATGCATCAAAAGACAAGATTGTGATCAAGTAAGCCCTAGAGCGCGGTACACAGCGATAACCGCCGCGGTTTCACCCCGTAAGATCGTTGGACCTAACGAGCATGGTTTACAACCAGCTCGTTTTGCGTTCACTAACTCTTCATCCGTCCAACCGCCCTCCGGGCCAACGAAGAGAGCGACGTGACGATCAGATGAGGCCGAAGCTAGCGGAAGAAGTCCGCTCTCCGTGTGCGCGATCCATCGCTCGTCAGCATCATGCGTATCCGCCAGCGCTTCATCAAATGTGAGCGGGTCAGCCACCTCTGGGACCATTCCTCGCTCGCACTGTTCCGCAGCTTCTTTCGCAATGGTTTGCCAACGATCAATCTTCACCCCCATTTTAATCACACGATCAGAAATCACCGGAACAATACAGGCGACTCCTAGCTCTGTTGTTTTCTGAATGACCCATTCCATGTTTTCACGTTTGAGCATCGCCTGATAGAGCGTGACGCGTGTTTTTGGTTCACGCGTATTCATGCGCCGTTCATCAACCCGTACACAAACATGCTCCTTGTCTATTTCCTTGATTGATCCGCACACCTCACGCCCATCGCCTGCACATAAAACAACCAATTCGCCAACGCGCAATCGCAACACACGATCCATCTGGTGAACCGTGTCCGGATCTCGGATTTCAATATCCTGTTCTTCGCTCTTAGGAAAGATGACAAAAAACCGATGCACCTTTTTCATGTTACTCGACAGACTTGAGCTGCGATTCAATTGATTTCCAACGAGCAAGCAAATATGACCGGACGGCTGGAAGTTCTTTTTTAGCGATTTGCTTTGACTTCATGTAATACGCAAGCGTTTCATCAACGAGCGTTGTATAAGCATCTTTTGTCAGATTCTCTGTGGACTGCAGCTTCTTCACAAGCTTCGTCTGGAGCGTCGTTGCCAACTTTTGCGCATCCTTTGTCAACTCTTTGCCTTTGCGTGACTGCAGAAACAGCCCCGTCGCCATACCGATAATGGCCCCAACCATCATACCCGCACCCAGATGGGAAGAAGATTTTTGCTGTGTCATAGAAATGAAGTTCGTGAATAAATACACTCTCAGTGTAACGCGTGAGCACAAGTGGATCGAGTAGGAATGTCAAGACAGGAATGCTATCATTCTTTCATCTATGGCTCGTTTTGATCTTATCGCTATTGGCGATTCCACGGTGGATCGATTTTTACTCATCCACGAAGCGACCGTGACATGCTCGCTCAACAAAGCACAGTGTTCGCTCTGCATGGAGTACGCGGAAAAAATTCCATTGGAACGGATTATTACCATCCCGGGAGCGGGCAATGCATCAAACGCCGCTATCGGAGCTTCGCGGTTAGGGCTTCATACGGCAATCGTGAGTGTTATCGGAGATGACGAATCGGGCCGCGCTGTACTCGAGCAATGGAACAAAGAAGACGTGAATACATCCTTGGTTCAGGTGGACAAAAAGCATCCAAGCAATGAGTCCATTGTCCTCTCTTTTCAAGGTGAACGCACAATTTTAACACACGCTGAACCACACGCGTACAAACTCCCCCGTCTTCCTGAAGCTGATTGGATCTACTACACCGCTCTTGGCGGCGGACACGAGAACCTCGAGCAATCCCTTCTGAAGCATCTCGATACGCACCTATTATTCAACCCAGGAACCAAACAACTCCGTCGGGGACTCGAATCTATTTCCCCTGTCATCGAACGTTCAACGGTTTTCATCGTGAATAAAGAAGAAGCCCAGAAACTTCTTGGCGAGGAACTCAATCACCTACGAGACCTAGCCCTGCCATTTTTGCGTATGGGGGCAGAGGCTGTCGTCATTACAGATGGTCCCAACGGTTCATTTGCAACAACACAAAATGACTCGTGGACATGTCCGGTTTTCCCGGGCGAATCCATTGAGCGCACGGGGGCTGGCGATAGTTTTGCTACCGCTTTTCTCGCCGCCCTTCATCAGAACAAGCCTATTCCAGAAGCTATGCGCTGGGGGGCCGCCAACAGTGCCAGTGTGGTGCATTTCATTGGTCCACAAGAAGGCTTACTCACGATGCCCTCTCTTAAACGATCTCTCACGCGGAATTCATCCATCAAGTCGAAACACACCTCCTATGCTCGTTAATGCTCTTTCGCTCTTAAAACGCGCGCGCGCCGGTCATTACGCCGTACCTGCGTTCAATGTAAACAACCTAGAGATCCTCCAGGCCGTCATGGAAGCCGCTGTGAAGATGAAGTCCCCCGTGATCATCCAGACTTCCGAGGGAGCGATTGAGTATGCTGGTATGGATTATCTGAAAGCCATGGCGGATGTCGCCGGAAAAGCTCCGGTACCCGTTGTGTTTCACTTAGATCATGGAAAGAATTTAGACACGATCCATGCCGCCATCCAAGCTGGCTACACAAGCGTCATGTTCGATGGCTCGTCTCTTCCTGTTGCCGAAAACATCAAGCACACAAAACAGGTTGTGAAGTGGGCGCATGTAAAACATGTGAGCGTAGAAGCGGAAATAGGAGCGATCAAAGGCATCGAAGATCTTGTGAGTGTTGCTGCTCGCGATGCCGCTCTCACAAACCCAGCCGAAGCGGAGGTCTTTTACCGCACAACCGGCTGTGACACGCTCGCGATTGCCCTTGGCACCGCGCACGGTGCGTATAAATTTAAAGGTAAGACGCATCTTGATTTGGAACGGCTAAAGAAGATCGCGAAGCTTGTAAAAGCTCCCCTTGTTCTCCATGGGGCCTCTGGCGTCATGGAGGACGTTGTCAAAATGGCCGAACACTATGGTGCAAAACTCGGAGCCGCCCGAGGCATAATGGATGAAGATATTAAGAAAGCCATTAGACTTGGAATTGCGAAGATTAATATTGATACTGATTTGCGATTAGCCTTCACGGCGGGTATTCGAGAGGCGATCGAAGAGATGCCTAGCGTATTCGACCCACGCAAACTCATGGAACCAGCGAAGACTCTCATGCGCGAAGTCGCTATGCGAAAGATGAAGATTTTTGGGAGTGCTGGAAAAGCAGAGCGGGCCGTATAACAAAACCCTCGAAGATTCGAGGGCGTAAGGCTTAGTGCCGGCGGCGGTGGCGAAACCGGCGGCGGTGTTGTTGCGGGGGCGTCACTGGCGAAACGGCGGGCGTGGACGGAGGATCCGCGATGGCTCGCGCGTTCCACAGGACAATCGGGTCGTCCAGCAGCTCCCGCGTACAGAACGCCACCTGGACCCACGGGTATCGCTCATGAACCTCATTGATCAGGTCATTGCTGTAGAACGCTCCCGTTTCGCGTACCCGACTTGAGTATCGCGACATGCTCCAAACAGCGGCATCGAACCCAAGGAACAGATACCCGCCCCTGTACGGGTCGTCATACGACAACGAATCCGCCGAAGACGAGAAGAGCCCGATACGGTTAGGTCTATTTACGACGCGGGAGAATGATCCGGAATGACAGGCGTGGATCACGACCAGAATGGCTCGTGCATTGATGCGATCCAGTTCATGATCGATAGCGCTCGCCGACACCTCCTGATCATACATCTGGAGAACTCCTGGACGACCATGCGTTGCCAGGAAGAGGATGAAGGTGTCCGTGGGGCGCACGCGCTTGGACATCTCGCGAATAGCCGTCAGGGTAGACTCCTTTTTCGCCTCCTCGTCCTGAAGCGTGACGATCTGACCCGGACGCGTGATCCCCTCCTCCTGGAACCGGGCTCGCAGAACTTCTGCTTCGCGCGGAACAGGA
>CAZJEZ010000018.1:0-4373 GCA_964545235.1 uncultured Gammaproteobacteria bacterium
CGCTTTTGGCGGTCGTTTGTCGTTTTCTAGTTGATAGTCACGGGAACGTTGAGGATGTGGGTAGGCGTCCCGTTTTGCGCGGAGGCTTCGTAGAAGCGAAGGGTTGCGGCCAGGGGTGTCGCCACCGGTGTCACGGCAGAGAGGGTGAAGGGTCCTGGTTGACCGATATCGGGAGCGTTTGCTGTTAGGGATCCAGAAAACAGAACGGTTCCTGATGTATTCACGAGTTCCCAGGAGAAGTGGTTTTCAAATGCAATGGCGGTTCCTGTGGCGGATATGGACCCTGTGAATGTCTTGTTGATAAGTGCTTCGCTCACGCAAATAAAGTTTTTAGTATCACAAATCTCATGTGTTGGACGGGGTCGAACAGGTGAGGGGTCTTCTGGATAGGTTGGTACGGCAGGGGCGGGCGTTGGGGCTGGAATAGGAATTGGGGTTGGTTGTACGGCGACAGGGGATGGACTTGGTGAACAGCCGGCGCCCAACAGGGAGAGCGCGAGAACGGTTGATGCAAAGAGAGAGTGTTTCATATGGCGGCCAGTGTAGCAGGTGGGTGTGTAAACAAAAACCAGCCTGTTGGAGGCTGATTTTTGGTGGAGCGGGTGAGGGGAATCGAACCCCTCTCAGCAGGTTGGAAACCTGCGGTAATAGCCACTATACGACACCCGCGTATTTCAAAGGTTTCGGTATCCTATCTATTCATAGGGGATTTTGCAAGAGGTTGGGTGACGTTTTTTATAC
The DNA here is from genome assembly GCA_964545235.1 of uncultured Gammaproteobacteria bacterium. Taxonomy (GTDB): domain Bacteria; phylum Patescibacteriota; class Patescibacteriia; order 2-12-FULL-60-25; family 2-12-FULL-60-25; genus CAZJEZ01. Next base: position 742 of record CAZJEZ010000018.1, read on the forward strand.
AAAACCCCGACAGATGTCAGGGCGAAGTTGGTGCGTTTTTAAGATGTTCGGACCAGGTGTTCCGGAGGAATGAGTTCGTTGGCGCGTGGTTTTACGCCTGTAAAGCAGCTTGTGCAGTACCGGACTCCCTCGGGGTCGTTGAGCTCCGCCAGGAGTTCTTCAACGGTGAGGTAGAGGAGCGAGTCTGCGTCCATGAACGCGGCCATCTCTGCGCTCTCCGTGTTAGCTGCTCGGAGTTGGGCTCGGTGTGGCGTATCGATGCCCCAATGGCAGGAGCTGATGACGGGCGGTGAGGCTACGCGGAAGTGGACTTCACGAGCTCCGGCTTCTCGCAGGAGGGTGATGACCTTCTTGGCCGTTGTGCCGCGCACGATCGAATCGTCTACGACGGTGACTGACCTCCCGTCTACCACCGAGCGGTCGGCGTTCAGCTTCATTCGTACGCCGAGTTCTCGGGCCTGTTGGCCAGGGGTGATAAACGTTCTCCCGGTGTAGTGGTTTCGGATGAGCCCGAAGCCAAATTCGAGACCGGCCTCCTGTGCGTAAGCCAAGGCCATCGTGTTGGAAGAATCGGGGACGGCGATCACGACATCTGTGTTGACCGTGTTCTTGCGCGCAAGCGCTCGGCCGAGACGTCGCCTCACGCTATTGACCGATGTCCCGAAGACGACGGAGTCCGGACGCGAGAAATAGATGTGTTCGAAGGAGCAGTGCCTGACTTCCGCGACGTGGGCGAATTGGTGCGTACGAACCCCTGTTGATGTGAGTTCCACCAGTTGCCCTGGTTGGATGTGGGTCACGTTGCGTACGTCTCGGAAGAGATCGAAGGCGCACGTTTCCGAGGCGAATAGGTACCCGTCTCCGAGCTGTGCCATGACGAGTGGACGCATGCCCGCCGGGTCGACGGCCGCATACAGGTTCGTTGGGGTCATGACGAGGAGGGCGTAGGCTCCCTCGACCTGCCCGAACGTCTCGATGAGACGTTTGTACCCCTCTTCCCCGAAACTTCGTGCCAGGAGGTGGAGGAAGATCTCTGTGTCACTCTCCGATGTGAAGATGACGCCGATGCGGTCGAGCCCGATGCGCAGGGTTGAGTCGTTGGTCAGGTTTCCGTTGTGTACCAGCGCTACGGGTCCGTGCCGCAGGGTTGTGGCGGTCATGGGCTGCACTTCGGCGAGCGAGCGCTTGTTGCCACTTGTTGCGTAGCGCAAGTGCCCGATAGCCATGGTTCCAGGAAGATCTTTCTCGAAGGTGATCCCGGCGAACACTTCGTCCGCAAGGCCTGATCCGCGTTTCTCGTGGAGGGTGTCCTCGTGCACAGAAACGATTCCGGCCGCTTGTTGTCCTCGATGTTGAAGGGCTTTCAGCATCAGGGAGACGATCTTGGAAGCGTCTGCGATCCCGTATGCTCCAGCAATTCCGCACATGTCAGAGTTCTCCGTAGAAAGGGGCCGTGTGTTTGTAGCAAGAAAAACAAGAGCGCACCAGATGGTGCGCGTGGGTGATCAGTGCAGCGGGAGGGCTCCGTAGGCGAGGTTGTCGACGTTGGTGAAGGCGACGAACTGGAGAGGGATCTCCTTGCCGCCCGGTCCCACGGCGAAGAAGGTGCAGTCATCGCGCCCGACCTTCATTCGGAAGGAAGGGGCGTGAGACGCGTGGGTCTTGAGCTTTGCGGGGCCACCCGTGGATGGCTTGTATCCGACTCGGTAGCCGGCTGCCGCATCCGCTTCACCTACCTTGAAGACGGCGACCGCCCTCCAGCCCCAGAGGGCCAGGAAGAGGTGGTTCCACCACCGAGTCGGTGGAGCGGTCAGGTCTCCATCAACAGGAGTGCCTGTGATGGATCCTTGGAAGATTTCCCAGTTGAACATGTGAAGACCTCCTCTCGCTACCTCATCCCGCGCACCTCGCGCGGGATGATGGTATACAGGTTGCACTCGCGCCAGGGCATGTCCGTGTCGCCCGTGTCGGGGGCGATGCGCTTGATGAATACCACGTTCCTACGCTTGTGGGCCCGCACCTCCCAGCTATGGGGGAAGAACTGGGTCGTTCGGTTGAAGTCGTCCTCCCAGCCGACGCCGACGGAGCCGTCCGCGTGAGCCCCCGCTGTGTACACGATCGCGCCGACGACGTTGGCGCCGTCTGTTCTGTGCTCGATGATCGTTGCGCCGTAGAGGAGTCTTCCTCCGAACCACTCGTTGAGCGCGTCCCGGCCCAGCTTCCTCGTGTCTCGATCTTCTTCTGTTGACATAGTCCTCGGTCCTCCTGGTGCCAACTATGTATGATAATTGTTGGTTTTTGTCAATGATAGAAAAGCAAACAACCGCTGTTTGCGGTTGTTTGTGGTGGTCGGGGTGACAGGACTTGAACCGCGGGAGTGCTTCTCTATCCAAGCTGGTCTGAGTCGATCCTTGCCTCCACAGGGCCGATTCCTGACGATCCCGATCGACCAACTGTCGATCTGAAACGACTTAAACCCATTCTTTAATTGTCACCCTATTGTCACCCGTTTTACCGCAACGTCCGCCCTTTCTGGCGGACGTTTTACGTTCTAGCCACGCGTCTCTGGATCGATGTTCTTAAGAGCGCCTTCGTTAGCTTCGGCCAGCTCGCTTAAAACTTTCGGATCCGACTCAGGGCAGGAGACCGTTCAATGGAGCGAACGGAACTTTGTCCTGAGTTGGATTGGAGCGATCTTGGATTAACAACTCAGCGCAACAGGATATCAGAAAACTGTCTTTCTATCAACTGACACGGCTTCCACGACGGAGTCCGCCCGCACGAATCATGCGGGTCGAGCTACGCACCCTTGTAAGGTCGATGGCGTTGGTGAGATCGACCACCCCCACCGGGCAATGCTGCCCAGACGCGCTCCCGAGTAAGGGTAGGTCGAGGAGGTCGCTCATCCGTGCGGCGCTGTCGTCGAAGAGGGGCGTGCGGGGTCCACGCGCCTGGTGGAGCGTCGCCGCGCGGAACGGCTCGTCGGCCGCGACGGGCACGCGAACGCGCTCGACTAGGCGTACTCTCCAGCCAGGATCTGCTTCGCGACGCGATCTCGAAGCTCGAACCGAGAACGAATTGTCATCTAAATTGTCACCCAAGAACTAAAAAAGGCTGAACTCAGTCTCGCAATAATTCAGTGAGTCATCGACTATGGACTAACCATACGAAAAAACACCGCGGTTAGCGATGTTTTTCCATGGTCGGGGTGACAGGACTTGAACCTGCGGCCTCCTGCTCCCAAAGCAGGCGCTCTAGCCAACTGAGCTACGCCCCGAAGGTCTGTATTTGAACGGGCGGAACGATACCATGCGTTGTCCGTTTAAGCAATGACCAGTTTTACCTATACAAAAGCCCCTTTATTCAGGAGGCGGGGACGAGGGGTGTGAAGTTTTGAATGCCATCTTTTTGGATGCTGCGTCAATGGATGGAGAAACAAGCGCGTGTTTGGTATGATAGACCCGATCAACACGGTCATTGCATCATGCGTTCTTCACCGACTCCTCGTCCGTCGCGTAGACCTAAACTTCCTAAGGGCCGTGTTCGAATTGATCCGAGCGTTTCGGCGGCTATGTTGGAGCAACAGCTTGATCGTGTAAGTTTTGAACCTTCCGCTATTGAGCACGAAGCGC
>CAZJEZ010000018.1:4383-13650 GCA_964545235.1 uncultured Gammaproteobacteria bacterium
GCTTACACGCAGATCCATACGCTTCAAGATGCGATTGCGGCGGAAGATTCCGCATTGGTTGCACGACTTCAGACGCAGGCGAAACCGGCTTCCACGTCTGCTACAAAGCGCATCCAGGTTCGTGTAGCGCCTCATGTCCCAAGCGAGTATCGCGTAGCCGTAGACCCAACTGTGACACCTATTACGTATGATACGCACGATACGCTTGGCGCGAGCGTACGTGATTGGGTCGCCCCGTACCAGGAGCCGCCTTCCTACGAAGATCTCGTAGAAGAGGCTCACCGCCTTCATGTCGCTTATGTAGATCCACGCTGGTTTGGAGAACAGTTTACCCCGAGTGACTACGCGGTTGCTCATGCCGCGCAATTCGGTTTGTTATCGCGACTCATGTTGGCGTTTTCGCGCTTGGAAGCAAATACCGTTCGCTTGGCGGATGGTAAAAGCGCGCCGATGCCGAAGCCTATTATTCTTGAGCCAGAAGTGGCTTCTGTGGCTTCGGCTTGGAGTTTGACTACGCAGACGGCGGGAGATGTCCTTCCGGAACCAGTGGTTACGGCCGGGCCTTCCTTGTGGAATCGTTCCAAGGATCGTCTTGCGCGGGCGTTTCGTTGGGTTCGTGAAGAAGAGCAAGAGGTTGTTTTGGATGCAAAAGAGGCGTGGGGTGTACCGATTGTTGTTCCACGTATTGCTATTTCCCGTGTCATGGTCGGTTTGTTTGGGCTGCTGTTGGTTATTTCTGTTCCGGCGGGGGCGGTTTCGCTTTCGCGTTCTTTTGGGGGGTCGGTTCAAACCGTTCGAACGCAGAGCGAGTCTGCTTTGGCTGGTCTCGCTCAAACCTCATTTGACGAAGCAGCATCTCGATTCCGTGCCGCGGATAGTGCACTGCGAGATGTGAATTCCGTTGTGCTGGCGTTGGCGCACGTGCTCCCGTCTACGCAGTCCGCGTACACCTCGGTTCGCGCGCTAGTATCCGCTGGGACGGCTGTGGCTGATGCGGGCGGCATTTTGCGTAAAGGGATTACACGCGCGTTGAACGAGCCCGTTCTTCATGCGGATGAGCGTCTTTTTTCTTTACGAGGTACGTTGTCGACAATTACACCTCTTCTTGATCAAGCATCTTCGGATATTGATCGCGTGAATCCGGGAATTCTTCCGGAAGACAAGCGCGCGGCGTTTGAGGAGGCGAAGACCTTATTAGCCCAGGGTCGCGCGGCTCTTCAGGATGTGCGAGAGATTATCGATTGGATAATTCCTGTCGCGGGACATGATCGGACCCGTACGTATCTTCTTGTATTTCAGAATCACACGGAACTTCGTCCCTCGGGAGGGTTTATGGGATCGTTTGCTGAAATCGAGCTAGATCGTGGGGAGATTAAGCGTGTTCGTGTGCCTGGAGGAGGTCCGTATGACATGCAGAGCCAGCTTCGAGCACGCGTTGTTCCGCCAGCTCCTCTCCAGCTCGTCTCTTCACGATGGGAATTTCAGGATGTGAACTGGTTTGGAGACTTTCCGAGCACGGCGCGTACGGTGAACTGGTTCTGGAGCCGTTCGGGACAGCCAACGCTTGATGGGATCGTGGCTGTGAACGCGACGATTTTGCCAAAACTTCTTCGTGTGACTGGACCTATCGAGATGCCGGAATACGGAAAGACTGTGACGGAAGAAAATGTGCTTTTTGAAACGCAAAAATCTGTTGAGTTAGAATACGACAAAGTTGAAAATGCTCCAAAAAAGTTCGTTGCTGATCTTTTACAACGAGTCCTCGAGCGCCTCAAGCAGCTGCCGAACGAAGGGGTGCTCGCATTAGCGGATGTGTTCGCTGGGGCGCTTTCCACAAAAGATATTCTAGCGTATTTCGCTGATGCGGATGAACAGGCGTTTGCGATGAAGATGGGTTGGGCGGGAACGTGGAAAACGACGCGAGGGGATTCTCTGGCGTTAGTTGAGGCGAATATCGCTGGGCAGAAAACGAGCGCTTCCATTGATGAGGAGGTCGAGCATCATGCTGAGATTCAAGAAGATGGATCCATTATTGATACGGTCACACTCACGCGTGAGCATACTGCTCAAAAAGGGGAGCTCTTTAAAGGGGTAAATAATGTTACCTACGCGCGTGTTTACGTGCCACGTGGCTCTGAATTGATTGAAGCGAGCGGATTCACACCTCCCGCTCCGCATCTCTTTGATACACCTCTTCCAACGGATGAGGTTCACCCCGAGCTCACGGGAGTTGTAGGGCCTACCTCTACCGTTGCCGGTGTTGATGTGTTTATGGAAGCCTCGAGTACGGTATTCGGTGGATGGATGCAGTTGATGCCGGGGGTACGAGCGGTCACGACCTTGAAATATCGTCTGCCTTTTACCATTTTCGATCTATCATCTGCGTACGGTCAGGATCTTACGAATCGTTCGCTGCGTGGGGTCTATACGCTTCTTCTTACGAGTCAGTCTGGGGCGGTAACGCGCAATGTGCGATCAACGGTGGCGTATCCCGCCTCTCTTCGTTCGTCTTGGTCACAGGGGGTTGAGATGGCGTCTGGATCACGCATGGGAGTGCTTGCTGACGCGCCTTGGAATCACGATCGCGTGTACGGCATCTTATTTGATCAACCATGAGTCTTTTTTCACGTAAACCTCGGAGACGAATACCTCGCGCCGCCACACGAGAAGATCTTCCGCGCACGCGTGAAGAAGACGTGGAGCGTGGGCTTGAAGCTATTTACCGACGGCCAGTGACAGAAGACGAGCAGTCGTTTTCGGGAAAATCATCCCTACGTGGAGCTCGTATCGTTTCGGGGGTTATCGCGTTATGCGGTATGTGTTCGTTTGCCGCTTGGGCTGGGTGGATGTGGTTTGGTCCGGCGCGTGCGTCGGTGACTCCCCAGATTGAAGTTCGGGTGGAGGCTCCAACCAAGCTCATTATCGGTGAGCCTACGGCCTTGCGAATGCATTGGAAAAATACATCTACCTCGTCTATTCGGCGCGCGCGCTTTCAGATGCTTGTTCCGGCGCATGCGGACATCGCCTTTGTTCAACCTGCTTTCACAAATAAGCAGCAGTTTGTTTGGGAGAAGGAGTTCGTTGGTGGCCTTGAAGAGGGGGTGTATACCGTTGGGATTATTCCTGTTGGCGCTCTTCACGAAGAAACGTTTGCCCAACTTCTTGTATCCGTCTCAGACGCGAACGGTGCCACTCGAGAGCAACAACCGATTGTGACGCCGTTTGTTTATGCCGATTCCTCGGTGCGTTTTACCCCACCCATTACTCCTACGCGCACGATTCCGGGTGAAAGGACGGTGACGCGCTGGATGTGGTCGCAGACAACGTCCTCACGTATTTCTGGTGGGCAGTTGCGGATTACGTATCCGGAAACGTTTCAGCCGGCGGTGACCACGGGTACGGTCCTGGATACGGAGCATCGACAAATGGTTGCTTCCTTGGCAGGGAATGCGGCGCGTATGGTTTCGCTGATTGGGACCTTTCTGCCATCACATGTCACGCAGGGGCAATTCCACGCAGAACTGGGGCGTATAGATGAGCATGGGAACTGGCTTTCGTTTCAACGTGTTTCGTCGACCGTGAACGTTGCTCCTCCGGATTTTGCGCTATCTCTTGTTGTGAATGGATCGGAGGATGGGGGTATTCTTGAACCGGGCGGAGGTGTCCGTGCAAGTGTGCGTTACGAGAACATGACGCCGGATGCTCTGGAGCACGTGGTGCTCTCGGTTGCCTTTGATGCACGCACAACACCGGCGCCAAAAAAACCAGCCATCACGTTTTTTGACCCACACGCGATTGAAACATCGCCTGCGTCGGTGACGGGGACAAAGGGGTCTGTTGTTACCATCACCTTTACGGAAAAGACGGTGCCCGCTTTTGCTCGTATTCCGCGTGGAGGCGAGGGGATTGTGGATGTCTACATTCCTTTGGCCCAGGTGCCGACGGGTACAAGAGACATGGTGATGTCTGTCAGCGCTCGAGCGGAGTTTGCTCGTGGGCAAAAAAAACAGGCCGTTCTTCTTCCGGAACGACTTATGCCCTTTATGTCGGATCTCGCTCTTGCAAGCCGCGTTCGATTCTCAACTGATGAAGGAGCACCCATTGTTGGGGGACCGATCCCACCGCAAGTTGGCGCAACGACGACTTATCGCGTGTTTCTTGATCTCACGAAGCGGATGCACGCAATTCAAGACCTGACGGTTCACACGGTTCTTCCGGAAGCTGTTTTCTTACGTGGTACGTCTTCGACGAGTGCGGGGAGCTTCCAGGTTGATTCAACTTCGAGAGCGCTTTCTTGGAACGTGCCGATATTTACTACGTCATCGGAAGCGCTTCATGCCTGGTTTGATGTTGATATCGTTCCTGTCGCGACGGATGTTGGCCAGTATCTTCCCCTGATCGGTGTCACGACCTTGGATGCGTTTGACGCCACGATCGGACGACGTATTCACCGAACACGGAATGGGTTCAGTACAGATCTCGAAGAAGACGCTCTCGCGAAAGGTCGCGGGGCTGTACGTCTTCCACCTGCTCCTAAATCGCCTACAAAAAAAATGCGCTGACGAGCTATCTCGTTGTGTGGTATACTCGTTCCATCTTCTTTTTATGACTACGTTTCGTGGCACGCGACGTCCAAGCGTCGTTCCAATTACAGCACCTTCCTTCACGACTCCACAGCGGCCGCATGTGTATCGCAAGATTGCCTATACGTTCATTGCTTTTACGGTATGTTTGGTTGTCGCGGTCCTCTGGCTTTCTTCGGTGCGTGCACAGGTTGGTATTCAAGCGAAGTATAACGATATTCGCGTTGATGAGAAGGTGGCTTTTGCAAAAGCACCCGAAGCCGGGCAGATGCTTGCACGTGTTGTACAAGGATCTGATTCAATGATGCAGGAGTTCTCGACGCAGGAGACGGTTCCTTCGGAGGCGGCGTCTACGTCTACGTCGGCTAGTGTGGGTACGCGTTCGCCGGCGTCTCCACAGCCGGCCACGAACGAAAACGTGCTTGCTCGCGGAACGGTAACAATCGTGAATACCTATTCCCGTTCGCAGACGCTTGTTCGCACGACACGTCTTTTAACCTCTGACGGAAAACTCTATCGCATTGACGCTCGCGTGGTTGTGCCGCCGAACGGGCGCGTGGATGTCCCCGCGTACGCGGATGAGTCTGGTTCTGCGTTTGTTATCGGGCCTACGAAGTTCACCATTCCTGGTTTGTGGCCAAACCTTCAGAAGTTTATTTACGCCGAATCGAAAGAAGCGTTTGTAGGGGAGCCTACGGGATCTGTACCTACACCAAAATCAACACCACCAAAAGCGGCTGTTACGCCCGCACCCGGAACGGCGAAGCGAGTAGTTACCCTTGAAGCCATCGAAGCAGCCCAAGCTTCCGTCGAAGCAGCCCTCACTGAGAAATTGAAAAAAGCCCTCGCCACGTCTGTTCAAGATGGAACGTTTACAGACGTGACCTATCAGGTTAATCGAGTCGAGAAGAGGTCAAACGTCTCTCCTGGGCAGTCTACGGATAAATTCCTGGTCTCCGTGCGTATGGATATAACGGCCGTGTATTATGTGAAAGAGGATGTGATGGCGATGATTCGGACACAGATGAAGAATCGTGTGCCCGACGGTCGCGAATTACTGCCTCTTGACCCCGCTCGCGTATCTCTCGAAGTGGTCGATGCGGACGCCAAAGCTGAGCTAGCTCATGTGAATGTACAGGCGACATCATCCTATCGTATCACCGCCTCCAGCCCCTTGCTCCAAAAATCTCTCTTGGCAGGAAAAACAAAAGAAGAAGCCTTGACCATTTTGCGAGCGATTGATGGTGTGGAAAAAGCGGATATCACACTGCGCCCTTCATGGATCTCTCACGTACCATCATTGCAAGATCACATCGATATAGAAATTAAATAGTCTCGTTCAGAAACGGTCGCCCTCGGGTGATCGTTTTTATGTGTGTTCGGTACGCTTGGTTGAGTTACGTGTGCACTTCTGTTGTCGCATGTGGTATACTGGCTTCGAAACTATTTCACAATTATTTTTTATGTCACGCGCACGCTACCACAATTCCGAAGGAGTCCCACAGTTGAGCGGCCATCAGGAACGACCTGTTGGAGCCGGTGATCGTTCAAAGCGAGTTCCCAAAGCCGAGACACAGGTCTTGGGAGCCGCCTTTCCAGACAAGGGCCGTGGTGCGGCGGCGCGTCTTCATCGTGAAGCGGAGGAAATGAAGAAGAGCGGTGATGCGATTGGTGCATTACGTGAAAAACTTGGCGCATCGGAAGAGGAGGTGAAGGTGCGGGAGATGCCGAAGCGGGTTCGTGCGAGCGAACGTGTGTCCTCAGTCAATCTCCCTATGCCCAAGGATACTCCAGGGCCTTCACAAGAGTTTGAGCTACAGCTTAAACAGCAGGAGCTGAAAGATTTAGAAGAGTACACAAAGCACCTTTTTGGGCATTCAATAGAAGATTTGGATAAAAATCCAAATATTATCAATAAGGACAAGGGGGTAGGGGCTCGTCTGAAAGGCTGGTTCTATGCGAAAGTAGGAAGATCCTCTGATGGTCTGCTTGATGTTCATCTAAGCCAGTGGCGCACTCTTAAACAGGAGATCAAGCGTAAGGAGAGCGAGATGGAGCCCCCGATCTCGTCCAAGACGCCTTCTGAGCGTCAGCGACTTGTTGCGCGTGCTCGCATGGTCCGTGATCGTGGCGGGTTGACGTCTTCTGAATGGAACGATGTGCTTGATCAAAAGGCTGAAGAGCGTCGTGCGGCAGAAGCGTATCGACGAGAGAATCATGATTCAGCTCCTGCGGATAAAACGCTTGAGCGTGGTCGTATTGCTGTTGCGCGCGGGAATAATGAGCGCGCGAATCGTTTGGCGAGCGCATTGACGGAGCAGGCTTTTTTCGATGATGGAATGACGCTCGAAGGAGCTGTTCCAAAAATCAAGCGAGAATCAGCTCAGGCGAGTGCTGCCGCCAAGGCTCGTGCTGAACGCGTACGTAGAGACGGCGCTTCTCAAGAGGATTACGACGCTCTTAGTCCTGACCAGTTTAATGCCTTGCTTGCAGAAAACATGGCTTCGGAACAGGAGCTAAAAGCCGGTGAATCGCTTTTGAAGGCAGGGGTTGTTTCCGAAGAAGATCTTGAGAATCTCTCCCCAGAAGAAATCAACGCCTTGTTTGCAAAAAACATGGCTTCACAAAAAGAACTTGAAGAAGGGGCCCTTTCTGGTCCGTACGCGGATTCATCGCTTCGTGGTCGTGGAAATCAGTATAGTGGTGGTTCGAATGTTGAGGGAGCCTTTGCGCGTCGCGGGGCCAACCAGCTTCTTGGACGTCCTGTGGTAGAAGCGCCTCGTGGAACGGTAGAGCAGGCCTTCAAGAGCCTTCTTACAGGTTCCCAGACACTGATAGATCAAGCGCGCGCTTTTCAGGCTAAAGGCGAGAGTGCGACGAGCGCCCAAATGGAGAGATTTCGTGCTCGCATGAAGTCGCTTGCTGATGAACGGAGCCGTTTGGCGGATACGCCAGGATTTGATCAGACTCCAGAATACGCACAAGCGATGAAGTTGTACCGTGACCTCATTGCCATTGATACGGAACTCGCAGATGGTACGGATGCCCCTGAATTGAGCTATGGGCCAGACGTAGACGTTGATGTACCGGGAGATGAAGATTCGGAGCCTGTTAAAACAAATAAAGCCAAGCGTGTCCCTGATGCGGCTGCTCTTGAAAAATTAAAAGCCGGTGAATCGCTTTTGAAGGCAGGGGTTGTTTCCGAAGAAGATCTTGAGAATCTCTCCCCAGAAGAAATCAACGCCTTGTTTGCAAAAAACATGGCTTCACAAAAAGAACTTGAAGAAGGGGCCCTTTCTGGTCCGTACGCGGATTCATCGCTTCGTGGTCGTGGAAATCAGTATAGTGGTGGTTCGAATGTTGAGGGAGCCTTTGCGCGTCGCGGGGCCAACCAGCTTCTTGGACGTCCTGTGGTAGAAGCGCCTCGTGGAACGGTAGAGCAGGCCTTCAAGAGCCTTCTTACAGGTTCCCAGACACTGATAGATCAAGCGCGCGCTTTTCAGGCTAAAGGCGAGAGTGCGACGAGCGCCCAAATGGAGAGATTTCGTGCTCGCATGAAGTCGCTTGCTGATGAACGGAGCCGTTTGGCGGATACGCCAGGATTTGATCAGACTCCAGAATACGCACAAGCGATGAAGTTGTACCGTGACCTCATTGCCATTGATACGGAACTCGCAGATGGTACGGATGCCCCTGAATTGAGCTATGGGCCAGACGTAGACGTTGATGTACCGGGAGATGAAGATTCGGAGCCTGTTAAAACAAATAAAGCCAAGCGTGTCCCTGATGCGGCTGCTCTTGAAAAATTAAAAGCGGTCGAAGCGCGTCGACAGGAGGGGCTCGCAAAAGCTGATCGTGAAGCTCTTGCTAACCTTGAGTCCACTTTGGGTACAGACGAGGCTAAGCGTCTTTATGAGGAAGTAAGTCGACTCATCGTTGTTGATGAATATGACATGGCCAAGCTTTCTCCGGCAGAGGCGGCGTTTGAGCGCCAAGATAGACAGGAGCGCCTCAGAGCACTCTCTCATCTCTTTCGAGTAGACAATGCTCCGGTGGCCCATGTCGCTGTTATTCAGAAGTACATGGCTCTTGTCGCGAAAAACCGTCAATTCGATACAGAGGCTCTTCGTACGACTCTCAAAAAGGCAAACGATATCCTTGGGTTTACCGCTCAACACAATATCATTGCTCCTGAAGTGATTCCGAACTTACCGTCTCTTGCACAGGAGGATGAGGATGTGACGGATCAGTTGGAAGAGGTGGAGGATATGTCCGCCGACCTCGAAGAGGAGAAGAGCGCCGAGCGTTTTGAAGGCGCTGTCGCGACGCGTGCAAGCTCCAAGCATGAAAGTTGGAATGAGGACTCTTCTATCGCAAATGATGCAGAACAGTTGTATGGCGTGTTTGATGGTATGGGTGGACATCAGGGAGGAGAGTTTGCTTCCAAGTTTGCTAAGAAGCAGGTCGAGCAAAACGCCACTCTGTTAAACGCGGATGATGTAGAAGATGTAAAGGCCGCGATGGCAGCTCTTTTGAAAGGGGTGTCTGAGGACTTGCAGAGAGTGGGGAAAGAGCAGGGGCTTAAAAATCCAGGCACGACCGCCTCTCTTGTAAAGATTATTGAAGGTCTTGATGGGAAGCGCACGGCGGTGATCGGAACGGTTGGTGATTCGCGCACCTATGT
>CAZJEZ010000019.1:0-4798 GCA_964545235.1 uncultured Gammaproteobacteria bacterium
CAGCTTTCCATCACTGTACTTGTTCACTATCGGTCAGGAAGAGTATTTAGCCTTGCCACATCGTCGTGGCTGCTTCCTACGAGGTTTCTCGGGCCTCGTAGTACTTTGGATCTGGAACATGAGTGAGTCTTTATTTCGCCTACCGGACTATCACCGTCTTTGGTTCCACTTTCCAGTGGATTCGACTATAAAGAATCTATCTCATCGTATCTCTTGGGGGATACACGTTCCGTCCCGCAACACCTATAAAACGACAGCCCAAGCTCGCCCTCCCGTCCGCGGTTAAACTTGCGTCCAACTCGGTGCAGAAGTTAGTTGTTATAGGTTTAGGCTTGTCCCGTTTCGCTCGCCGCTACTAAGGGAATCATGCAGGCCTTTGATCCTGCGCATACCATTGCTGATATACGAGGATCAAAGGTCTGCGTTTATTTTTCTCTTTTCCTCGGGCTACTGAGATGTTTCACTTCGCCCGGTGCCCTCTCACCACCTATGAATTCAGTGGTTGAGTCATAGAAGTTCATTCTACGGGGTTTCCCCATTCGGAAATCTTCGGATTAACGGTTGCTTGCCACCTCCCCGAAGCTTATCGCAGGCTGCTACGTCCTTCATCGGCTCTTCACTGCCTAGTCATCCACCATACGCCCTTACGTGCTATAGCCATCCGGATGCTGTACTCGTTACAGACATGCCGGATGACATCGTGGTGTATTTCTATCAATTGCAAGTGCGGACACGCTTTAACGCTTACGCGCTAAAACAATGCCTTGCACATAATAATTTCAGATCTTCTGTTGTGAAGATTCGTATCCGACAACCTCTCGTAGAGCGAGAGCGCCGCCGAACAACGATGGAGGCCGAAATGACTTCGACTTCCGTCGCTGTCCGTCGATCTGTTTTTGGCAAAAAGAAACGCCTGGGGGTTCTACCCAAGCGCACGTAATGATCCTGGATCATCTGTGCGCCGGAGAAGAAGGCAGAGAGAATCCAGAGCTCCCCTGTTGCAACATTCCGGATTGCTGGGAGGTGGTGAAGTGGCAATACTGTATAGGAATCAAAAATGTGTGTCAAGCCTTTTGGATTCATATGCATGAGCTTGAAAAAATCCTTTGTTTTCCTCATTATATTGCTATGCATCGTTTTCTGATTCGCGCCGTTGGACGCCCACACGAACCATGGCATCCACAAGCTATCCACATGTACCTCGAGCGACTACGTCCCTACGCACGTATCGATATAGTTGAATTTGAAGAAGAGCGCCTTGTGTCCGAAAAACTGTTTAAACATCTTCCGGATAATGCCTCTGTTGTCGTGTGCGACTCTCAAGGAAAAGCATGGACGTCACCAGAGATCGCAAAGAACCTGGAGCGCTGGACCGAATTTGGAAAGACCGTTGTGTTTGTCTTAGGGGGTTCTGATGGGATCGACCCGAGTGCTCTGCCACCAAACGCCGTACGCGTCTCGTTTGGACCGATCACCCTCCCCCATGTTTTGGCACGTATTGTTTTATTAGAACAGCTCTATCGCGCAGAAACCATCCTGCAAGGGAAACCGTATCATAAATAACAACGCCAGCGTCTGCTCCCTAAAAATTCAAAAAACAATAAACCCTGACAGGATGTCAGGGTTATTCGATCAGTTGGGAGCCGCAGGAGCCGAGGAAGTGACCGGGGTGGCGGCCTCGCTGGTGCCCGCCACCTTCTTCCAGTCCTCATGATCGTGCGCGATCTTCGTGAGAGCCTTGTCCGACTTGCCGGTCGCAGCCTTCAGGCGTGCGAGCATGACCTGGAAGGCCTCGAGACTCTCCCTGCGAGCGTACACGAGCAGGCGCGCGTACACGCCCACGATCTTGCGGCCGCCGAGCTGGCTGACGACCCTCACGATGTGGAGCCGCTTGCCCTTCGGCGGTCCGAGATGCGCGTTGAGCCGCTTGTTGATGTCGAGGCTGACCTCATCGTAGGCCTTGGCGCCACCCTTCTTCTTGGCCTCGATCAGCTCGAGACGCATGAGGTCGAGCTCGTGCGTCGCCAGGTCCAGCGGAACCGCCTTCTCGGCGGCGGCCTCGGGGAACTTGCCGGTCTCGATGATGGCGGCAAGCTGAGCGTTGGTCCAGCCCTTCGCCATCTGGATGCGCATCATGAACTCGGTACGCTTGACCTCGTCGATGGTGCGCAGATACAGCGCACGAACCCAGCGCGGGAAATTCGCACCCCCTGTCTGGGAGAGCACTGCCGTGTCGATCCGGAGCTTCTTGAGCTGGGCGATCGCGGCCGCTCGGGGCGCGATAGAGGGGTCGCTCGCGGGGGCCGGCGCCTCGACGATCGAGAGCAAGACCTCCACCACGTCTGCACGGTAGGCGACGGAGCCCCGGGGGGTGCCCTGGGTGGGAGCGGGGCGCTTGGCGGGCTTACGGCTCCTTCCAGAGGAGGCCGGAGTCGGCGACAGCGAGGCCACCGGTACGGACGGGGCCGTAGAGTCGCCCAGGAGACCGGGCGCAGGGCCCATGAGTCTCAGCGGAACCTCGCCGTTGAGCAGCGAGATGACCACGTCCAGGCGAGTAGCCCGCTCACCGAGGACCTTGACGCGTTCCCGGAAGTCCGGCGCCATGACCTCGAGCGCAGGCGCGAGGTCGGCCATGATGTCGGCAGACGACTGGTCGGTGAATGGAATCTGGGACTTTGATGATGACAAAGAGCACCTCCCTTTCGTGGTTCAGAGGTGCCCTAGGCTTCTCATATTCCCTTGTTTTCGTCAACTCTTAGACTTCCACGCTTGAGTTTTCCCCAATAATCAGCTTGTGACCGGATGGAAAGGTGTGACGAGCACTCATAACGCTCGCGTTCTTCCCAACGATAGAATCAACAATGCGATTATGTGTCTTCAAAATAGCGTGATCCATGACGACCGTGTTTTCTAGCTCCGTGTCTTCGATTGTGCAGTGATTCCCAATGGAGGTGTAGGGGCCAATATAACTTCCTTTAATGATCGTGTTTTCTCCAATCGCCACCGGTCCTCGAATCAGAACATTGTCCCATATGACCGTCCCTTTCCCAATCCGAACATACCCCTGAATTGTCACATTTGGTCCAATCGTGCCCTCGATAAGCGCTTCGCGTGAAAGCTCATGCTGCAATAAAATTTGGTTACCTTCGAGAAGATCTTCTGGCTTACCTGTGTCTTTCCACCATCCAGACACCTCATTCCATCCAATGCGCTTTCCCATTACAATAAGACGGGTATTCGCATCCGAAATCTCATATTCACCGCGTGCACTTGGCTGAAGATCGCGCACCACATCAAAGATGGCGTCGCTGTAAAAATAGATTCCCGTTTGCGCGAGCGATGATTTTGGTACGGCTGGTTTTTCTTCGATGCGCGTGAGCTTGCCGTTTTCAAGCACAGCGACACCAAAACGCTGTGGGTCTTTCACGTGCGCGAATGCAAACAGCCCATCCAATTGTTCACGCTCAAATTGCGCCACATGCTCTTTGAGACTCCCGACGATGATATTGTCTCCAAGATAAAAGACAAACGGTCCTCCGCGGAGATAGGGCTCTGCGTTTTTAATGATGTGCGCAAGACCCTTTGGACCTCCGGTTTGCTCGATGTACTGAATACGTACTCCCCATCCTGATCCATCACCAAGACAGGCGTGAATCTCTTTTTCACCCGGGTTTACATTGATGAATACCTCCGTAATTCCAGCTTCTTTCAAACGCTCGATGGCATACACAATCATCGGCTTGTTGGCGAGTGGAATGAGGTGTTTGTTGATGGTATGGGTAATTGGACGCAATCGTGTCGCGCGGCCACCCGCGGTGAGCAGAGCTTTCATGCCGCGACCCTACCAAACCATCATCCACCTGACAACCGACCAATACCAATGCATGATTGGGTTTACTACCTTTGTCAATAAGGGATTTTGCATCGATGGTTCTTGGTACAAGATCTCCCCCGCAAAGGTTGCTGTAAGTGTTTTATCGTCGATGGTGCGCGCGGCTTGCGTTGCACCACGTTTCTTGAGCCATAACGACCAGGTGGAGGGTGTGAGCCAGTACAGGTACACCTTGAGTTTTTCTGTTGCCCATCCACCCTTGAAGGCAGCAATCCACGTTCCGATCTCAAACACCGAAAGTGCTGGCGCAAGAAGAATCAACGTTGGCCACTTGAGAAACATAAGAAGCACGACGTATCTGTTACGTTCCATCCAGTAGAACTTCGATATCGAGCGCGAGAACTCATACGCATGGTGCACGATGGACCTTGAAGCAAGAACAACGCGATATCCACGTATGCGTAAGCGCAATGACCACTCCGTGTCTTCGTGATAGAGAAAAAAGTCATTATCCCACCCCCCAAGCTCTTTACATACTGAGACGGGAACCATGAAGGCTGCACCCGACGCATAAGCAATATCTTCGACAGAAGCGTAGGTTTTTTCCGCAATCGCTTCGCGATAATCCCGGCAAAATCCAAATCCACAAAAATGGATCATGTTTCCCGATGAGTTGATGAGGTGGCGGTCCGGCTCAAGGAGTAACATGGACTGTGCAATGCCAATCTTTGGATCAGACTCGAATGCCGCAACCAGCTCATCAAATGTTCGTTCTGTTGTGTACGCGTCGTTATTCAAGAAAAAAACATAGTCGAACCCATGATCAATCGCCCATTGAACGCCCACGTTATTTCCACCAGCAAAACCCAAATTACTGCTCTGACCAAGAATTGTGGTGTGCGGAATACTACTACCAGACTTGGGCATCACTTCTCGCTCAAGATACGGAACGCTAGACCCGTGTTT
>CAZJEZ010000019.1:4808-9699 GCA_964545235.1 uncultured Gammaproteobacteria bacterium
CGTTCCAATCCCTTCACAACCATGTCCATGTATGGTTCGCAGTGAAACGAGAGGTAGACAATGGCGATACGTTTATTCATAGGAATGGTAGGTTGGTCGACGGATTCCCCATTTAAGAAAGTAGGTAGCCCAGCTTTGAAGATGTTTGCGTGCTAGGCGGCTCTTGAGGAACCCCATGATCATGCCGCGCACTTTGGCAGACTCACGATGATGAAGATGTTTGATGCGAACATGTGGCGTGTACCAGATACTCCATCCCGCCTCCCAAAACCGTCGGCACCAATCCATGTCCTCAAAATACATCCAATACCGCTCATCCAGGAAGCCAACGCGATCAAAGGCGGAAGCACGAACGAATAAAGCAGAGCCCTGCGCCCAATCGACGGGCGTTTCTTTTGTGAAGGGGACGTCTTCCATAAGCATGTGCGCGATGCGTTTTTTCCAAAATGGAAGGCGTGATAAAAAACCGGATCGACGAGCGATCTGCGCCGTAAGATGAGGAAAGCGATGACGCGAACACTGTATACCCCCATCGAGAGCGAGAAGTTGGGGCGCGGCGATGCCCACACGTGGATGCGATTCCATCCATGCGTGTAATCGAGCGAGCGTCTGTTCTTCGCAGAACTCGGTGTCTGGATTTAAGAGGAAATAATATCGAGCATTGACAGACCGAAGGGCCTGGTTATTCCCAAAAGCAAATCCTCCATTTATCCCTGTTTGGATCGTGCGTACTTCGGGTGCGTGTTCATTTGCCCACTCAAGTGAACCGTCTCTTGAATCGTTGTCGACAAGGATGAGTTTGCAGGACAAACCGGAGGCCTGTATATCGCGTAGAACGCTTGGCAACCCCTTCTCGATGTAGGGGCGCATTTTATAGTTGAGGATGACGATAGCAATATCGATCATACGGAAGTAAACCAACGATGAAGCGAGGCACTGGATGCACGCGCAGTAGCTGCAATGCGTTGGCGTTCCTGAAGCAACGCGCGACGCTCACGAATAAGCTCTCTCCACCCCCACCAAGCATCATGCGGGGCGACGATGGCCATAAAGACCGCTTTTTTTAACTCGTACCACGCCGTTGCAAGCCATCCACCCAGTCCTACTTCTTCTCCTGCCAACTTGATTAGCAGGCGCAAGTGGTTCCGGTAGGAATATTTTTTGGCGATAGCACTCTTCGTTGCACGATTTTTTGCTGCCGTGAGATCATCTAGCGCTGCAGGAGCGGCCGCTGAACGATCATGGTACGCGACGGCATCCAGGACGGCCACAGAACCCCATCCCATGCGCCGCAAGCGCCATGCCAAATCTACATCTTCTTTGTAAGAAAAATATCCGGCATCGAATACCGCCCCCTCATGAGCAACATCTTTGAGCGCTTTGGCGCGATATAACGGCAATGCTCCAGATACGCCAAAGACGTCAAGGATTCGTGTCCCACGTTCAACCCACGCGACTCCTCCCCCGTCTTCGATCACACGGTGATTAGGGAGTGGTTTCAAGCACAACGAATCAACGATATTCGTCTTCTCCGGGAACGCCCATTTCATAAGACGTCCTCCGCACGATCCAATCGTTGGTCGTACGTCCATCTCGTGTACAAGCGTCTCAAGAAACGTCGGCTCGAGTTGCATGTCTTGGTTTTGTAATAGCACGTATTCGGCCTCTTTAAGAGATTCCTGGAAAAGCGCATTATGACCTGGAGCAAACCCAATATTTTCTGGACAAGACGTGAGCTGAACGCGTGGCACATAGGAAGCTGCATGCTCCCCCAACCATTCCCATGTTCCATCGGTTGAACCGTTATCCCATACACGTACTTCAAAATCCTTGAACGTCTGGTCGCGCAACGAAGCAAACAGGTATGGGAGATACTTGTTTCCGTTCCAGCTCACAAGTTGAATGATGACGCGGCTCATACACGAAGAGATTCAGCGAGCGAGGCGAGGCCGAGGGCTATGGGGCGCAGAGTGCGAATGATCCATGCTGAACGTGGGTGCCACTTTGAGAAGTACTTGGCCATGCTATCAGTAAAGTATTCTTGCTTTTTACGTCCGGAGACGAGCGCAAAACTTCGCCCAACAAAATCCGTGCAACGGACGCCACTCATATACCATGTTTCGAGCCCAGCCTTGGCTATCTGTTTACAATAGTCTACTTCTTCAAACCAAATGAAATAACGTTCGTCGAGCCCTCCAAATCTTTCAATGGTTGAGCGACGAAGGAGAAAGAATGACCCACGCACCGAATCAACAAGCGCATCATGCGTGTAATCGAAATCACGAGCCAGATAGCGATTCAAAAGGCTCGGGAACACATGTGGAAGCTTCAACAAGATGCACGCTTGATCTGCCCATGTTGGAAACCGTCGCACGTGTGGGACAAGCTCTCCCTGTGGTCCAACGAGACGCGGGCCCGCAAGCGCCGCTCCCGGATGCGTATCCATCCAAGCGACGGCCTGCGTTAGCGTATCGGTATCGAGACGCATGTCCGGGTTAAGAAGCAACACGTATCTTCCTTGTGCCTGTTTGATCCCTTGGTTATTCGCTTTTGCAAACCCAAGATTTTCTTCGTTTTGAAGATAGTGAAACCGTACACCTTCATACTCCTCTCCGTATTGAGCCCGTAACACATCTATCGCGTCATCCAAATGTCCATTATCAATAAGAAACATCTCCATCGAGAGCATTCCTCGAGCACGAAGAATCGTCGGCAGAAGGTCGATCAAAAAGTCCTTACTCTTAAATCCAACCGTGATAATAGAGAGATCCATACGTCTCACGCCTGCCCAATAAATCGAGCAAGCGCCTCTTTCCAGTGCGGAAGCTTAGGACGTTTTGTATTAGCAAGCGTTGAAAACACGGGTCGTGACGCGGGACGGATATATCCTTCATTTGTAATTGCTTCGATCGGATAGGTTTTTCCAAGCAGACGAAGCACCTCTACACCAAAGTCATACCAAGAAGCCTGTCCTTCGTTACATAGATGATACATGCCCGGCGCCGCTTGTTCTTCGATCAACTGAAGTATCGCCTCCGCAAGATCGAGGGTATATGTCGGACCGGATGTTTCGTTCGTAACCAGGGAAAGCTTTCCGTCTACTTCTGCCTTCGCTACAATCGCTTGGATGAAGGTCTTTTTGGCATTTGGCGATGCTGAGGGAGGACCAAACAAGCGGGAACTGCGTACGATAATCGCTTGAGGGTCAGCTACGCGGACCGCCTCTTCGCCAAGAAGCTTGCTTTTTCCGTAAGCGTTCACTGGTGACGGCACATCATCTTCTGTAAACAACATATCTTCTGTTCCTCCAAACACGTAATCCGTGGAAATATGAACGAGACGAGTACCGCAAGCCGGGAGGGTCGCAGCCAATAACGCCGGAAATGTGGCATTGAGGGCTTCAGCCTGACGCCAGCCTTCTTCTGATTCGGCGGCGTCGACCATGTTGTAGGCGATCGCGTTGATGACCACGTCTGGCCGGTGTTCGCAGAGCGCATACATCGTCGATGAATTGGTTACATCCCCCATCGCGCGCGTCCAAGCCACCACCTCATGCCCGCGTCGTGCAGCGACTCCAACCAACTCCTGACCCAGGAGTCCTTGCGCGCCTAACACGACGATCTTCATACCTGGATTTTGGAACGATGTTCGGCGACGTAGAGATCGTAATCCTCGCAGTAATCGGAGCGATCAGCGCTGTAATTCGTCGAAGACACGGCAAGGATAATGGACCCTGGAGTAAAATCTTTAAACCCGTGCCACACATGATTTGGAACGTATATCGCTTGGCCACACATGACAGGGATCTCTTCTTTTCCATCTCCCTTATCAATCACCGCGACCGCGCTCCCCGCGAGACACACGAAGACCTCTTGTTCAACGAAATGACAATGCTGACCGGAGGAACACCCTTCTTCTGGTTCAGTGATCCAGTACAATCGCTTGGCTTCAAATGGCACTTGATCACGCAGTTCAAACGGCGTGAGCTTCATGCCCTTACTCGCAAACGACTTCAATTCCCACTGTTTAAAAAGAGACATACGTTAGACTTTGATGTGCGCATTAATTTCGGCGGAACGCTTGCGTAACGCTTCAACCCAGGCGGAGTTCTTCTTGTACCACTCAATCGTTTCAAGCAATCCCTGCTCGAATTTTTCTTGCGTATAGACGGGCTGCCATCCAAGCGAGTGCATCTTGCGCGCGTCGATACCGTATCGACGATCGTGTCCAGGACGATCCTGAACGAAGGCGAGAAGCGATTCCGGCTTCCCAAGAGCCTTTAAAATCATCTTCACCACGTCAATATTGTGGCGCTCATTGTCTGCTCCGATATTGTACACCTCTCCTGGGATACCGCGCTTCAAAAGCGTGTCGATTGCGCGTGCATGATCGATCACGTGAATCCAGTCACGCACATAGAGACCGTCGCCATAAATAGGAATAGAAGTGTCCACCATGGCCTTAAACACCGATTGCGGAATGAATTTCTCAGGAAACTGGTACGGACCGTAGTTATTCGAACAATGCGTCACAATGACCGGCGTACGGAACGTTTGATAATATGAGCGGCAAATCAAGTCTCCTCCCGCCTTGCAGGCAGCATAGGGCATGTTTGGAGCGAAGGCTGTGTCTTCCGTAAACAGGCGCTGTTCACCGAGCTCAAGCGAACCAAAGACTTCGTCCGTAGAGATTTGGATGTATTTTGGAATCTGATACCGCTTGGTGGCTTCACAAAACACCTGTGGCCCCAAGACATTGGATGTTACGAAGTCGGAAAGATCGCCATGAATTGAGCGGTCAACATGAGTTTCTGCCGCAAAATTCACGATCGCCTCCGGCTTAAAGGCTTCCGTGATCCAAAAAATCAAGCCTGCGTTTGCAATATCTCCTT
>CAZJEZ010000019.1:9709-10263 GCA_964545235.1 uncultured Gammaproteobacteria bacterium
CACTAAAATATGGCGATCTGAAGGGAGATCGGATAAGTTACTCCGATTCCCAGCGTAGGTTAGCTTGTCTACGTTCACGATCCGAAGATCCGGGTACTGCTCCAACATCCAGCGAACAAAGTTTGTGCCAATAAAACCGGCTCCTCCCCCTACAAGAATGGTTCTCATATTGTGAGTCAGACTAGCGTTTCAGGGGCATGTTTTCAAGAAATTGGCAAGATTGAATGGGGTAACAAAACACCCGTCTTGTGGACGGGTGTTTTTGTGGTGCCGGGAGAGGGATTTGAACCCTCAATGGGTTGCCCCGCTAGCTCCTAAGGCTAGTGCGTCTACCAATTTCGCCATCCCGGCTTGGATACGGCGTATACGCGTGCTCCGCAGTGTAAAGAGCTTTGCCTATTCCTGCAATGCTCGTGCCCCCCTATTTAATCCCCCTCCGTGCTATACTCCAGCCATATGTCTTTTTCTCTTTCTCGGTGGTTTCGAGGGTTTCTCGTGGCCGCCCTCACCATGCCTACGCTCGTTGCCCCCCTTACCATTCCCGCGGCTTCTGC
>CAZJEZ010000019.1:10273-13635 GCA_964545235.1 uncultured Gammaproteobacteria bacterium
GGCAAACGATATGTCTTCCCAAATGCCAAGACCTACTTTTCCTGGTATTCACAAGATTCTCTTGCCAACGTTCAGACCGTGAGCGACTCCGAACTCTACAGCGTCCCGATTGGCGGCAATGTCACATACCGTCCGGGTGCCAAGCTTATCAAAATCACCACGGACCCAAAAGTCTACGCCGTATCACGCTACGGCACCCTTCGCTGGATTACGTCTGAGCAGCTCGCCACAACTCTCTACGGGCAAAACTGGCGTATGTGGGTAGAAGATGTCCCTGACGAGTTTTTTGTGAACTACGTCATGGGAACCGCGATCTACTCCGCGAATGAGTACAACGTCAACCAGGAGTACACCTCTGTCTCCACGCCGAACGACACTATTTACAACGGGAGCTCTGTGAACCCAAATCCATCCTCGTTTCGTGCGGATGGGTTTTATTTGAATGCGAACCAAACGACGCTCTACACATACAGCGCCGGCGGCAACAGCAACGACCTGTGGCTTACACTCACCGCAAATGTGGTGAATCCAAACACAACGGCCCAAAACGTCACCATTCGGATCTTCCAAGAGAATGGTTCGCTCTTGAATACCTGTACCGGTACATCCTGTACGTATCGTACAACTTTCCCAACAGCCTCTTCCGGCGGATCTTCGTATCGCTACTACGCAACCGCTTCCAACCAAGACAATCAGTCACTCAGTACCGCCTGGAGTCCTCTGGTTGTTGTGTACGATAATCGTCCATCCTCTAGCGGCGGAACAATCACTCTTTCAACGAACCGGACACAGATCGCTCATAACGATTCTGTCACCTTTACCTCGACCGCCTACGATCCGAGTGGCGCCTACAACTACTGGATCGATCTCTATCGCACAGACACGAATGCTCGCCTCGGTTACTGCTCCGGGCGTCAAACCTGCACGTTCAGCGTGAATATGTCACAAAACAACGGGCAATCCTGGGTTGATGTGTACGCTGTCTTACGACCTGGTCCAAGCGGATATGGAACGCAATTGAATGATTCAAACTACGTTCGTTTGTACTTCATGAATACAAACAACGTAGCTACGCCATACATCACCTACCCAGTAGATGGTCAGGTGCTTACCAGCTATCCACGAACCGTGACCCTTCGATGGTCCGGTTCCTCGGAGCGCCGCGCGAATGTGGAGGTCTCTTGCCCATCCGGATGCTATCCGATTGCAGGAGGCCCCTCTTCTAGTGTCGTCACATACACAACAACAAACTACGAGACATCAAAAACCCTCACCTTCACCGGTGATGATACCTACGTCATTCGCGTGAGCGCCCTCAACGAATCCGGTATCGCAAGCAATCCATCCATTCCTCTGACGATCCGCTTTCAAACATCAGCCGGATCACTCAACGTTAGTGCTAACAAGTCTTCTGTTTCATTCGGAGAAAGCGTGCGATACACGGCGAGTGTCCAAAACTCTTCCTTTTCCACGGCGAATACAAGGATCCGTATCTACGAAGAAACATCGAGTGGTTCCCAGAAATTCTTAAAGGAGTGTCGTGGGCTCGCTACCTGTTCTGTGGACTCCTACCCCGTTGTCAACGGTTCAAGTGACGCCTCGGTGCGCCCCTATGCCGTCATGAGCTCCATTGATACAAACACGACACAGATCACAAATACCTATGGACCAACCATCGCGTTGCAACAACTCTTGTCCGGCTCTTTATCCGTCTCGCTGAACTCGACCACTCCTCGCTCGGGCGATGGACTCGTCATGACCGCTCAACTCTCAACCTCGTTAGATGCCTCGCGCATTCGCCTGACGATGTATAACGAAAATGGCGTGGCGATCAAAACCTGTATCCGCACCCTGTTCTGCCAGACAGAAGCTATCCGAATCGATACTGGCGTGACCTCGTTCCGCTGGTCCGCGCGTGCCGAACAGATTGATGCCAGTGGCACTGTGGTGGGCAATGGATTCTTCCTATCTCAAACCTCGGATCTCGTCACGGTCTCATCCGCTCGGACCGCCTGGCTCAGCTACAGTAATCTCGATGGTGCCCAAGACGGAACTCGACGTATTCACATTCGAACCAGTCTGGATCCAATCACGGGGTTAACACCCTCCTCTCAGCTCCGTGCCATGATTTACAACACCCGCTGGGGAACGAATCCAATCTACACGTGTGAAAATGCCTACGCTTGCGAGTTCGACTTCAAGCTCGGTATTCCAGGACAAGATGAGTACCTCTATTCCGTCTTCACCTTAGACGGACAAACGATCACCAGCCCATCCTACAAAGTGAACTAAAAACGGGCCCCACGGGGCCCGTTTTTGTTTCCGATTTACTTTGCGCGTTCAACGTACTCGCCTGTTTCTGTGTTGATAATAATCTCTTCACCTTGCTTGATAAACATGGGCACATGCGTCACCAGGCCACCTTCAAGCGTAACTTCTTTTGTCATATTGCCACCGCTTGCCGTGTTGCCAGCCGTTACATCCATCGCCTCGATCACCTTAAAGGTCATCTTGCGAGGCAGTTCAAGGGCAACCGGACGACCTTCGAACGTCGACACATTCACCTCCATCCCCTCTCGGAGATACTTTCCTTGATCAGCAATGTCTTCGTCTGACATGGAGCACTGTTCATAGGACTCATTATCCATGAACGTGTAGCCCGTCGTTGCGTCGTGAAAAAGATACTGCATGCGGCGATGTTCAACATCCACGATCGTGACAGATTCAGAAGTCTTGAACGTGGTTTCAAGTACTTTGCCCGTTTGTACGTTCTTCATGCGCGTTCGGACGAAGGCGGCACCTTTGCCTGGGTTCACGTGCTGAAAATCAACCACGACCCAGAGTCCTTGTGCGTCCTGCAACACAATGCCCTTTTTGATTTCGGATGTTGATGCCATAGAAGTAGATCTATCTATTAATGGCCCGAGTGTGAAGGAAAACCCGGTTTCAGTCAACCACGGAACAGATTAGAGACGTTCCCGCACAGGAATGGGCATGAGTTCTGAAATCGAGGTGATACCCGCCACCAACATCACTAAACGATCCACACCAAAAGCGATTCCAGCAGCGTCTCCCATGCGCGGAAGAGCTTCTAAAAATCGCTCGTCGATCGCCCAGGTATCTTTGCCAAGCGAGGCCCGTAGTGCTTGCTCTTCAAGAAATCGATTACGCTGTTCAACGGCATCGCATAATTCTGCAAAACCATTTGCAAGCTCAAAGTCGCCTATATAAAGCTCTGTCCGAAGAGCAAACCGCTGGTCCGTTGGATGTTTACGAGCGAGGGCGGCCATGGATGCCCGATAAGTATTCAAGAATGTCGGAAGGAATCTCCCCTGTTCATCACGACCAAGCTTTGGCTCCAC
>CAZJEZ010000020.1:0-13318 GCA_964545235.1 uncultured Gammaproteobacteria bacterium
GCGATCGCAAGGTCATGAGAGTTCGATTCTCTCCCGCGGCACCACACAAAACACGACCCATTCGGTCGTGTTTTATTGTATCAATGAACAATCGCCCCACACTCTTTAGAGCACTTGGTGCAGATCTGGGTCTATTCCCCCGGCACCGGATTGCTCTGGCTGGATCCGTGTGATGGCGACCCCCGATACGGTTCCATCATCATCTTTTTTGCCTATCGTACCAGCCAATGCGCACAAAACACGGGTGGCAGCGGCGACATCCCCCACTCTATGACGTGCCTTTTCCATCGTTTTTGTATCAAGATTCTCATACAACTGATCTGTCATCGTGTAGTACTCATCGCCCGGGAAAGCCTCGTCTATCCATATATCCGCAAGATCAGGCTGGATATCGTACCCAATCCAACCCAAACACACGTTCCCTACATCATCCAAGGTGAGATCCGCCGCCTTGCGATGAGCAAACTCTTTGAGCAGTATCGTAAGAGCATGCGCCTGCGATTCCTTGACCCGATAAACAGGATCCGTGTCTGGCAACGAAGAGAGTTCAGCTTCTACGCGGTCAAGCACGGCCGTAACCTGTTCTTCTGAAAAAAATGTTTGATCGTCGAACTCGCTACGCACAAGACCAAGCTCTGCAAGCGCCTGGATGTAGCCGTGATCTCGAGACACTTGTTCAAACTGGCCTTGCCGACGACGGTAAATGCGACTGTCACCAACGTTGAGACACACTACTTTGAGACGACCTGTCGAATCACGAAATGGGCGGACAAGCGCAAGTGTGGTACCACTATTTTTAATGCTTTCAACAAGTTGTTTTTGAAACGCTTCAATCGTTGGATCAAAAAAGGGGTTCTCTGCACGCAGACGCTCTTCACAGATCCGTCTCACCTCAGGCTGAGAACGGAGTTTAAACACCTCTGCATGCAACTTTCCATGCAACGTGCGCGCCGCACGCCGAGCTTCTTCGTCTGAATATCGCTGATCGAGAGTACTGGAGAAAAATGGAATGTCCGGATGACCTGGGCGAGTATATTCGCGTAGGGCTCGCGTAACGGCTCTTGCCGCAAGCTGGCTAGCCCCGCCCGACCCAACCCCGTCGCAAGCTGCAATAGTACCGGTCCGCTCATCATGAAAGCCATCATCTTGGCATTCCGAACGATAACCAGGTCCAGATCGATACCGAGCCGGTATAACCATATGCTCAGCCGTGAACCGTATCTCCTGCTGCTCATGCCTCGAAGGCTTCTCTCGCCGATCTCCGAAGTGGATAACCCTCCCCAGTTCAGGCGGTACGGCTTGCAGCGGTGGATGCATTCCATCAACATCCGCTTCTGGTTGAGCGAACAAGTCCGGTCGGCCCAAAAAAGCACGACCATGTGAGGCAGGCGCCCGTGGACCAGACGGTGGTTTTTCAGACATACGCCTTCAAATCCCTAAGCACCTCATCTGCGTGCGTTTCTGGCTTCACCTGTTCATAGATCTTTGCAATCTTCCCTTGGGGATCGATCAAAAAACTCACGCGCAACGTCCCCATGTATTCACGCCCCATGAATTTTTTTTTCGCCCAGACGCCATAATCACTCACTGTCTTCTTATCCTCGTCCGCTAAAAGCGTGAATGGTAGATTGTACTTTTCAATAAACTTGGTGTGCTTCTTTGCTGAATCAATACTCACACCAAATACCTGCACACCTACTGTACGAAACTTAGGGAAGGTATCACGAAAGGCGCAGGCCTCCTTGGTGCAACCCGGAGTATCGTCCTTTGGGTAGAAGTAAAGCAGCACCCACGAACCGGCGTAGTCTTTTAACGAATGCTCTTTACCCGTCTGGTCTGGAAGGGTAAAGGCGGGGGCTTTTTGCCCGACAGTAAGAGACATGATCAAGTAGCAAAAGAAGAGTAAGTTTTGTTCAAAAAACGGAATCTACCAACGAATCCATCTTACCATACCCACGTGAAAACACGATAAAAAATGACGAAGCCCCACGAGCGGACTACGTCGTCGCCGTGGGGCTAGAACCCTCCTATTCACCCGGGAGAGCAGCGAGCATGTCTTCGACCGTCTGAAAACGATCAGAGGGATTGTGTTGAGTGGCCTTCTGGATGACGTCATTCACCCAGTCAACGACATTAGGGATTTTGGCGGGCATCTCCTTATCATTCACACGGCGCCAGTCATTTTCGTGGAAGGCGTGACGCCCTCGTATGAGGTAGTAAAGAACCGCACCAAGACTGTAGACATCTGCCGAGATGTTGGCCGGTTTGGATTGATAACGCTCGGGCGAACGGTACCCCTCCGAACCACCACTCGTGTGAAAATACGCCTTCTCATGCAGTGGGTAGGCGAGCCCGAGATCGATCACGACAGCGTGCCCATCTCGCTCCATGATATTCTTTGGATGGAGGTCTGAATGAAGGAACCCTCCCCTATTAATCGCGCAGGTGGCACTCGCGATCTCACGAAACAGCTGAACAGCCTTTTCGAACGACGGCTGAGGAGCTTGTTCGAGCGTCCTCCCGACAACCCACTCGAACATTAGTTCTCGATCAGGGCCTGTGCCATGTCCATCGAGAAGACGAATAACGTTAGGGTGCCCATCGCATGCCAGCAGAGCCCTCTCTTCGTACTCGATGAACTTAGCCAGAGACGCACGCGAAGCCCCTGCGTAGAGCGATTTCTTGATGGCCACAGAACGTCCTCCGCCTGTAGCCCGATAGATAATCGAGATGTCACTGGAATACACGCGGGTACGGGGCCACTGCCACGAACCCGACCAATCGATATCATCACGACCGGAACCATCCATGGCGTCCTCCCGAAGTTGTTACAGAGCAGCCCATTCTGCCCTTGAATCACACCTTGAACACCTAGCATTCAAAGCTTGACTCAAGAACAGAAAAGGAAATGGCTGACCAAGGTTTTTACTCGTTTGCACAAGTCTTGTCAATCATCATGAGTCCCTAAATAGGTGCATTATCCGGAACATACATTTAGTACCACTCAATCATACATTCAAATTCCTTTCAATCGTACACTCACATTCACCCACAAAAAAGCAAAACACACCGCGGTTACGATGTGTTTCACTTGGTTGCGGGGGCCGGATTTGAACCGGCGACCTCCGGGTTATGGGCCCGGCGAGCTGCCTCTGCTCTACCCCGCTATTCATCTGTCGTGGTGCGATAATATAGGTGATTACACGCCCCGTCAAGACGCCTTACATCGCGAGCCACCGCGTGACCGTCAAAAAGACGAACGCAGCCTGATACCCAAACCCAACAAGAAATGGAATGTCCCCCGTGCGTCCCGTCACGCGAAAGTGAAACCAATGATGCACATCTCGAAACCACTTCAATCCTGCCGGACGAAACAATTCAACGATCGCTACCAACAAATCCGGAACCACGCTCGCAAAAATAGCCAACGACACCGTCCGACGATGTTCAAACGTGAACGTGCTTAATAAAAGTAACACAAAGCCCATCGCCACGAGCCCATCCAGCATAACGTAGGCAACCGCACGCTTCACCCGGCTCCCAGAAACAAATCCTTTGTAGATTTTGGTATCCCCATGTGGGATCACGTCGCTGATAAAATGTGACACAAACGCAAGACTCACAGCCACAACGGGATTGGCACCGAACGCCTCACCAATCAGAGCACCAATGGCGGCGTGCGTTGTGATGAACATAGGGCAAGGGCTGATGTTTCCATCCGCCATTTTCCCATGGTAGCGGGGGGCGGAATCGAACCGCCGACCTCGGGCTTATGAGTCCCACGCTCTAACCAGCTGAGCTACCCCGCCTCGTTTGTGCCCAAGAATCTATCAAATCTTTTCCAGTTCGGCAAGTATTGTTGTCGCGGTTTTTTGCCAAGTAAACTGTCCCGCCCAATAGTTCCCCTTGGAAGCAAGGAGGGTGTAGGCATCGTCTCCTCGCGTCAAGAGCTCGACAATCCTACTTTCCCACACATGCGGATCAAGCGGGGCGAGACACGCCGTATCCGGAACCGTCTCCGGAAGCGCCCCGCACGCAGAGACCAACGAAGGCGTACCGCACGCCCACGCCTCC
This sequence comes from uncultured Gammaproteobacteria bacterium, assembly GCA_964545235.1. Classification (GTDB taxonomy): domain Bacteria; phylum Patescibacteriota; class Patescibacteriia; order 2-12-FULL-60-25; family 2-12-FULL-60-25; genus CAZJEZ01. The sequence goes on from CAZJEZ010000020.1 coordinate 4,075, forward strand.
AACGGCACACGGCCGAACCCCTCACCCAACGAAGGCGTGAGCACGACCCACGCATTCGCAAGTAACCCAACCCGTTGCTCATCTGTCACGGATTCCATGCGTTGAATCAGTGGGTGGCGAGGCAGACGAACAGACCCCCAGCCCGTGCGACCCGCGATCACAAGCGGAATACCAAGACGATGGCGTTGCATAGTTCGTATCCATACATCGCACAACCATTCCAAATTTTTTCTTGGCTCAACGGTACCAAACGCCAACGCATAAAGACACGCGCGTTTTTCCGCAGGTAAAAACATGTGACCGACAAATTCATCAACCCCTTCCGACGTCACAACGATGCGGTCCGGTGGAATGTGTACGCATCGAACAACCTGCGCGCGCGTATACTCACTCACAGCGAAGACACGTGATGCCCGTTCAATCGTGACCCGAACTTTCCGTGTCGTCCAAGCGCGTCGTATCCAAGACTCCTCAAACCACTCCGGATGTTCCATAATAAAGAGATCATGGATCCACGGAAACACAGGACCCGTCTCCCCCGCCCACACAGAACCCGTCGGAGCAAAAAGTCCAAGATATTGGTTGCCTGCCTCTTGCTTTACATGAAGCGCCTCTTCACGCGACCGAACCGGAACCACCTCTATCGCAAAGCGTTGACTCACGGAACTCATGGCCTGAAATAACGCGCGGCTTGCGTGCGTAATACCTGATCCGTGTGGGTCATCGTGCACACGGACATCATACGCGAGGATACGATGAGCCATGGACACGTTATCGCTGACGAGCCGTTGGAAGAATGTCTTGACGCATACCAAGCGCATCAGGCCAAGCATACGTACGGAAGGCCCAAGAGGTGAGCGCTTTTACGTCCTGGAAACGTCCAAGGTGCGACTCACTCCCCATCGAGACCACAATCACTTCACCGCGACGATCCTTCAATCGCGTTCGTTGAGCGAGACAAAATCCCGCCTCAGGCAGAGAACCCGTCTTTGCCCCCACAACTTCAAAGTTTCCTTTATTCAAGAACGAACCAAGTAGAAGATTCGTATTTTCAACAGACGTTGTTTTTTTTGTATCAAGTGAAGTGATGGAATAGATTCCTCGAGTCGTCCAACCCTGAATAAGCGGAAGGGCCGACGCAGCCTGTACTAATTTCGCAACATCATGCGCCGATGAGACGTTCTCCGGAGAGAGTCCTGTGGGATCGACAAAACGCGTGCGCACCAATCCCATAGATTCGGCGCGTTCGTTCATGCGTGCAACAAACGCATCACGTCCACCCAGCTCACGGGCCACCATGTTTCCAGCCGTATTCACCGAACCAACAAGCATCGCCTGTAGAACATCCCGTGCGGCGTACGCACCGGTTATCTGAAGCGGATCCTTTCCTTCGTAACTCACATCCTCTGGACGCACGGTCCACGTTGGATTCGTCTCTTGAAGAAGATCGAGCGCAACGAGCGCGGTCATAAGCTTCGTGAGACTTGCTAGTGGACGCTGTTCCGACGCTCGTTTTTCAAACAGAATCATGCCGGAGTCGGGATCTAAAACAATGGCGGATCGAGCTGACACGTCCATGCCTAACGAATCGGGCTTGAGTTTTTTTGGAGGAGACACACGAGGCTGCGCATACCGAATCGCCGGTAATGGAGTATACGTCCGAACAGACGGCTCACTTGCCTGTAACGCGGCGCTCGTAAGCGCGGAAAGCATCCACAAAGACGTCATACAGCAAGCGTTGGTGCATCCGCGTTCACATGCGCGTCTGACACAGGAGAAGACGTCGCCTCTAATTCTGCAAGTACGCGTTCGACGGTTGGATGGGCATGAAGTGATGCATAGTCCGGAAGAGATTCGAGCGAATCAACGCCCAAGTACTTCACAAAATCTGTCGTCACCGCATACACGGGCTGGCCCAATCGCGTATCTTCTTGCTGCTCCACGAGACCGCGAATCATGAGATTACGAAGAATAAGTGATGATTGAACGCCTCGAATCTGTTCAATCTCTGGACGCGTAAGCGCTCCGCGATACGACAAAATAGCCAGCGTCTCAAGCGAGGGACGAGTAAGCTCTCCCTGAGCCTCCAACACAGATACCGCTCGCACCGCCTCCGCAAAATCCGGCCGCGTGACAAGTTCAACATCGTTCCCATGCTCCATGAGCTGAATGCCGCCATCCTGTAACCGCAAAGAGAGCGCTGTGAGCGCCTCCTGCACATCCGCTTCGGTGGCTTTTGTTAATTCAACCAACTTTTTCCGGGTCAATGGCTTTCCGGCGGCGAATAATAAGGCCTCAAGAAGAGCGTCCAGCATACTAGGCGGAGTGTACCTGCACATCATCAAATAGGCGAGGTTGCTCGATTTTGACGTGGCGTTGCTTCACGAGTTCAAGCAAAGCTAAAAACCCAACGATCATTTCGTGGCGAGATTCTGCCTCTGCCAAAAACCGATGAAACGACACGCGCATAAGCTTCCCTACGCGCCGTTTCAAGTCTTCGATCTTTTCCTCAATCGTCACAACTCGTTCCAACGCCACACGCGGAAGAGCAATGACAGGCTCCAATCGACGCACAACATGACGATACAAGCTCAACATCGCATCTGCGTTCGCATTCGTCGGACGAAGCACATCCATCGGAAGTCGCGTCACCGCCGTTGGACGACTAAACGAACGTTGACCATTACGGACGAGCTCCCCCATTTTTTCAGCAAGCGCGACAAACCGCTTATACGTTTTTAACTGTTCTTCAAGATCTCCGGAAGATTCAAGTTCTTCATCACTAAATCCCGGGAGAATCGCTCGCGACTTCAAATACACAAGCTTCGCGGCAACAAGCAAAAAATCAGCGAGCTCTTCTGGAGGAATCGTGCCTCGACGCTCCTCGATGAGCTTCACGTAAGGCTCCGTTACACGCGCCAAAGAAATCGTCGTGATATCCAACTCCTGCGATTCAATCAATTTAAGCAAGAGGTCAAGCGGCCCTTGAAACTGCTCAAGTTCAACGACGTAGGACATGGGACACCGAACGGGAGGATTACTTTTGCGTCTTCGTTGAGGTGGCTGGGCTTGGCACACTCACCTCTGACGGCGTGGATGTCGTAGACACGATATCTCGTATTGAACCATCCCCCTCTTGCTGCTGAACCCACTCATTTAGATGCCAAACAAGAGACGGCGCGCAATCGGTTCGTGTACCGGCTTGGCATGCCTCAAAACGAGACTGTTCGTTCACGAATGAACTAATCACCATCAACGGGAGAAAAAAGAGCATCAATCCTCCCAACACACCCAGAGCAGAAAAAACGTATAAATGCGATGGAACACGCAGAGACGAAGGGGCTTTCATAGATGAAGCGAGTGTATCACAAACGATCCCCTTCGAGGAGTTCGACTGCAATCGGTTCATCCTTGGTGGTCCACAGATCACGAAGACCCACCTGCTCGTTCCAGGTTTTGATCAAAAAGCCGTCCTGCACGCGCACGTAAAACACGAGCGTGTCCCCAAACCAAGCCATCGGATTTCCTTGGGCATCAAACGACGATGCGCGTGTCCGAATCGTCAATTGCGCTGAAGGGGTCGTTGTCCAAGCCGCTCTCGCGGGCGTTCCCATGGCACGAACAATCAACTCGGAGCTGGTCGTCACCGGCCGCAAGGATTCGCTCGTTGAGGCATACCACAGCGAGGACGGACCGCGCGCCTCTTGTTCAAGACTTCCCAACGCCTCTTGATCTACAATCCAAATCCCATCCTCCGTGGTACCAACCACGTGCTGGGTATCGGTCAAACGCGCCAGTTCACGCACATCTCCCCCACGACGAACAAGGTATGCGCTCGGAACAACCGTGTGTGCCAATACAAACACCTCGCGATCAGCATACGTCCCCACAATCAATGGATCCTCAAGCACCGTCCCCTCTTTTGAACGAAGCGCTACGCGCCAGCCATTTCCGACAAGAAGAGAAGCTGAACTTGAACTGGACGGTTGTTCAATCGTGAGAGCTGTAGTCGTGTACCGCCAATCAGCTGAATGAAGCTCGGTCGTTGTTGAGGCATGCGTCACATCAACCCGAAGCGCATTATCGTACGCATTGCGTGGGTTCCGGGTGATAAGACGAAGCGTTGTTGGAGCAAGAGCAGCCGTGGTCGTTGTTGTTGATGAACCTACAGGCAACGAAGGTATCAATGAGCCGACACGAGAAAAAATGAAGCTCACCAATCCAAACACGACCACAAGACCGAGGGCCGCTGTCGCGAACGAAACAGCGGAGGACGAGGATGTTGCGGAAGGAGCGTGGCGCGTCACACGGGACTATGGTTCAAGGCGATTAATGAGACGTGGGAACGGAATCGTTTCACGGACATGGTGTAATCCACAAATCCAGGCGACAATGCGCTCAAGTCCATACCCAAAGCCCGAATGCGGAACGGAACCGTATTTACGCAAATCAAGGTACCAAGCAAAGTCTTTTTCAGGGAGATTGTGTTCCCGAATACGTTCAAGAAGTGCCTCATAGTCATCTTCACGCTGTGATCCACCGCTGATCTCACCGTAGCCTTCTGGCGCAAGAAGATCGGAGTTCAACACATGCGTTGGATCATTCGGATCGCGTTTCATGTAAAACGCTTTAACGGCCGTTGGATACTTCTCCACAAAGATAGGACGCTCGTGAAGATTCGTAAGAAGTGTTTCATCATCAGCGCCAAGATCATCCATCTCTCCAATATCAGAGCCAAGCTCACGGAGCTTCGCGACCGCTTCGGCATGCGTCATGCGCACAAATGGAGCCTTCACTTTTTCCAAAGGAGTCGTATCACGTTCAAGAAGCTTCAATTCTGGACGACAACGTTCCAAGACACGCTCCACGATAAATACGATGAGCGATTCTTGCGTCGCCATGTTATCTTCGTGAGTCGCGAACGCCGCTTCCGCGTCCATCATCCAAAACTCAATCAAATGCCGACGGGTCTTGGATTTTTCCGCGCGGAACACGGGGCCGAAGTCAAAACATCGACCAACGCTTGCAATAGCGGCCTCCAAATACAATTGTCCCGACTGCGAAAGATACGCTTTGCGCTCACCGAAGTAATCGATCTCAAAGAGCTCCGTCGTACCTTCACACGCACTCGGCGTCAAAATCGGGGAATCAATTTTGAGAAACCCGTGGTCACGCATCCAATCATAGGTCGCGTAGATAATTTCATTACGGACACGTTGGACAGCCCACTGTGTCTGGGCGCGCAACCACAAATGACGATTGTCGAGCAAAAAATCCGGGCCGTGTTCTTTGTTGCCGATCGGATACTCCTGTGCAACAGAAACAACCTCGACATCCGTTACCTGTAATTCAAACACGTTCTCTTGTTTCGGATGCTTGGTGATCGTGCCCGTCAAAGCGACCGCTGATTCCATAGTCACGCGTTCCGATTGAGTCCAAGCCGTTTCAGACACGGCAGGTTTTGCAATCACTGCCTGTATAAAACCTGATCCATCACGAATTTGAAAAAAACGAATACTTCCGCTCGAACGAACGTTAAACGCCCATCCACGAATACGAACAAGCTCGCCTACATGCGATACCGCCTCAGAAATACGAATATCCATAGATAGGACGATTGTGCGGGAAAGAGTGATTTTCTGCAAGAATGAAAAACAAAAGCCCTGCATGAGCATGCAGGGAAGGGTTACGCCGCGAGGCGGCGATAGGACGACCGCCGAAGACGGTCTTCTTGATCGTGACTACGCTTGCGGGCGCTGCGCGAGGCGGAGCTCTGCGCGAATGCCTTGGGCGTGTACACGTTGAGGATTTCTCGTGCGAGATCTTTGCCGTTACCGCCGGGACGGTTGTCGACCACGACCTCGACGGTCACGAAGTACCTGCGATGGTCATGCCGAATCTCGACGACCCGGTGACCCTTGCGGGTCAGACTCTTGAGCCAGCGTCCAGACTGGACGATGACGCTGATGAGCTCCTGACGAAGCTCGTCTCGCGCCATCCTTCGAAGCGCACTCGCGCTCTCACCTTCGTGGTCCCCCGTCTTCCGAATCGTGCGGATCCGCTGCTGGATGACCTGTCCGTACGGGCGCCCGTCTCGACGGAGCTCATCGAGGTACACGTGCAACGCCGAGAGACTCGCGTGCACGACGGGGTCCTCAGACGTGAACCAGCTCCGAAGATCCTCCGGACGGCTTGCGCGAACGCCGCTTGCGAAGCTCCTTCTTCCGATTCCGAGCAGACGTCTTCTCGGGACGCGTGAGCGCTTCGTAGAACGCCGGGGCATCGGGGGCTTCCTGAGCCCCCTCGGGAACGACCTCGTCGAAGATCACGACTTCGACACGCTCCTCCAGCACCTTCGCTTCGACCGGAGGGGGCGGCGGGGCAGGAGCAGGCGGCGGGGCGGACACCACCTCTTCGACCTTCGGCACGATCCTGAGATGCCCCCTGGGCGGTGAACCCTTGGGCGAACCACCAGGATGCGTCAGAACCGTGGGCGCCGCATTGGAACGAACCACCCGAAGGCGGTCCTGATTCGCTGCTGCGCGTCGCTGCGCTGTACTTCGCCTCCGCACCCATGAATCGGACGGACGATGCATGCAGATACCTACCCTCTCACTACACGTACCATGTTGGTCTTTCCCCCATTGGAATGATCAACGGCGCCATTGAATCAAGGACGCTTAAACTATGCAAGGAGAACCCCTTTTTATAAGTTCTGGGTTAGACCAAAAATCGACTGGGAGAACGCGTACCCCACTCAACCCCCATCAATGCATGCTCCCGTTCCCATACATTCATAAGCGCCTCCATTTTATCGATAAGCTCTCGAGAAATAGTGAGTCGAGCGATATCTTCAACATGTGCAACGGAAAAAAACCGAAAGAGCTTTCGAAGCTGCTCATCTGATTCACCTTCAATCGTCACAAATCCGAGCTCTGACATGAGCCGGTAGGCAACGGCCAGATACAGCATATCAATCCGCGTCGGAGTTACATCGTGCGGTAACGTGCTCGCGAATGTGAGTGCTGATTCCAAGATCTCAAATACACGTTCGTCGGGCTGCCCTTCACGCGTGAAGCGATCTGCAAGAGACGCGACATGCGAGGCGAATACCACCCGCCCAAGCTGCACACGCGTCTGCGGCTGTGGCATAAGCGCCTGTACAACAGCTACTTTATCGACTGCTTGACCCTTGGCAATCATCACTTCGACGCGCGTAAGTGGCTCTAAGTGTCCGCGCTGTTTTGACGCTGGTCGATACATCCCACGTGCAACTCCCTGAAGCTTCCCATGTGTCTTTCCATACAGCGTAATCCAACCGTCGTAATCACGAAACGGCTCTTGTCGCAAAATAAAGGCCGTGTCCCGCAAATAGCTCATGACGTTGTGCGCTGCTGGCGTCGATCTAAAAATGTTTGGAGAATAGCGCACGCCGCAAGATCATCTCGCTTTCCTGATTGCCCTCGTTCACGTTGCCAGGTAGCCGCCTGTGCCGATGACAAGGTTTCATTCTCGCGCATCACAGGAAGCTGGAGGGATTCCAAATCGAGTGCTCTTTGTTCAATTGCGTGCGCCTGATCCGTCATACGCGTTTGATCATGCAATGGCTTGGGAATACCAATAACAAGCCCGCCAACCCCCTCTTGTTTCACAAGCTCCCCGATCTCTTGCTTTGCCACCTCCCAAGAACGTACGACAAGAACACTCCACGGTGAAGCGATTCCGCTTTCATCATCCCCCATTGCCACACCAATACGCGCAGAACCAATATCTAATCCAAGCCATCTCATATAGCGGCATTCTAGCGCTTGACGACAAGAAACGAAAGGCGTGGAATAACGCACGTCAGGAGGACCCATGAACCACGCGTCAGAACAATTCGGGATCGCTTGGCTGGACGCCGCCTGCCGTGAACCGATCCCCATCAAACCGCTCACATCGTCTGAGAAGCAGGCCGCACTCGACTGGGCACGCCTGCTCGCCCGAGACCCGTCGGTGGAGCACGTCACCGTGCTCCCCATCGACCAGCCCAAGGAAGCAGCCGTCCAGTTTCGGGTGCAGGCATCGCGGCTCCAACCGTTGGACACCCTGCTCACCGAACGGTACGGACGAGCGCTTCACTCGGCTCTGGGTGAGCCCTCTCTCCTGGACATCTTTCGACGCGCATTTGAACAGGAAGGCGTCGAGACCTCCGTACGACAGCGTGTTCGGGATGTATTCGCCTCGTTCGGCTGGCCTCATCGCCACGTTCTCCTCGCAGGATCGGACTATGGTCAGGACCTGCAGGACCTCATGGAGGGCGCGGAGCTCGCTCACCTCACACTCGTGTTCCACGCGCTCGCCTTCGAGGATGTGGCTCGTTTCAATCCGAACGCTCCGCGTCTCTTCCCACGACAGGCCGACCAACCATTCTTCCAAGGGTGTCTCCCGCTCGGCATGAGCTCCGCGGATGCGGATCACTCCAAGTCATTTCTCGTGCTGGGACAGGCTGCGTAGCCAGAACCGCCTAGCCCACTCTCTCCCCCGACACCTATCGGGGTCTTGTTTTTTCGTGGTACGGTGATCCGTATGCACCTGCCAGATTTCACACGCGAAGCCGAACTCATGAAGCAGGGATATACATACGTGGCGGGCGTCGACGAAGCGGGCGCGGGATGTTGGGCGGGTCCCGTGGTTGCCGGAGCGGTCATTCTTCGTGAAAACCACCAGCATCCCCTTTTGCGTGATTCAAAAACACTGTCGCATGCACAACGCATGGAAGCCGCCGCATGGATCAAAGAACACGCGCTCGCCTGGGCTGTTGGCCTGGCAAGCGCCCAAGAAATAGACGCGATAAACATTCGCCAAGCGGATTTTGTAGCGATGCGTCGCGCGGTCGAAAGCTTGTCCGTGGCGACTACCTTTGTTCTCGCTGACGGGTTCTTGATCCCAGGATTACCCATGCCCTGCGAACGCGTTGTGCGTGGTGATGCAAACATTCTTTCCATCGCCGCCGCGTCTATCATTGCAAAAACAACCCGTGACGCGATGATGACAGAGTATGATACCGAGTTTCCTGGATACGGATTCGCTCAACACAAAGGCTACGGAACAAAACAACATGCGGAAGCACTGCGTGTACATGGCGTCACATCAATCCACCGAATGACCTATCGACCAATCCAACAATTCAAAACCCCTCCGAGTACGGAGGGGGTCCACGTCTAGGACGTGGGGAGGGATTACTGGTACGGGATCGTCCAGA
>CAZJEZ010000021.1:0-11454 GCA_964545235.1 uncultured Gammaproteobacteria bacterium
GGTGACTTGTTGTTGCGCGCTCTCTGTCATTTGGGAAGCGAGGGTACGCATCCAAATGAGTTCATAGAGATCACGTTCTTTGCCGGAAAGAGGGGTGTCGTGTGGAGCGGCAAATGTGAGGGATGGACGAATGGCTTCGTGGGCTTCTTGAGCGCCTTTCGCTGTGGTTGTGTAGTGGCGTGGGGATTCTGGAAGAAACTCGGCTCCAAAGCGAGAGCTAATATGTTTACGCGCCGAGGCGATTGCGTCACTCGAAAGAGCAACGGAGTCGGTACGCATGTACGTAATAAATCCATGTTCGTAGAGGGACTGTGCTACTTTCATGGTGTCTTTGGATCCAAGTCCAAGCTTTCGGTTCGCTTCTTGCTGAAGGGTTGAAGTGGTGAATGGAGCAGGCGGTTTGCGTGTGACGGATTTTTCTTGAACAGAAGTCACGCTCCAAGGAGTTGCGCGTACCTCTTTTGCAATAGCTTGTGCTGCTGCTTCATCCAAATGCAGAAGAGACGCGTCTTTCGGTAAGCCGGTCGTTTCGTCGAAGTCTTTTCCGGTAATGAGTTTTTTTCCGTTGGATTCTACGAGCTCAGCCTCAAAACTCGTACCGTCTTGTTCAAGAGAGGCGAGGACATCAAAGTACGTCGCGCTCTTGAAGGCCATGCGTGCACGTTCACGGTCGATGATTGCCTTGAGAGCAACGGATTGAACTCGACCGGCCGACAACCCGTAGGTGATTTTTTTCCAGAGAACGGGAGACAAGGAGTAGCCAACGAGGCGATCAAGGATGCGGCGCGTTTCTTGGGCGCGAACCAGGTTTTCGTCCAAATCACGCGGATGGGCGAGCGCTTCTTTGATTGCGTGCTCCGTGATTTCATGGAAGACCATGCGATGCACGGGGACTTTTGGCTTGAGTAATTCAAGTAAGTGCCAGCTAATACTTTCTCCTTCGCGGTCTTCATCAGTCGCTAAGTAGAGTTCGTCAGCTTCCTTCAGGAGCTTTTTGAGCTCGGTGATGGTTTTTGTCTTTGTTTTAGGGATGACGTAGAGCGGGTCAAATCCAGCATCCACGTTCACGCCGAGCTGTGCCCACTTCTCTTTTTTTACCGAAGCAGGGATGTCTGCCGACGAAGAAGGGAGATCTCGAACATGTCCCATGGAGGCGGTCACCACATAGTCGGATCCAAGGTATTTACGTATGGTTTTCGCTTTTGTGGGGGACTCCACGATCACAAGATGCTTCATAGATGTTCGGGTCCTATCATAGCACAAGGACGAGCGTCAACTGTTTTTATGCCAAGTATCACCCGTATTTGTAAGAATGCGGTCAAGTTCAAGAGCGGATAGTCGGGCAAGGAGGTGCGGGATAGGAAGGGGATAGAGGAGGCAGAGTTCGTCCAAGGTGTGTGGGGTGGTAAGCGTCTCCACGAGGTTTTGTGAAAGAGGGTCGCGAAGGGAAAGGGGAAGCGGGCGTTGAGCCTCACGTAGACGAGCGGAACGATCAAAAACAAAGGGAGCAAGAAGATCTTCGGAGGACGCACACACATTCGCCCCCTGTTTGATTAGTTCGTGGCAGCCTCTGGACGCTTCTGACCAGATCGGCCCCGGAACAGCGAAGACCTCACGTCCGTAGTCGAGAGCGAGTTTGGCGGTAATGAGCGAACCGGAATCTTGTGTCGCTTCGATAACGACTACGGACGTGGCGAGCGAAGCGATTAGGCGATTGCGTTGCGGAAAATGGCTTGCGAAGCCGGGAGTCCCGGGAAGATATTCGCTTAACAGGCAGCCACCCGCATCCACTAACCGCTTCCCGAGTTGGTAGTGGGAAGAAGGTGAAATATGCGCGTCATCGAGCCCTGAACCAAGAACGGCGATTCCGGGGAGCGCGTGCGTAAGGGCGAGTTCGTGGGCAGCGCCATCGATTCCCAAAGCTAATCCAGAGATGACGCTGACGGGATACGGCGCCAACCCTCGAATAAGTTGCTCGACACAGGTTCTCCCGTACGACGTTGGTTTGCGTGTTCCAACGAAGGCGAGGGCTGTTTGGAGTCGTGTAACGTCCCATGTTCCACGTATAAAGCACAGCGCGGGAGGATCGGGGATGTGATTCCATACAGGAGGCCAGTCCGGATCTTCTGGAAAGACAGCACCGATCTCATCACGTAAGAGCGCATCGAGAAGCGGTGCGCATGCGTGATCGAAAAGCCAGGCGCGTAACGCGGCGTGTGGTGGATGATTCGCAAACGCGAGCCAATCCAACACGGGAGAGGGATGCGTGAGGCGCCATGATTTCCAGCCAGGCCAAGTCAGGCATCGGATACGCGCCAGACAGGCGTCATCAAAAACAAAACGAGGCATAGTATACCCCGTTCCATGGATTCATCTTCGTGTCAAGAAGTGATACACTAAGATATATCCTTATATGCCTTTTCCTGAACATCGTCACGCTTCTCCCGCTGAATTGAAGAACGGACGTGGGAGCGAGGTCTCTAAGGGAATCGAGTCGCTTGATAGTGAGCAGTGGGAGCAAAAACGAGACGTGGTAATCAAGGAGATGTGTGATGCATTTATGCGGGGAGAGGTAGATGATATGGACGTGTACGAGTGCATCCTGCTCATGGCTCGGTATAGTCTCAAGGATGGATTAGCGTTTGTGCGAGAGGCGGGTGCGGTGAAAGAGTTGAATCTGAATATGCCCGCCGCAACAGCGACTCTCTTGCGATTCTACTCAAAGCCGCACGAAGTCATGGGAGGGTGGGATCGAGAAGAGCCTGTTCGTGACCGGATTCTGGATCTTGTTGATGACGGCTTCGATGAGTTCGACGTTCTTCGAGACAGAAACACGCACCGCACAGAGAACTTTTTAAAGGAGCGTGGATTTTTGTGGACGCAAGAGCCAGACTTTGAAAGCGTTATCAAGGAACTGTCGCGAGCGGATTCGGATGAAGAGGGCGCGATTGGGAAGCTCGAGCTTGAAGGAAAACGAGCGCCCTTGAAGGCGCGGATCGATGCGCTCTACGATCCATTTTATAGAAACGCGACCCGAGAAAGTGCGGCGCGCTTAAAGATAGAAGAAGAATCCCCGGCTTTTACGGAGGCGAGCCAGTTCCTTCAAGAATGCGCTCGCATGGTCCGAGAGAAACCGATTTTTCTCGCTCCCATGCAGGAGTGGGTTCTGAAAGAGCTCTTTGGAGTAAAAGCATACGAAGAAGACCGTCTCGTCACGAATCCAAAAACAGGCATACAAGAACCAATGAAGGCAGTGATACAGGCTCTCGAACAGGAGGCTGGTGGGAGTGCGTGGGAGGCTAGCAAATTTTTATGGGACATCCGTTACGCAGATGTTCATCAAAGAACCGATATTTCCCGAGGAGAGATGGAGCGAGTGCTTCCACATCTTGGGATCGACCCACAGCGCATCGATGTGCAAGGTGTCATGAAGCATAATCAGCTTTCAAAATTGGAGCTGACAACAAAAATACAAGCGAAGATGCATGGCGAACAGATTCGAAAGGAGATTGTTCGGTTTACAGCGGAGCTCGACAAAGCCAAAAAAAAGAAGCGAGTTGGTCAGAATCATCTGAACTGGCAGCAAGAACGGATCAATCTTTTGCAATCGATGGCGCATGTGCTGGATGGGCTTGCGAGAGGAGAGATGGATGAAGATGAAGTGAATAGGGCGTCGGGCTCGTTAATCGCAAATATAAGCGATAGTACCTATACTGGACGATATGGATTGCAACGAAGACTTCCGTCGGGGGTTAAAGAAGAGCAGCTTCTTTCTGGAGCGGTCACAAAAGTGGTTCAAAAGATGTTTGAGGTAGATCCGGAGTTAGAACGGGAATCTCGGCCCGCCCGAATCGATCACTGGTCGCAAGCGGAGGTAGACGCGCTTTTTTCCCAACTCTTTCCCAACACCGATCTTGAAGAAGTCCGGGAACGAGCACGGCGTGTAGGAAAACGCGACGACTCCTGGTTAAAAGCGTGGTGGCAGAGTGAACAGCGTATACCGGCTGCGCAGGATTATTTTCGTCCAGAGGATAGGAGTTATGGTGCGGATGGTGACCCACGGGACGAGTATCCGGTAGAGCTGCTTACGGCTTCCGAGCCCGTGGATGCCATTCTGGTTACGGCCGTATACGACACGCGGGAAGAAGATCGTGGGATGTGGATATCGAAGCAGGCAACGCTTCCAAAGGAGCAGATACCCGACACGCCCTGCAAGACAGTGAGTTTTCACGTACGCGCCTCCGTAGGTATGGCGTTACCACTTGCCATGCATGGTCGAATCACGAAGGTGGTCGGCGTAACGGAGGGGTATAAGAATGTTCCGGTCGTTCTTACGCATGACGAAATGGGACGAACGATGATCGACAGCATGCCGCCGAACGTCACGCATATCGCCTATACGCAGGAAGTTCCAGAGGTTCTGCCGGCGGTGACGGACATTCCGACGGACGCCTACGAACAGTGGCTTGCGGATAAGGGGAGAGATGCGCGTGCAACGCAAGAAGCCTATAGAAATCTTCCGGCGGACTGCCGAGCTTTTATCGATCGGGTCCGGCTCGTTCCTCCTGCAGATCGGGTACGTCAGATCGAGCTCTTTTCACGGACAGTTGGGTATTATGATTTCAAAAACGCGGAAACCAAGGGGGAGCGTGTAGGGAAACCGTTGCGGATACGTTGGGAATTGATGCGAAGTCGCATGAAGCTCTTACAGAAGCAGGATCCGGGGAACAAAGAGCTTGCGTTGAAAAAAGTGGCCGGGGTCTGTGTTGATTTTCAGGAACTCACAACAGCCCTCATGCTCGCCGCCGGATGCATCTCTGGCAAGATAAGCGCGTTACGCGTTCATAACAAAGATAAGGTGACGTCAAAAGACGCGCATGCCCTTTCGTATGTAGAATGGCCGGCGGCGGCGGGAGGAACGATACTTGTGGCTGTTGATGGGACACCGGGGGGAACGGATGAAGGTGAACAAGAAGATCTCGCGCGGATTCAAGAGGTTGCCCAGGCGGAACGTCTTACCGAATGGGAAAATGCCTTGTTTGAACAGGAGATGGAGATGGCAACCAAGACAACAACGATACTGGACGCGCAAGAAGTGGCGCGGTCCGCACGCGGGGCAAAAACGCGCTATACCAAACGGCAAGATACCCCAAAAAAACAAGAAACACAGATCGCACAGTACCTACGTACCGAGCTCGCCCCAGAAGAAACGCGCGGTCTCTATCGGGCACTCGCTTGGTTGGCGTATTCTGGCATTTTGACACAGTATGTTCGTTCAGGAGGGTCGAGAGAAACAGAGGGATGGATCAAAATGGATGTGAACAAGGAATACACCAAGGGAGCCCAAGAACCCCCAGGAACTTCTCGAGTGGATGAGGTGGGCGCGATCGAGGAATCTTGGAAAAAATGTTGGCACGAGGTACAGCCTCTCCTCAAAACATCGGATCGATTATTGGCGATCCTCAAGGACGCGTTACCAAATGCAGGGCGAGCTGACTCAAAACGAGATAAAGCTCTTCAGTACCTAAGTAAACTTACGACGTAGCCGTGCACCAGTCTTGTATAGATTGGATAACAGGGGGGATGATATCGTGCTGTAAGACGCGCTCTTCTTCTGCGGTGAACCGAGAGAGAACGTAGGTTTCTTTTGCGATGGGTGGCGTTGGACGACCGATGCCGATGCGCAATCGAGTGACAGCCTGTGTTCCAAGAGCTTCGTGAATAGACGCGATGCCATTATGTCCCGCGGAACTTCCGTTTTTCAAATAGGCCCATTTCCCAACGGAATAATCCATCTCATCTTGAACGATAAGAATGTCGCTTGTGGCAATATGATAGTAGTCGACCAGCGCACGCACAGCCTCTCCTGACAGATTCATGAATGTTGTCGGGAGGGCTAAGAATACCTTTTCAGATCCGATACGTACCTGTGCAACGCGCGCGTGAAAATCACGAGATTCAGAAAATTCGACACCAAGAGAACCGGCAAGAGCCTCGACAGCATCCCAGCCGATGTTGTGGCGGGTGTTTTCGTATTCGCGACCGATATTGCCAAGTCCAACGACGAGTTTCATACCACTAGTATCGGTGTCCGCCGAGTTTTTGTCGACGTCGGGTTTGGTTCACAAGACGCGGCTTCTCGCGAATTGGACCGGCGACCGCTTCCATACCGGGACCCGTGTAGTTGCGTTGCGAGGAGGATTTGGCTGGAGGAAGATTCCGCGCACGTGTAACAATAGGTGTTCCAATAAACCCAAACTTGTTGCGAATCTGGCGTTGGAAAAACTTTACCCAGTTTGGAGAAATATTATCCTTTTCTCCGACGACGGTGATCATGAACGAAGGGGGAGCTTCGCCGATTTGCGCGACATCCCAAATACGAGGGGATTTTGGTCCATACTCGGCCAAGGGACGCATCTTTTTGATTGTGTTTTTGAGCAAGCGGTTGATCGCGTTGTAATCAATCTTGCGGTGGCGTTCTTCCTGGACTTTCAAAGCGAGGTCGATCAGTGACGACGTGCGGACGCCTTCTTTTGCGCTCGTGAAGATCATCGGTGCCCAGTCCAAGAAAGGGAAGAGTTGACGTACCAAAAATTCGTAGTCACCAGCGGTCTTTGGGGTCTTATCTGGAATAAGATCCCATTTGTTCGCCACCAGAATCAAACCCTTGTGAGATTCTTGGAGCAGGCCGCCAAGGTGACGATCTTGCGATTTCGGATCCTCGGTTGCATCAAACACAAGAAGAGCGATGTCCGCGTCTTTGATCGCTTGCATGTTACGATCAATCCCGGCGTGCTCGATCTTGTCCTTTATATGGGCGGCTTTACGCATGCCTGCCGTATCAACAAGAACGATGTCGCGGCCTTCGTATTCAAACCAGGTGTCTTGTGGTTCGCGAGTGGTGTGTTCGATGGCTGAGACGATGACACGATCCGTTCCGAGGATCGCATTCATAAGCGACGATTTGCCTACGTTTGGACGGCCAATGATCGCAATACGTAAAGGGAGGGCTTCGTGTTCTGGAGGAAGCGTCATGCCGCGAGATTCAAGGTTGTTGACCACGGCGTCCAACAGATCGCCAATACCAAGAGACGTGGCGGCGCTCACAGGGTACATACCCGGGAGCCCGGCGGCATACAGGGTCTTGTCTTGGGCTAATGGCATCTTTTCCGCCGTATCAATTTTGTTGACGACCATCCAGGCGTCTGGTCGAAGCTCTTTTGTGCGCTTGGCGAGGCGAAGATCATCCCCGGACATGCCTGTTTGCCCATCAACAACGAACAATACGAGATCTGCCTCCTTTATCGCGTTTTCTGATTGCGTCAAAATACCTCGTCCGATTTCGTCCTTCTCTACGTCCATGCCACCCGTATCGATCAGGTCAAAACAGCCGCCAAGCCAGGTAACAACGCCGTAATTACGGTCGCGGGTGGTATGGGGTTTATCGCTCACAAGGGCTCGGGTCGAGGAGGTCAGGCGGTTCCAGAGCGTGGATTTGCCAACGTTTGTGCGTCCGACGAGGGCAACGACGGGGCGGGTTTTGGATCGGCGGATGGACATACGGAGGGGTTAGGGGTTGAGGAGACCAAAGCTTCCTTCACCAAGAATCACAAGGAAGTCCGTAGCTTGATAGAAAATGCGCTCTTTGGCAAGTCCGTCTACGTAGACGGCGCGCGTGTTCGTGGCGGTATCCGGTTGAATCCAGGCGGGGATTGTTTTGCTAATATCAGCTTTTAAGGTCTTTTGGAGTCGGGCAAGAGCCTCCGGTTTGGCTCCGTTTGTGAGGTCGATGATCGTGGTCCGGTCGTTTCCACGGCGTACCGCGTTCCCAAAGGACATGATTTCAAATCCGGATTTTTCGAGCATGGCGGATATTTGAGAAGCGAACCCTGTGCGTGTCGTACCGTTCTTGACTTCGATTTTAGCAGATTCGAGAGGGGGAGTGGGGGTCACGGGTGTGCGAGCGGTGAGGCGGGTTGAAGTGGATGTGGCGAGGCGCGTGGTCGACGTGGCGACGGGGGCCGGCGCCGAAAGGGCAACCTTCACGAGTTCACGTACTTCTGACCAATCACGAACACGAGGATACAGAATATAGTTACCGTTCACACCCGAATCAACAAGACCGCCATCGGGAGCGTCGCTTAATCCCTTCATGGTGATCCGATCACGGGAAAGACCGGAAGCAAGGGAGGCGAGCTTGATCGCGTCCCATGGAGTGAGATCGGATTGAACGTGATTCGATATCGAGGCGTACACGTCGGCGATCTTTTTTGGATTACTCAAGGTGCCAAGAGAGAGGAGTTTTTCTCGGACAGCCATCATGACGAGTTGTTGTCGGCGCGAACGAGCGAAGTCAGAGCCTTCATTGTTATTTCCGTGACGAGAGCGAGCAAAGATGAGGGCACGCGAACCGCTCATGTGCTCAACGCCTTTTTTGAAGCTCACGGTTTGCCATTTTTCGTCTGCCGTTGGGTACTGATAATCCGTGAAGGAATGCTCGACCGCAACATCAACGCCACCGATCGCATCGACGAATTTAGAAAACCCCTTAAAGTCTATACGAATGACATGATCGATGCGCGTGTCAAGCAGTTTACCGATCGCATCGGCGGCATAACGGGCGCCTTCGCCGGGGTGAAGATCCTCCATTTTCGCATTGAGCGCATTGATTTTCTCAAAGGCACCATTGCTTAATGGATAGGCGAGGTCGCGAGGAATGGAAAGAAGGCCGACACGTTGACGCTCGGTATCGAATGAGGCGATGATCAGGGTATCAGAAAGCTGTCCGCCATCATGACCATCTCCGCCGATACCAAGGAGTAAAAAATTGATGCGATGATCAGGTGTTACGAGAACGTCGTTATTCGTATCACCGGAAACAAGACGGCGAATATCCGTGATGACGGGAAGACGGGTAATTTCAAAAAAAACATTCGAACCGCTCCGTACCGCGCGATACGAAGCGCTTGCGCCCAGAGCCGCGATGCCAGCGAGGACGACAACAAACACCGTGGCGATGACAAGGGTTTGGCGGTGGCCGCGGCGTTCGGGTTCGTCGATAACGAAATTTGTTTTTGGGATGGATGGATCGTGTTCCATGTGATCGGTGTGTGGGGGTCAGTGTAACAGAGTTTTTGAGTATGGTATACTTGCCTCATCCTATGAACGTTTCACGCGTACGGGGCATTTTTCTTTGCATCATGCTTGGTGCTCTCGTCCTCTTTGGAGGGGGAACGCGTGGCGTGTACGCTCGAGATTTGGGGGAGGAGGCTGACATGAGGTCGATGACGCGGGAAGCCGACGCAGCGGCCACGGCGGCACGCGAACAGGCTGCCGCGGCTGGACAAACGCGAGCGCAACAAGACGCGGCAGCAAGTACGGCCCGTACGCAATCGATCCAACAACAGGCGAGTGCCGGATTCGGTTCTTCCCCAGCGGGTGATAACTGTAGCGGAGTCGCGGGAAGCATCGGTTGTATGATTACGCAGTTGATCAATGCGACGATCAACTTATTGATGGGGCAAATCGTGCTTTTCCTTGGGAGTATCCTGATATTTTTGGTAGACATTCTGCTTTCCTTTGCGGCCTATAACGGATTTGGCACATCGATCGCCGTGGTCAGGGGTTGGATGATCGTTCGTGATGTTGCGAACATGTTCTTTATCGTTATTTTGGTCATCTCCGCCATCTCCACCATTATTGATTACGATGATTCCTTTAACTACAAAAAGGTTCTTCCAAAATTATTGTTGATGGCCTTGCTCATTAACTTTTCACGCACGCTCATCATGATGCTTGTGGACTTCTCCCAAGTCCTCATGCTCACGTTTGTAAATGGATTTAAAGCCGCGGCCGCCGGGAACTTTGTGAACGCCCTCAAGTTGAACCAGATCTTGTCCATGTCACAGGCGCAGCACACGGCGGGGGCTGCTGAAACGACAAATGGTATTTCGTTTGGCGATGTGTTTCTGGCGTACCTGCTCGGTATCATGATGTTGTGCATTGCGATCGGTGTGGTCGTGATTCAGATCGCGTATCTCATCGTTCGTATCATTGGCTTGTGGATCGCTCTGATTTTCTCACCGCTTGCGTTTTTGGTCACCGCTGTTCCATCACGTTTGAAAAAATCCCTCTCGTCTTTTAGCGATGATTACTGGTCAAAGCTTGGAGGATTGCTTGCAGGTGGTCCAATCATGGCCTTCTTTTTGTGGCTGACATTGGCAATCGTGCAGTCGGCGGCGGGCGACATGCCTGGAAACAGCGCGGATTTATCCGGTCCAAGCGGAGCGACCTCCTTTATTACCAGTGTCGGTACCGCTCCAGAAATCGCGACCTTTATCGTTGCGATTACCATGATGTTACTCGGGCTTGAACAGGCAACAAAGATCGCGGGATCTATTGGATCATCTGCCTTGGCGAATTTTGCGAACAATACAGCTGGGTACGCGAAAGGCGCGGCGAAATTTGCGGCGAAGTCACCGTATCTTCTCGGGAGAGCGGGTTTGCGCAAAATTGATCGTAGCAAGGATATCACGGGAAAAGTTTCCAGCTTGGGTTTGAAGGGGCTCGGGGCCATTGCGCAAAAAACAGGCATCGAAGCTCCGGCAAGCGTACGGAGTGCGTTGGCTTCCGGCGTTGTTATGCGCCGTAATGAGCGGAGTGCATTAGCGAAAGAAACAGCGAGCGCGACGGCCGGCATGGATGCAGCAGAAAAGCGCACATTCGCAAATACGATTTCAAGCAAGGACAATCTGTTGCTTGGCGCTACAAAACAGGACAAGCTTGCCCGAGCAAATATTTTAGCCGACGCTTCATCTGATGATTCGCGTGCTGCAGAAACAAAGGATCGTTCGCGTGAAATAAGCAAGGAGATGAAACAAGAGCGCGCTGTTGAAGAACAGAAGGCCTTTGAAAAACTTCAACAAGAAAGCGCGAAGGCCCTCAAAGCTTACGACGATCAACTTATTGGAGAGGGTCATACGGGTGCATCACGAACAGAGAAAGTCGAACAGCGTCGCAAAGAGCTTGAGGCGGCGGATCGCGCAGGAGCGAAGCAGGGTCTCAAGTCCGATGATGACATCAAGCAGATCGCTGCTTCGCGTGCGATGGAAGAAGTGGCACAGACAGCCGGTACCGCCATTCAACAGGCCAAGAACATGTACGAACAAATTGGTGATAATGATGCAATCGGCAAACTCGATGGTCTTATTGAAAAGACCCCGTCTCTTGAACAGGATCCAAAGAAGTTCGAGTCTCTCATGACGAAGATTCAGAACGACCCTTCGAAGATCAAGAATCTGTCTGCAGAAGCCAAGTCAAATGGTCGTGTGCTGATGGCGTTGTTGCCACCGGGCACCGTGAAACAGACGGATGGAAAAGTAACGGGTTTCGACGAGGCGCAGTTTCAATCCTTCTTGGATTCGGATGATGTCAAGAACGACAAGCTATTGGCGG
>CAZJEZ010000022.1:0-11258 GCA_964545235.1 uncultured Gammaproteobacteria bacterium
CCCGTCCACCAGCGTTTTCATACACTTCGCTAAATAATTGAGGAACGACATCCGAAGCAAGCGGTTTCATGTGCCCCGCCTCGCGACAGCGCAAGCACTTACACGTAAGCCCACGCTCCGCCATCCGCACCTTGATTATATCCCGTAAATTCGTGACAGCATTCCCCGCCGTGATATCCGTGGAAGGAAAATCTCGAATCACACGCGATAGTCGGCAGTAGTACGGAACACGTGTTTTCATCGCAATCATGGCCTCGATAAGCGCCTCACCTTCGAGCGGCACAAACTCCCCCTTCGCATGCCACTGCGCAAGCTCTGCGGTTGGCAGCACGACACATGGGTAGAGCTTCACCATGTCCGGACGGAAACGAGGATCATCAAACATCTGATGAAACATCTCCACGTCACGCAACGCTGTCGAGCCTGGCTGTCCCGGCAAATAATGATAATCCGTCTTGAACGCAGCCGCCTTGAGCAATACGGTTGCTCGTACCGTATCTTGCACTGTATGCCCACGCTTCGTAAACGCGAGCACGTGATCGTCCAGGGTCTGTACCCCAAGCTCAACTCGGGTCACCCCAAGCTCGCGTAGGCGAACAAGTTCTTTTGGCACGATCCAATCTGGGCGCGTCTCGATCGTAATCCCAATAATCCGATAGATCGCGTCTTCGTTGGCAAGTTGGCTCGTTGCAAGTGATCCGTACCGTTTTCGTGTCTGCCCCAAGTGATTCGCCGCATCAAAACATCTTTTGATAAACCATTTCCGATACGCCCACGGATACGCGGACCACGTCCCCCCTTTGATAATAAGCTCAATCTTTTTTGCTTCGTGTCCATTCCGTTCAAGGGCCATCACGCGCTGAACGACCTGATCATACGGATCAAACTTGAGCGTGAGCGCCCGGGCAGCGGCGGGCTCGCTCGAGATATAGCTCTTCGGCATACGCGCTTCCGTTGGACAGTACACGCACTTCCCCGGACACGCGTAGGGTTTAGTTAGTAATGTAATTGGGGCGACCCCGGAATCCGTGCGTACCGTTTTACAGCGCAGGAGCTTTTCGAGAGCAGCGTTTGGTGCGAGCCCTCCGGCCACTTCCTCACGATACACTTCCAACAACTCCGCAATCCGAGGAAATCTATACGGCGTACCACCAAGCACGCGTCGAATTGCTCGATCCAGCCCCTTCGCATCAACCATCGGACGCGCCAAGATATCCGCTAAAATAGCGGATAACACAGCCTTTGTTGGACGGACGCTAATCAACATGGTGTGATGGTAGCATGGATCACTATCTTGCCAAGCATCTCACAAAACAGGTTGCCGAGTTTTATCAGGCGCACGGATTTGCATTTGCGCGAACACGAGGCATGGTATGGGAAGAAGAACGAGAAGCTGCAGAATGTATCGAGCCCGGTATGCGCGTCTACGATATAGGCGCGGGCAACGGACGTTTCGCGAGACTCGTACAAAAAGGCGCAACGTATATTGGAGTCGAACCCTCCGAGACTCTGCGCGCACATGCCATGGCGGATGCATTCTTGTGTGCGGGTGGATTCCCCCATCTCCCAGTTGCTGACAACGTCTCAGATGTCACCGTTTGCTTCGCGGTATTCCATCATCTTCCAGGAACAGAAGCTCGACGCACAGCCGTTGAAGAACTCATACGAATCACAAAACCAGGCGGCATCATCATCGCGACAAGCTGGGCAGAAGCAAAGCAGGAACCCATGCCCACAGGTGAAGGCGACCCAGGAGACGGATTCGTCGCCTGGAAAGAAGGGGGCTCTGACGCAAAACGCTACGTTCACCTCATGCAACCCGGGGAATGGGAGTCTCTTTGGAATGATTCGCGACTCGCACACACCTTTATTGGAAAACGCCGTCCACAGAATTGGTTCATAATGACAAAGAAGAACTGATTCGCTACCATCGCTCCATATGGACGAGGAAGCAGACATCGCCGAACCTATCACCGCGCCCACGGAACAAGACGCCGATCGCGGTATCGATCTTGCCTTACGTCCAAAATCACTGGATGAGTTTGCCGGACAAACAAAAGTCAAAGAAAATCTTCGCATTTTTCTGGAAGCCGCAAAAGGCCGCAACGAACCCTGTGAACACATTCTATTTCATGGTCCACCGGGACTTGGAAAAACATCCCTCGCCCACGTTATTAGCTACGAAATGGGCACGCATATTAAAGTAACCAGCGGCCCCGCTCTCGAGCGCGTGGGTGATCTTGCCGCGATTCTCACCAATCTCGAAGAGGGTGATATTCTCTTTATCGACGAAATCCATCGCATGAACCGGTCGATCGAAGAGGTTCTTTACCCGGCCATGGAAGATTTCGCTCTTGATATTGTGATCGGAAAAGGCCCGACTGCCCGTACGCTCCGCCTGGATCTAAAACGCTTTACGTTGATTGGAGCAACCACGCGACTCTCTCTTCTTTCCGCTCCCCTTCGCGACCGATTCGGCGTCACTTATCATCTTGATTTCTACGAACCGCACGAGATGCTTGATATTCTCAAACGAAGTGCTCGCCTCCTAAATATCTCGACACAAGACGACGCTCTTTCCCTTGTTGCCCACCGCTCCAGACGAACACCGCGTATCGGGAACCGCCTCCTCAAGCGTGTCCGTGATTTTGCCCAAGTGAAGTCCGCCGGATCCTTCGATCAAGACACGATTGAACGCGCTCTCACCTCTCTAGAAATTGATGCGCGAGGACTCGACCAGTCCGATCGACGTATCCTCCACGCTCTTATTGAAAAATTCCAGGGCGGCCCGGCCGGACTCTCAACCCTCGCCGCATCTACCGCTGAAGAAATGGAAACGCTTGAAGACGTGATCGAGCCCTTCCTCCTTCAAGAAGGCCTCATCACCCGAACTCCCCGGGGTCGCATAGCAACCGATCTCGCCTACGCACACCTTGGCTTCACGCCCCCAAATCGCCAGGGTATACTTGTCGATACATGATCCCTCTCATTTGGTTCTTGTTTGCCTGGCTGATCGTCATGGCTCTTTTTGTTCTTCTGACGCTCATAACCCTAGGCATTTTTTTACGCTTTGGATTATCCAGTTTTACCACCTACGCCGCGTCGGCTCTATTTTTAGGAGGGATTGTCGCCGCCTTTGTTCTTACAGGAGGCTATCTCCTCACGGTTGATTGGACAGCATCGCTAGATACGGGAGCCGTGTTAGCCTCTCCATTTCAAATGACATCCCCTTATTAATATGTTCGACCTAAGACATCTTCCAAACCCCATTCCGGACGAACATATCGTGTTCTTCTTGCGTCGCCATCCAATTACCATGGCTACGCTCGCTGTAGGCTACCTTCTTCTCATCGGCACCCCGTTCGCCATCCTGTTTTACCTACACAACATGCAACCGTTGTGGCTCGAAAATCAATCGCTCATCACCCTATTCGTCCTAGGTGGGTCACTGTTTTTTCTCTTTGCCTGGCTCTTTCTCTTTCAAGCCTTCATGGATTTTTATCTGGATGTTTGGATTGTCACGAACAAGCGTATTTTAAATGTTGAACAAACAGGGCTGTTTAGTCGAACCATTTCTGAATTACGTCTCTACCGCATCCAAGACGTGACCTCGACGGTCAACGGTTTCCTGCACATCATGTTCGGTTTTGGCGATGTTGAAATTCAAAGCGCGGGAGAAAAAACTCGATTCCGTTTTGAGGACATTACGAATCCAAATCACGTCGCAAAAACCATTTTAGAACTCGCCGAAGTCGATCGTCGCGAGCATCTTGATGAGGCTGTTGAGGAGTTTGCCTTGGCTGATAAAGACACCAAACAGGCTTGACCTAAACAAGAAAAAGTGATAGGAAACGACCGCCATAAGGAGGTCTTGTGAAATATCAAGTGCTCACAGATTCGTTCGAGCGAGATTTCGTTCCCGAGATCGTCCGCACCTACTACAGGCGCGAACGAGCAACAACCGCGCGCGTCGTGACCCCGAACCGGGTTCCCGGCCACAACTTCGGACGCTGGGAGTCGCCCAACCCCCGCCTCACCTTCGACATCCGCTTCGGGCAGATCCTTCCACGCATCAATGATCTCCAAGCGACACCCACCGACCTCCTGATCCTGTACCTCCCCAGCCGCCATGGCACGCATGGAGCTCTCGAGCTCATCCGAGCGACCAAGCGAGCCATGCCGGAGACCGGGTGCTTCCTCGTCTCGTGTGGGTGCAACCTGGACCGCGAGAGCGCTCTCGAAGGCGAGTTCGGTCCCCTGATCTGGACCTCTGACTGCGGCGGCAATCTCGCCCTGCCCAAGATCATCGACACCCTCGTCGATCACTGGCTGATCGGATAGTCAGTGTGCGCTCATCCCGACATCTGTCGGGATTTTGAATACACAACCTTTTTTATTCACAAACAAAAAAAGCTCTGCGCGAAGAGGCGTCAAAGCTTTACGGAGTAGCTCCCTTGTCCCTGGGCGGCACGCGCCACGAGGACGGCGTTCTTGCGGAACCATTCATCGAGGAGCCATGCCCTTGGATTTTCTCCAACCTCACTCCGCTCGATGACTCGTGCCTCGACATCGAGCGAACGGCCAATGAGATCCATAACGTCACGAATCGTGCGGCCGAGTCCGAGACCCTCCGAACCGCCACTCCAGCGAAGCGTGATCGAGATGATGGGCGCCTCAGGCAACTCTTCACAGAGCGCCACGAATCCACGAGTCCTCGGAGGGAGAACGTGTGTGAATCGTGAGTTCGGGACGGCCCGCTTGAAGCGAGTCCCTTCGACGAAGATGACGATCGCCGATCCCCACCTACGCGCCCACTGCCCAGCGCGACGAATAGCGGGAATATCGTTCTCACCCCCATCACGATCAACGAACGCGACGCCCGTTTCCTTGCCTGCCCACCCATAGGGCGTGCGTTCGAGTTCTCGCTTCATGACCCATGAGGTCAGAGACCACCCCTGTCGTCGTAGAGCCGCGTAGACGACCGGAATATCGATGGTTGATTGGTGGTTCGACACGACGATAAAGGGCCCCGTCACCATCTTACGCGACGAAAGAGCTGTGAATGTGAACCGAATATCGAGCGCCCGACACAGAGCCATGAGTAGATGGTCTGCGTAGAACGTCTGTCGGAACGTGAACTCACGGAAATAGGCCTCATCTCCATACGTGCCCAACCACCGATGCTTCCTCTTGACGAGGTACAGGTGGGAAAAAAGTGCGACGTTGTAGAAGAAAATGAGCACGAGCGCCCAGACAGCTTGGCAGAATCGAATGATTTTTTGCACGAGACATCCTCTGTGCAGGTGAATGAACGTAGAGCGTACAGACCCTACCCGAAACAGGCGGAAAGAACAAGGATCTGAATCTTCGAGGCGCTACGGATCCAATAATACGGCATTTGTATCACCAATCTTGTTCACCGGAATAACAAGCGAGTGATCCCACGCCGTTCGAATCACCATCCCTTCAGGATTGACGCGATAGCCTTCGGACAAGAACCCGACAGCAAGATCCGCCTCGCCGAACAATTCACTGTACCCACACACAGCCTCTACCGGTGATCGAAACGCAATGACACGTGTTCCATTCACCCGAACACCTGTAACTGCAACCTTCTTTCCATCATCTTTTTGTCGAGCACACTGCGTCTTATCGTACACATATTCAATCGTTGTGGATGCGCTTGTGTCTGAAACAACAGCCATGGTTGGATAACGATTATACGTGCTCACCAAAGCAAGAACCTTGCCTGTTTTCACATCAATGTAATCATCATGCGTGATAGATAACCCCTCCCATGCATCGACAGTCCGTACATGAAGCTGATCCGTGAACAGGTCATATGGCATGTATGTGTATTGGGGAGCTGGTCCAACAAAACGCTGAGCCACAAGCGTCACCATCCGCAACGGATGATTCTCAAGGTCAACATAAAGTTCCTGAATCTGTCGTTCATCCACAGGGCCCACCTGAGCCACAATAAAATAGGCCGTTGGTTTCACAGGAATGATCATCTGGACACTCGTCGGAGCGACACCCGCCTCGACCAAGGCGCGTGCGATAGGATCTTCTGCGACAGAAGTCTCCGGCTTAGAAGGAGACGGTACCGGCATCGCGGGTGTACCAGGCGTGTTCCGATCGTCACCCATAGAAGCCGCACAATGAGACGAGAAACCTCCATCTTGTGACGCTCGAAAAAGCACATAGCTTGTGCTCAACGCGCCAATCCCAAGTAACGCCACAACACCCGCGATCACTAACGCTATTCGTGAAGACATATTGAAGGAAAGTATAAAACAAAAACACCCCGATGCATATCGGAATGTGTTTATTGGTGGGCAGAGAAGGATTCGAACCTTCGAAGGCGCAAGGCCAGCAGATTTACAGTCTGCCCCGTTTGACCGCTTCGGTATCTACCCATCTGAAATTGTGGCGATACTATACGTAAATGAAGAAGAGACGTCAACCTAGATCAGCGCTCGATCACACGTTGACAAAAGCCATGAAACTTGATATCAATGCGAGTCCTCTTGTGAAAGAACTATGCCTCTTTTTTCCAACGCCGCACGCAGGGTGCGACCTTGGACATGAGGAGTTATGCAAAACAATAGGAAGCGGCTTCGCGGCTTCACCGTCGTGGAGCTGATGATCACCATCGCGATCATCTGCCTCATCTTCGGGGCCATCATCTTCACAGCCATCGTCTTCTTCGGTAGGAAGGCCGCCGTGGCCGTCGACCAACGCATGGAGTCCACGCAGGGGCCCACCGTCCAGCGCGGCGCCACACTCGCGGCAGCGGAGTACGCACACCGCATCGAGAGCGAACCGAATCCCGTCGTGGAGTGCCAGAATAGCGCATCGCTCGTCGATCGCAAGGTCGACTGCGTCATGCGCCTCCCCAGCACCGGCCGCGTGGTCAGCGTGCGATGCCCGTACCTGGGCACCGGCATCTGCCTCCCGGTCACACAACCCTGAAGCCTCACCACCTCGTCTACAAGACGAGGTTTATTGTGTTCAAAACAAACACCCGCCTTACGCGGGTGTTTGCATGGAGCCGTTGACCGGGATTGAACCGGTGACCTTGTCCTTACCATGGACATGCTCTACCAACTGAGCTACAACGGCAAAAATCCGGCTCAGCGTATCAGCTGACACGTTGAGCGTCAACGAACTAGATCTCATGCGCCATCTCTTCTTCTAATTGCTCAACTTTATCACGCCAAGCCTGAAATCGCCCCTGATCATCCGAAAGCAAACGCAACCGATCATACAGCGCACGCGCCTCGCTCGGCTTACGAGCCTCAAGCGCGGCACGCAAGGCAAGCTCATGAAACTTCGCACTCTTCGCATCCAGCTCGCACGCTTTTTGAGCAAGCGGAAGTGCCTTCAGTGGACGTCCTCGATCCAAGTAAAACTGCGCGAGCTCAAGAGCGCGAGCTGGCTGATGCGGGTTCATCTCAAGAGCTTTTTTTCGATATTGTTCCGCCTTAGCTTCACGTCCTTCGGCTTCTTCTACGTCCGCAAGCCCCGCAAACACAACATCATCTTCCTTATGCGTCTTGGTGAGGTACTCGAGCGTCTCTCTCGCCTGGTCGTATTGCTTTTGCTTCAGGTACATGGAGGCCAACCCCTTATAAGCATCCGTGTGATGTGCATCAATGGAGAGAATCTCTAAATACTGACGCTCCGCATCTGCCCACTTCAAATCACGTGCGAACGATTTTGCCTCACTCAAAAGCTCGGCCAGACGCTCTGGTTGAGCGTCTTTTTGGCTTCGCTGTTCCGCGCGCACAGACCGTTCCCACACCTGTGCCCGCTGATTAAGCGCACGCGCGATAGACGATAAACCTCGATAGGCCTTTTGCGATCCCCGTCGAAGCACAGCTCCCTGCGAGGCACCCCAGGTCTCAAAGCGTTGTTTAATCAGACTCTCGCGACGATGACGTTCCTGCTCTTCTCGAAGAGTAGACGGGTCAAGTAAACGGATTTCACGCCAGTGAGCTCCAAATACAAATGCAAGCACACCGAGTGCAATTACGCACAAACCAAGAAGGATGAAAATAAGAGGCATGCGTTACGCTATGATAGCAGAACGGCACAGTAACCCAAACGTTCGTGGATCAAGCGAGGCCCCTCCAACCAACACACCATCAATGCGCGTGGTCGAAAGATATTCCGCGACATTTCGCTGATCAACCGACCCGCCATAAATAATACGAATCGATTCCGCCTTAGCGCCGAACTTCTTCACAATCGCGTCATGAATAGCCTCGTGCATCGCATGCGCTTCTTGAGCGGAACAAGGTTTTCCGGAACCAATCGCCCACACAGGTTCATACGCAATCACGGGAGCATTGTCCCCTTCAAGTACAAGACCCTCGAGCGCTTTCACCGCCTGCTGTTTCACGACTTTTGCATGCTCCCCTTTCTTTCGTTGAGCCGCCGTTTCTCCCACACAAATAACGGGAAGAATCTGCTGAGCTTGAAGCGCTTTTGCCTTTGCATTTACCATCTCATCCGTTTCAAATAAGTGAATGCGGCGTTCGCTATGCCCAACCAAACAAAACTGAACACCGAACTCGGTGAGCATGGAAGGAGAAATCTCACCCGTCATCGCGCCCTCCTGTTCCCAAGAAGCGTTTTGCGCTCCAAGGTAAGGCACGCCAGCACGCCCAAGAGACGCTCGGGCGGCCGCCAAAGAAACGCTTGGCACAGCGATCCCAATATCGAGCTCCTTTGGCAATCGTTCCCGACGAAAGGCACGAACATACGCCCCGGCTTTCATGGGGCCGTAATGCATCTTCCAGTTGGCAATGACGAATTTTCGCGTCATAAAGTTGACGCATTCTTACCCTATCCAGGAAAAAGAATCAAGCTGGAGTAGGTCCCCAAGGAAAAACTAGAACGAAAAGAGCTGTTCAACATCCGCTTGCTTTCCACAAGGCCCAATCACCGCACACGCCATGTTTTTCTTTGAAAAAAGGAGTTTTGCCGCGTTCTGAATGTCTTTGGACGTAACGCGATCGATACGCTTCAAGCGTTCTTCGGGGGTCTGGAGCGTTTTCTGAAAGACCCATTGGCGTCCGTACCAATCCGCCTGAGCCGACGAGTCCTCCAAAGCGAGAGCGATCTTTCCACGAACATGATCTTTCGCGCGACGAAGCTCTTCGGTGTCAACGCCTTCGCGGGCGATTTTTTGCAATTCTTTCCAAATCACTTTCACCGCTTCCTGAACACGATTCTTTTCAAGCCCAGAAGACACTTGGAACACACCTACGTCTTCATAGGATTGATGATTCGCGCTCACGCTATAACACAATCCACGACGCTCGCGTACTTCGATAAACAACCGCGAAGACATCGTTCCCCCAAGAATAGTACCCAGTAACTGCGCCGCCGGAATACGCTTATCCTTCACACCAAATCCACGGAACGCCATAGACAACTGCACCTGTTCTGTATTCTTTTCTTGATACGCAACAGCTGGGGTTGTTTGCTTTTTGGGAGCGACAAACGGAACAAACGCCTTATCTTCTTTCTTTGCCGGTTTTTTGACAGAGCCGAATGTCTTTTCAAGTAACGCTTTCGCTTTTGGATGAATGTTTCCGGCAATCACGACAGACAGGCGTGATGGCGTGTAGTAGGCATCACGATAGGCAATCAGTTTTTCGCGCGATACCGTACGAATCACTTCGCGTGGACCCGCGATATCCCATCCAAGAGTCGAGTCAGGATACAAGGCTCGCTCAAGCAGATCCTCAATATGCATGCGAGGATTGTCTTCATACATGTTGATCTCTTCTACGATCACCCCACGCTCACGGTCAATTTCCGTTGGATCATAGTGCGAATGAAAAAGCATGTCATGCAAAAGATCGATTGCAAGTGGCGTTTGCTTAGCATCGATTTTCACGTAGTAGCACGTGAGATCTTTTGATGTCATCGCATTGTATTCAGCACCATATCGATCCAGCTCTTGACTGATATTGATCGTTTTTGGACGACGTTTCGTGCCTTTAAACATCAAGTGCTCAATGAAGTGGGAGGCACCGTTAATGTCCGCCGATTCATAGCGGGAACCAACCTTCACGAACACCATAATCGTCATGGATGTGGCTCCTTTTTGAGGAACCGCAACACACGAGATACCGTTTGATAACGAGAATTTTTGGAAGGACATGGGAGAAGAAATCAAAATGAAGTAAAGACGACCTGATTACGCGACGGAAACGAGTTTTGCAGCGAGCCACGTAGGGACGGCTTCGAGAGCGATGCGCTCCTGCGACATCGCGTCGCGATCACGCACCGTGACCGTACCATCTTCTTTTGTTTGATAATCGACCGTAAAACAATACGGCGTACCAATTTCATCTTGACGACGATAGCGTTTTCCGATCGAACCAGACGCATCATATTCGATCATCCACCCATGAGCACGCAATGTGTTCGTAAGTGTTTCAGCGATATCGCTCAATCCATCTTTCTTTTGGAGAGGGAGGATGGCCGCTTTCACCGGGGCAAGCTGCGGAGGTAATCGCAATACCATGCGCGGTTCCTTTTCACCTTCCGTTGTCGTGTCAGCCTCGTCTACGTCAAAATGTTCCGAAAGAACAGCAAGCACTGTACGCGTAAGTCCGAACGAAGGCTCGATCACGTGAGGCGTGAACCTCTCCCCTGTTTCCTGGTCAAACCAGCGCAAATCCTCACCCGAGAATTCTGCGTGACGAGACAAGTCGTAATCCGTGCGATTCGCAAGACCATACAATTCTTTCACGCCAAATGGGTACCGATATTCAATATCGATCGTACGCTTGGAATAAAATGCTCGGTCCGCATCGGCGATCTCGTGATACACCGTGTTTGCTGGCTTCAGTTTTAATACATCTTCACACCAAGACTTCATGTCAGCGAGCCAGGCTTCAAACGCACGATCCGCATCCTCTGCTTTCACAAAATACTCGATTTCCATCTGCTCAAACTCACGCGTGCGGAAGATAAAGTTGCCTGGCGTAATTTCATTACGAAAGGCTTTTCCAATTTGTGCGACACCAAATGGAAGTTTCTTACGCATCGTGTCACGAATGTCACGAAACGTTGTAAACATGCCGGCAGCCGTTTCTGGACGCAGGTACGCCACATTCGAAGAGTCGTCCGTGACCCCAACACCCGTCTTAAACATGAGGTTAAAATGGCGAATCTCCGTAAGCTCACCTCCACAATCTGGACAGCGAACATCCTTCATTTCAACCGGATGTTCC
>CAZJEZ010000023.1:0-11110 GCA_964545235.1 uncultured Gammaproteobacteria bacterium
AAAGAACACAGAAAACAATCATTCGTACACTCCATGGGAACACCCACCACGTCATCGTACCACCCGTCCACTCGATCGCGCTATCTTCAAATGAAGTTGTATATCGACCAAACCAGGGTGTCTTCCAACGAACCTGGAAGGTTTTTGACTCGCCCGCAAGAATACGATTCTGCGCTGAATTCACGGATGTTTGTGTAACAATCTTTCCGAACAAATTACGCGTCAAAAGGACTGCCTGAGGAATACCATATCCCGTTCCTTGATTTTGAATCGTAATGGTCGCCGTCCGAACATTCGATGGACGCCAAAACGACTCCGTTTCCATACGAAGATCCGTCACAACAAAACGCGGACGGACTTCATTAGCAAAAGAAATAAAAAAGAGGGAGGCGAGACGCGTTCCAACTGCACCCGTAGATCCTTGTTGAGATGAAATGAACACACCGATAAATTCGTTTCCCAGTTGAGCGGTCGATGTCGCGCTCGTCATGGTAACATCAATAACCTTCGCTTCTCCCTCTAAGAGACGAAAAGCTTGTTCGGATACAACAGTACGTGTTCGAAGCAAACGAGCATCCGCCTCTGTAAGCCATTCGATGGAGCGACCATTTGACGATGGACGAAATGGAAGAACAGAGACCGTATATTCCCCCACCCCAGGCTCATCACGCCCAACAAAAATACGGGTCGTTGTACTCACTCCTGTTTCTAGTCTGAGGTCGGTAAGCGCAGGATAAAGAGCCGTTGCTTGAGCCGAACGAAGGTCCGCGTGAGCAAAACCAAGACACCCAAGAATCAACAAGAGGCTCCGTGCAAAAAAAGAACGCATATCAATAGGAACCCGACATCGTGAATATAAGGCCCTGGGTATACGAGCCGTCGGTAATACTTCCCGTTTGGATAGCAGCTTTAAGGATCACGGCGGCTCGTGCTGGATTTGTCGTAGACGATGCTGCCCCCTGTATCTCTGCATTAGTAACCGCCACATCACCAGAGGTAGACGTATAGTCACCCACAATACTCATACCGTACTCAGACGATCCAACCGTAACAGACCCATCACTCACAGCGGGGATGATACTCAGTCCGTTAGTAAGCGATCCGGCAGCCGTAACACGCACCTCAAACCCACTCTCCAGACTGGATTTCGCCGTCGTAACAATGGTTTGAACGTTTGGTTGAGAGGCTGAAAGCGTTCCAAACGCTACCGACCGTGATTGAATTGGATAGACAAGATCATCTCCTCCATTTGGCACGGCGGACATGGTAGACGTGCTCCCAGACCAATGGTCAACCGTGATGGTATTTCCATCTATACGCGTAACAAATCCAACCGCTGTTTTTTGAGAAAACCCAACATTTTCAGCTACAGAAATAAGTTGATTGAGCGAAAAAGACGACGCTGAAGCAACGGTGACCGTATTATTTAAAGCGTCAAAGGCAGTATACGCTATTCCTGTAGAACCGCCCTGTCCACGCACAACGAGTGAAAGAGCATTTTTTAAAAAGTCTATTCGATAACCGGCCCATGCTTGATAGTTAGTGCTTGTAGAAGCGCCCGGAAACACCCCACCTATCGTATCCTGGATAGAATAGTTCGTGCTTGAGCCCGTATCTAGACCGCCCGACCCGATTGTGTCCCAATTGATTTTGTAGTTTCCGCTATTCATAGCAGAAAAAACCAAAGTAGGCTGATAAGAAAGTGTCAGGGATAAAAAAAGAACGAGACAACGATAGATCGATCGCATACATTCATTGTATCACGAGAGGCTGCCTTATCTTCATCTTTAAAAAATATCCAATGTCTGCATAGAAATACTCCGTATATGTGTCGTAAAACATATATACACAGTTTATACACATGCTCATAAATTGTTTCACGTGAAACAATTTATGCGAATTTAATCATTAAGTTTTACAAAAATAATAAAGATTAAAAAGTAGAATGATAATGCTTGTTTATAAAAAAGTTAAATCATTTTTATCAACAGGTTATTAAAACAATAAAATATCGAAAATTGTTTCACGTGAAACAATTTTGATAAGATACAAAAAAACGGTGACACTTAATATACAGCATAATTTATATCAGCCATGGAATACATGTATGCAAATACGTCTAAAAACTTAAAAACAAAAAATATCATTAAGCCACTCAAGAAAAAAACAAACCCCTGAACGCTCACGACGCCTTGCGCTCAAAATTGTTTCACGTGAAACAATTTTAGATATACGAATGCATATTATTTTTATGAAATAACATACGGTGTATATAAGGCTCAATATAACGCCAATTTATTTAACAGCAAAAAATGTCTAATACAAAGATCAATATATACATTTAAATATTATTCACTTAAAATTTAAATAGAAAGTAAGATTGTGTAGATAGAGAGAATTGTTTCACGTGAAACAATTTGAAAAAAAATCATCCCGACTATGTCGAGATGATTTTTATGGTGGACTGAAGGGGAGTCGAACCCCTGACCTCTGCAATGCGAATGCAGCGCTCTACCAACTGAGCTATCAGCCCATAATTGTTTCACGTGAAACATTTTGAACGAGTAACACCTACACCGAGTATCTACTATCAAACGTCTAAAAAATAAAGGTGCGCCATTAAATTCATAAGCAAGTCACTATATAAACGATTTATCATCATAAAATTGTTTCACGTGAAACAATTTGATATACGAATATACATTGTTTATAAATAGATCTGTACATAAAAGGCGACTATATCATCCCAAGCCCTCTAAGAAGGAGGATTTATGAACAGAATAACTTATCTAAGTTGTAAATGAACACAGATACACACGAGAACAAATGAGCATAATTGTTTCACGTGAAACAATTATGTGTCGCAAAACACTTACATGTTTCACGTGAAACAATCCTAGATTGTTCTACGTGGCGTCCCTGGGTGGAATCGAACCACCATCTAGGGCTTAGGAGTCCCTTGTTCTATCCATTGAACTACGGGGACATGTGTCGTAAAATACTTCACAATCATTTCCCAAGCAGCTTTTATGGCCACAAGAGTATAGTGGGGTTGTGGCAACGCTGTCAAAAATGGGCGCATCACTCCATGCGCTCGATGGATTCTAACTTGACGCAATCCTCAATTTCCCGTATCTTTCGCACATCCATTATGCCAAACAAAACCGCCGCCATTAAAGATTTGCGCAAAAATCAAAAGCGCGCCCTCAAAAACGCACGCATGAAGACGCATGTAAAAGCTCTCACCGCACAAGTGAAGCTTCTTGTGAAAGAAGGGAAGAAGAAAGAACTTGCCGAGGTCGCCAACAAGCTCCAGCAGGTAATTGATAAGGCCGCGAAAACATTCGTTCTTCCAAAGAACACCGCCTCTCGCAAAGTTTCATCTCTTCACAAGCTCGTGAACGGAAAAAAATAGCTCATACATCCCCGATAACCTCGGGGATTATGATTTCTCTACATTACGAATCTGAACATCAATTTCTTCCTCTGTTGAAAATCCACTTCGCACAAGAAATTGCGAGAGCAGAACGGAAAGATAGCCCGTCATCGTCTGTTTTTCTTTAAGCGCACTCATTTTTTTCACAACAAAGGGGTGTAGGCCGTCCGTATATCCATCACGAACACGCAATTGCATGCGTATCGCCGACAAAAATCCTGATGAGCTCCCGGCGCCACCTTTTTCATCAACTAAACGACGCCACGAACCTCCTCCACGTAACCACGCATCTGATACGTCATACGCGGTGAGCGACGATGTGTCTTCCGGAAGTTCATAGCCATCACCATAGACACTGTATTTTTGTAGCTCGTTCACCAATCGCCACGAATCTCCATCACATCGTTCAGCAATATCACGAATACGGTTGTCTGAATCATTAATTCCAATAGCTACGGCTCTCTCACGTGCACAACGCTGGAACGCCGACCCTTGAAGATAGGGGAACGCATACTCAACGACTTTGCAATCCGCAAGAGCTTTTTTCACATCTGGAGCCATCGGCTCATCTTCTACCGTCACGATTACAACATGCTCTCCAGACCGCACGAATGCCGCGTGTAACGCTTGCCACTGGGATTTTGGAAATGCAAGGAGCCCACGCCCGCGAAAAAAAAGCTTCGACGAAAATAATCCGCCAGAAAACGCTCGTTCAGATAACGCACGAACGGCGTCTTTCCCATCCGGAAGACGCTCGACACTGAGCCCGCGCGGATCATATTTTTCACGAAACAACCGCTCAAGTTCATCGGCTTTTTGGGTAGCTTGATACGTATCCGACCCACTGCACACAAGAAGCATGTGAGCATGCTACCGCGCCTACGCGATCTTTTCCATGTCCGCCCAATTTGTTCCCGCTTTGGCGTCCACACGAATAGGAACACCGATTTTTTCAACGTTTTCCATGAGATGACAGACCGCTTTAGCTACGGGTGCAACCTCCGCTTCTGGAACTTCAAATACCAATTCGTCATGTACCTGTAAAACAAGTCGCGCATCTGCACAGATGCTCGGTAACTCTTTTGCGACCACAATCATGGCAAGCTTCATGAGATCCGCATCCGTCCCTTGAACAGGCATGTTAATCGCCATGCGTTCAGCGGCCGCACGTAACTGCGGCATAGACGAATGAATCTCAGGAAGCAATCGTCGTCGCCCAAACAAGGTCTCAACATACCCAAGCGAGTGTGCGAGTACCTTCGTTTCTTCCATGTAGGTCTTCACGCCCTTATACACCTCAAAATATTTGGCGATAAACGTTTTTGCTTCCGCAAAAGAAATATCCGCCGCCATCGCGAGTCCTTGTGGGCCCTGTCCAAAAATAAGTCCGAAGTTAATTGCTTTGGCAATGCGACGCTGGTCTGATGTGACCTCATCGAATGGAATATCCCAGATAGATGCCGCGGTCGCCCGATGAATGTCCGCGTCCCCGCGAAACGCCTCCAGCATCGCCGCATCCTTTGCAAGCGCCGCAACCACGCGCAATTCAATCTGCGAGTAGTCACACGACACAAGCTTATATCCGGGACGCGCGATAAATGCTCGTCGAATCCCGCGACCAAGCTCTGTCCGAATCGGAATATTTTGAAGGTTAGGATCCGTAGACGAAAGCCGTCCCGTTGCCGCCACCGCCTGATTAAATGTCGTGTGCACACGACCCTCTGCATCAGCAAGGCCAGGCAAGACATCAATATACGTCGACAAAAGCTTGGATACTTCGCGATACTCTTCGATGCGCTCAATAATAGGATGTTGTCCACGAAGCTTTTCCAGCTCCGAAGCCGCCGTCGAATACCCCTGCGTACTTTTCTTGATGCCCTTTGTCGGAAGAGCGAGTTTTGTAAATAAGATCTCACTCAACTGCTTGGGCGAAGCTGGATTAAAATCCGCATCTGCCATTGCCTGCATATCACGTTCAAGACGCGCTTTTTCTCCGGTCGCCTTTTTGCCAAGATCCTCTAGATACGCACGGTCGATCAAAATACCCGCCTCTTCCATCGCAAACAAAATAGGGATGAGCGGCATATCGAAACGGGCGAGCACGCGTTCCAGCCCAGCCTCACGAAGGGCTTTCATCATCGGTTCGTGTGCTCGAGCCATAGACGTAAGCTGATCCGCAAGCGGCCATGGCGTAGATGGATGAACCCCCGCGTACGTTACAGCAATCTGTTCAAGGTCGTGATTACGTTCACCTGCGGCAAGCAGGTACGCGACAAGCATCTGGTCGCAGGCGATGTCCGGAAGAGTCACGCTCACGCGCGAGAGGGCCTTCATATCACGCTTCACATCATGCATGACAAACCGAGACGCGTGTTCACGAATCCATGCCTGAACAGGAGCCGTGCCTACACCGACTACACTCGTATGAAGACCTGTCTTCGTTTCAAACGCAGCTCCGATCGTCACGTGAGAACCCCCAAACAACGATTGCTCTTGCCCATGATCGAGACGGACAAAAATCGGCCCAGAAGAGGGGAGACTCGCGCAAAAATCGGCCCAAGACTCTGGGGACGCGGCAGCGCTTGTTCGTTTTTTTGAGATAGGATGCTCAAAAGTGGAGGGCGGTATTGCGCCGGTACTTGAAGCGGAAGCATCCAATCGTTTCAAAAGCGCCTTAAACCCAAAGGATTGAAAGCACGATCGCAATCCCGAAAGATCTGCCGGCGGCCAAGAAAACACAGAGGCTTGCCACTCAATAGGTGCATCCGTACGTAGCTCGATGAGTTCACGCAACCCCTTCAGCTCTGGCTCTGCGTCAAGAAGTTTTCGTCGCGTTGAATCAGATAATGCAGATGTCACGTTGTGAGCGGCCACCATAATAGCGGCAAGGTCACCGTATTCTTGTAAGAGTGTTGTCGCCCCTTTTTCCCCGATACCCTTAATGCCCGGGATGTTATCCGAAGGATCCCCGCGCATGATTTTGTAGTCCGTGAACTGAGTTGGCGTCAGTCCGTACTCCTGCTGCAACCTATCTTCATCAAAACGTACTGTATCGGACACACCCTTCTTAAGCGATAAGACATCAATCCCGGGACGGATGAGTTGATAGGCATCGCGATCACTGGTCACAACCGTCACATCCCATCCTTGTGTGTGCGAACGGGTAGCAATCGTAGCAATGACATCATCCGCTTCAAACCCATCACAAAAAACGGAATCGACGAACATCGCTTGGAGCCCTTCTCGTATCCAAGGAATCTGCGCATAGAGCTCATCGGACTGTTCGGGACGTTGGGCTTTATATGCCTCGAATGCCTCATGACGAAAGGTTGGCGCTTCCGTATCCCAACACGCCACCATTGCATCTGGATGCTCTTCTTGCCAGATCTTAAGCACCAACATCAACACACCATAGACCGCATTCACAACTCGACCATCTGGAGCCGTGAGCGGAGGAATGGCATGCCAGGCCCGATGGAGGAGCGCGTTTGCATCAAGGATGTACAACCGTTTTTTGTTCATGCGGATAGAGTAACAGACACGACAAAAAGAAACGACGCCATGGCATAAAAAGCAAAAACCCGACGAGATGTCGGGGGTGTGACGGAAGATGTGCCGTCACTCACGGGCGCGCGGTGCGCGCGGGGATCACGCCGAGGCGGAGGCGCCCTGGTCGTAGCCGACGAGCTGGTGGAACGGCTGGGGGACGCTCTCCTTGCCGCCGCGGAAGCGGATGTTGGGGGACGTGTGCGGACCGTGGGTCCGGTCGATGAAGACCGCGCCCATGCCGGAGCCCCTGAGGGTGTGGAAGCGCCCGATGTAGGTGATCGGGCCGACGTAGGTCAGGTCGCTCGCCTTGAAGGTCTTGGCGGCGCCGTCGAGCGTGATCGTCGCGGTGTAGCCGCCGACGAACGTGATCGCGATCGAGCGGTAGGTGTCGTCGCCGACGCGGTTCGAGCGGCTGGCGTAGTAGAACGCGCGCTCGCGGGGCGCCGTCGCGATCACGCGCCAGTCGGCGGGGTCGGTCGGGTAGGTGAGCAGCTCGGGCATGGTCTGCAGCTCCGAGAGGCTCGCCTCGACGAGCTCCTTGCAGACGCCGTCGTCGCCGACGCCGTAGCGGAGGGCGTAGAACACCTTGCGCGTGGGGTCGATGTCGATGGCGACGAGGCCGCCGTTGGGGCCGTCGAGCACCTGCACCGTGCCGTCCTCGAAGCTGATGAGCACCGACACGATGTCGCCGCGGTTGGGGTGCATGGGGTCGATGTCGCCGCCCGCGAGGCGCAGGCGGTCGGACGACTTGTTCTTGCGCACGTTCTGCACGCCGCGGAAGGCCTCGGCGAGGAGCGTCATCTGCCGCTGCGCCTCCGGGAAGTTGCGATCGCCCGCGAAGCCCGCCAGCTCGCGGGTCCCGGTGATGACGACCTTCGTGTCGTCGATCCAGAGCGCGGAGAGCACGTCGAAGCGCTGCCCCCGCTGGTTGGCGGGGTGAGCGTAGACGGCGTCGAACTCCTTCTCGGCCTGGGTGCCGGCGAGCTCGCGCTCGGTGATGTACACCTTGGGGTCGGTCGCGCGCGTGCCCTCGCCGGGCTCGATCATGTCGACCGTCACGGCGATGAGGGTGCCCTGGTCGATGCCGCCGAGGGTGATCGCGAGCTGGGAGAGGGGGGTGGCGGAGCGCTTGGTGCGCTCGCCCGCGAAGAGCATGACGTCGTCGTGCTTCTTGTGGCCCTTCTGCTGGCTGTCGTCGTTGGGGTTGCTGGACATCGTGCCGGCCTTCTTGGTGGCGCTGGGCTTCTGCTGCTGGGAATGCATCGTCGCTTTGCCTTTGCGTGTGGCTCGTTGGTGAAAGTGCACGAGATCGATGAGCCTCCTCGATCAAGTGGGCGGTATACTATTGGAGATCGGGAAATCTGTCAAGCCCTTGCCCCTGCTACTCTAAATTGTTACCATCTCGTTCGCCTAGAAATCCAAGAACGGCGTGGTAGCCAAGTGGTAAGGCAGGAGTCTGCAAAACTCCTATGCGTGGGTTCAATTCCCACCCACGCCTCCAAACAAAAGACACCCCTTCGGGTGTCTTTTGTATCTATACCTTGAGATTATTTCTTCAAACGTTTTTGAGCATTTGCACGAGCGATTTCTGCCCATTTGGTTTTACCATCGCCCATTTCAACGATCTCAATTTGAATATTCTTATGGATACCGAACTTGCGCATATCCGCCTTGTCGGACATCCACACATCGATACGCTTCCAATACCGAGCATTCATGCGATCGTGGACCTCGAAAATACGGTCCCCAAACAACGAAGGTATACGAATTTTTGTGTTAAATGGGAGAAAATTTGTCGCAATAATCCCATCGTGCGTCGTAGATCCGTCAGCCGTAGTAAATGGATCGCTATCACATTCCTCAACGGAAGAGGTATAAGCCGTGGCATCGACCGTGACCAAAACAGGGGATGGGACTTTACGTTCCGGGAGCGTGTATCCGGTGAAATCCTCTTTCACAACGCGTCCAGATGACGCCGGGGTCGCATCTGCCAAGAAAAAGGCGGAAGCCGGCTGAATTGCCAAGGATCCTGCAAGAAGTGGGGTTGTCATCAACACGCCAAAAGACCGTTTAAGAAGGTGCTTGAGGGAGGTGAATGATGTATGCATAAGGATATTTTGAAGCGATAGTATACCCCATTTGCCCTATTTTGTCAATGGATGTATCATAAATTATGGCTAAAATAAGCGATATTTTCGACCCTATGCTTCCAAAGAACCAGCTCTCTCGACTCCGCCGCGTCTTGGTGTGGCGAAATATCCGGATATTCTTACGATACGCTCTCTTGCTAGGGGTTTTAGGGTTATTTGCGTTCACCTTGTTCGCCGCCTACGTCAGCCGGAACCTCCCAAGCCCAGATACCCTCATCAGCCGGAACATCGACCAGTCCACAAAGATCTTTGACCGCACCGGGAAGGTTCTATTATACGAAGTGCACGGCGATGAAAAACGAACGCTGATTACCATCAACGACATCCCAACCTTCGCCCAAAAAGCCACCATCGCTGTAGAAGACAAAGGATTCTACGAACACCACGGAATCTACTGGAAAGGTCTCTTGCGAGCTGTCTTCAAAAACACGTTGCTCGGGCGCCGCATTCAAGGCACCTCCACACTCACCCAACAGCTCATCAAAAACGCTGTTCTGAACAACGAACGAAGTCTGCTTCGCAAAGTAAAGGAATTTATTCTCGCTATTCAAATTGAACGCGTGTATAGCAAGGAACAAATTCTCCAGATGTACTTCAACGAGATTCCTTACGGATCCACGATCTACGGAATTGAATCGGCAGCACAAACCTACTTTGGCAAACCTGCCAAAGAACTCACGCTTGATGAAGCGGCGCTTCTTGCCGCCATTCCACAGGCTCCAGATTTTTATAACCCGTACGGGACAAGCGCGCGCGGCGATAACCGCCCAGCGCTCATCGCCAGACAACGCATGATTTTAGATTTGATGGCCGAACAAAACCATGTAACGGTCGATCAGGCGACAAACGCAAAAAAAGTCGATGTGCTTAAAAAACTTCAGCCAAGAAAGCTAGGCAATATTCGCGCACCTCACTTTGTGATGTACGTAAAAAAACAGCTTGAGAAAACCTATGGCGCACGAACGGTGGAAACCGGGGGGCTACGCGTCATCACAACCTTAGATTGGGAAAAACAACAAGCCGCTGAAGATGCGGTTCGCCGCGGCGTAGAAGCAAAAGGAAAGAAGTATGCTTTTACCAACGCCGCCCTTGTTTCTGTCGATCCAAAAACAGGACAGGTTCTTGCAATGGTCGGATCAAAAGACTACTTCGACAAAGAGCACGACGGGGAAGTGAACGTCACCATCCGACCACGACAACCGGGCTCAAGTTTTAAGCCCATTGTTTACAGTTTGGCGTTTGCGTTGGGATACCTTCCACAAACCCAGGTATGGGATGTCCAGACGGTATTCAAAACAGATTCGCGTCCATACGAACCACGTAACTACGATGGAAAAGAACGCGGACCGATCACCTTGCGAAAAGCATTGCAGGGCTCCCTCAACATCCCCGCTGTAAAAGCACTCTATCTAGTTGGTATTGGAAAAACACTCGACTACGCCGAAACACTCGGATATACGACCTTGTCCGATCGAAGTCGAGTTGGGTTATCATTGGTGCTCGGCGGCGCAGAAGTTACACCCCTTGAACACGTGTCAGCGTACGCGACGTTTGCGAATGAAGGAACGCGCTTCCCAACGGCTACTCTTTTGCGAGTGGAGGATGCGAACGGGGGTGTAAAAGAAGAATGGAAACCAACGCCCGGAACGAGCGTGATCGATCCAAATGCTGCACGCACGCTCTCCGACGTCCTCTCAGACAACGAAGCGCGTACCTACGTCTTCGGAGCACAGAACGCTCTTACCTTACCTGATCGTCCAGTCGCAGCAAAAACAGGAACAACAAACAACTATCATGACGCCTGGACAGCCGGATACACACCGAATCTCGCCACCGTTGTCTGGGTAGGAAACAATAATAACAAAGAGATGTCCCGTGGCGCTGATGGCTCTGTGGTCGCTGCACCAATCTGGCAAGACTACATGAAACGCGCGACCAAAAACCTACCGATCGAAACGTTTACGCCTCCAACTAT
>CAZJEZ010000024.1:0-6991 GCA_964545235.1 uncultured Gammaproteobacteria bacterium
CAAGATATACGTGAAACAACAGCGAGCCCGATTGAAACGAGTACGTCGACAACGTCCTTGGATGCCAAGGTCGTCACGACAACAAAGGAGTGAGGTGAGCTTGGTGGCAAAAGCCTCCACCCGACACGACGGCGATTCGCGCAATCGCCTTCGTGTCGGGTGGAGGACATCCTCCAAGATGCAATTCGCCCGCTCGTGTTCGATCCTCGTGAAAAGGATGCTAGAAAGGTCGAGGCAGGTTCATCCCTGCGCACATCCTTCCATTACTCATTGTCTCTATTCTCCCGCAAGGGAGCAGAACCTCAAAGGTTCCTATGAATACAATTTCTAAGAAAATCTTCTCCAGCTTCGTCTCTTTGACGACGATCGCTTGGTCCGTCGGTGTCGGCACGATCGCATTACCTGCGACGGCTTCCGCTGCCATGCCAGGTGAACTCATCAAGGCGTCCGGTCCAGCCGTGTACTACTACGCTGCTGACCAGAAGCGCTACGTGTTCCCAAACGAAACGACATTTAAGTCTTGGTATCGTGATTTCTCGTCCGTTCGGACCATCTCGGATGCAGAACTCGCCGGTATCATGATTGGCGGTAACGTCACGCTTCGCTCGGGTACAAAACTCGTTAAGATCACAACAGATCCAAAAGTGTACGCTGTCACACCTGGTGGCGTCTTGCACCACCTTGGCTCTGAATCAATCGCCGTGTCTTTGTACGGCAGCGCGTGGGCTTCCCGCGTCGTTGACGTCCCAGACGCCTTCTTCGTGAACTACACGGTCGGATCAGGTATCACGTCCGCTGTTCACCCAGACGGTTCGTTGGTCATGATTGGCGGCTCCAAGTATGTCGTCATGGGTGGCATGAAGCGCATGCTTTCCGACTCAGCGTTTGCTGCGAACGGATTCAATGCGGCTGATGTCATCACGACATCGCTTACCTACTCAGACGGTTCCGCTGTCGCTGGTCGTGAAGGCGCTCTCGCTGACACGGTCGTCTCTGGTTCGTCCGTAACGACGCCAGTGAGCGGTGCTGTTACAGTTTCCTTGGCTTCCGACACCACACCTGGTATGACGGTGCCAAAGAACGGTTCCAGCGTGTACCTCGCCAAGTTCAACCTCACAGCTGGCTCCGCCGCTGCGACGGTGACTGGTCTTAAGGTCCACCGCGTGGGTGTTGGTGCGACGACTGATCTGCTCGTTTGACGACGGGTCGCACGGTCAACTCCACAACAAACATGGTGGAATTCAACTCCTTGAACCTCATGGTCGCTGCTGGTCAGACGGTTTCCGTCTACGTCACAGCTGACTTCGGCGCTTCCTCATCGGGCGGCCAGCACTCCGTGGAACTCATGGATGCAGCTTCCGTTGTCGTGAGCGGTTCATCGACAGTGTCCGGTTCCTTCCCAGTCCGTGGCAACGTGTTCACGGTTGGAAACACCAACGCTGCTCGCTTGGACGTTCAGAAGGGCACACAGCCAACCAACCCAAACATTGGTGCAACTGATGCCGAAATCTCGAACTTCAAACTCACAGCCAACACGAACGACATTCAGGTCCGCCGTGTCACGCTTTTGCAGGCTGGTTCGATTTCCAACTCGGATCTCTCCGACCTCAAGCTTTACCAGGGCACAACGGTTGTCGCAACGGCTTCCGCGCTCGTGGGTGACAAGATGGTCTTGAACTTCTCCACGCCTTACCTCCTCACGGCTGGTACGACGAAGACGTTCTCTTTGCGCGCTAAGGTTGTTGGTCGCGCCTCTCGCACAGTTCGCACGTACGTGGAATACACGACGGACGTCTACGCGATTGACCAGACCTACAACTCCGGTGCTGCTATCTGTATTTCGAACGCCGCCACAGGTGGTTGTTCCACAACAGGACAAGGCTCCTTTGACGGTGCTTCGTCTTCCTACTACGTCGAAGTCACAACGCAAGGC
This sequence comes from uncultured Gammaproteobacteria bacterium, assembly GCA_964545235.1. Taxonomy (GTDB): domain Bacteria; phylum Patescibacteriota; class Patescibacteriia; order 2-12-FULL-60-25; family 2-12-FULL-60-25; genus CAZJEZ01. The sequence goes on from CAZJEZ010000024.1 coordinate 1,934, forward strand.
GGTCAGTTGACAGTGGCCTTCAACGGTCCTGCCACGACCAACGTTGCGAAGGGCTCTCAGGACGTCGTCATGTACAAATTCTCCCTCACATCCCCAGACAACGACCTCGAAATCAAGAACTTTGATTTCAGCATCGCTGGTCAATCGGCCGGTGGCGTTACGTCACGTGTCAAGGGTCAGAGTGGAACAGAGTACTTCCGAGACATTAAGGTCAAGGACATCGACACGGGCGCGACAGTAATGGGACCAACGTCTCTTTCCGGCTCGCTCTCTTCCGGTGCTACGGACTCCGGTACAATCACCTTGAACGACTCCTTCACACTCCGTGCTGGTACGACACGAAACTTCGCTATCACAGCGGACCTTTCGAACACGGAAGATGCTGATGGTTTCTACACAGCTGGTACATCCACGTATAAGGTGCTCTTGGGTGCCTCGGGTGTTATCTTCGGCTCAACTGATGTTCGCATCGTGAGCACAGGTGAATACCTTGATTCGTCCACAAAGATTGTTCCAAACGCAACCATCACAGGTAACTCCTTCACGGTGAAAGCCTCGAGCTTGTCCGTCGCTCTCTCTTCCACGCCTTCCTCCGGGACAGCGGTGAAGAAGCAGACTGGCACGCCAATCGTAGGCCTCGTCTTCACAGCTGGCGCTCAGAGCGACATTCTTGTGACAGCCGTCAAGCTTACAGCGGTGGGTGACTACGGCAACAACGGTACAATGACAGTCGGTGAAGCCTACCAAGACCTCTTGTCTTGTGCGCTCTTCAATGGTTCAACGCAGGTTGGTACAGCTCAGACTCCTGACTCCACAGCCGGGACGATGAACATCACCAACATGAACTTGTCCATTCCAAAGGGTACATCGGTCACATTGACGGCCAAGTGTACGCTCGCTTCCACATTGGGTGACACGACATCCGGAGACCCAGTCGCGATCGGTATCGTGACAGCTTCCTCGGACGTTACAGCTCAAGATGCGGACAGCAACTCTGTTACAGCAACGCTTTCCAGCGGTGTTACAGCGAACGGTTCGAACTCGGCTTCCGTGGTCACAACGATCATGAACTCCGGTTCGGTCACGGTTGCTACAGACAACCTCCGCTCGTCAACGATTCTCGTTGCGGGTCAGGATGTCTGGCAGAACTTCGCTCAGTTCCGTGCTACGGCTCAGAACGAAGACATGATCATCGATCGTGTGACGGTAACGTCTTCTGGTCAGTCGGCGAACTTTAGCCAGGTGGCTATTGCCGTGAATGGCGCGGTGAAGGGTTCCGATTCATTGGCAAGCGGCGCTTACGCTTACAAGGACATCGACCTCTCATCTGAGAACGCCAAGATCGTGGTTCCTAAGAACGGCTCCACGTTGATCCAGGTCTTGGGTAAATTAGCCTCATTGTCCGCCTCCTCCACAGTGAGCGGTGCGACAACGGGTGTGGCTCGTTCCGGTGCCGCTTTGGCTCTCGGTCTTGCTTCCAACGTGACGTCCGGCGAATGGAACTCGTCTTACAACGACAAGGCAAACTTGCGTGTGACGGGTGCCGCTTCCGGTGAACGCGTTTACGCAACGAGCACGAACATGACGGGTGGTGTCGTAGGCAACACGTTCTACGCTCACAAGTCTGTTCCAACAGTCCAGCGCCAGAGCTTGTCGACAGCGACACTTGCCGCTGGTCAGATGGATGTGTACAAGGCCCAGGTCTCAGCTGACGGTGCGGGTTCGATCGCTCTCAAGCGTATCTCCTTCAACGTTTCAGCCACGACATCATCGGGTTCATCGATGACGCTTGGCAACTTCCGCATTCGTCGCGGTTCATCCGATATTTCCACATCCGATGTGGTGATCGTGAACCAGTACGGAACGGATCTTGAATCGGGTAACATCACAACAACGGCGAACACCTCGACACAGCAGATCGTTTCCGTCACCTTCTCGGGTGAAGAGACAATCTCTGGTTCTGGTAACGTCTACACGTTGTACGCGACGGTTGGTGGTACAGTGGCGTCTGGTGATACGGTCTCCGTGTCCCTTGCTCGCACAGGTTCCTCCACGGTTACGACAGCGTTGGGTGGTTACTTGACGGACACGGTGTCCACCACAGGTAACTTCGTTGGCCCGAACGTCCAGACAGGCGCGACTCCAGGTACAGGCACGGTCTACGCTGCTTGGTTCGCCTGGTCCGACCTCTCTGAAGTTCCTCACTACTCCAACTCGTCTGGTTCCAACGTCTCGCGCGATTGGTACGATGACTACTTGGTTGAGGACCTCACAGCTTCTCAATCGTTGAGCCGCTAATAGGTCGCTCTACGTGAGTAACAACCATAACCCCCCGATTCGTCGGGGGGTTTGGTTTTGTCGGCTCCAATGTGCTACCGTCTCTTTCATATGACTTCACAGCGCGTACTCTGGTGGCTCAAAATGATTGCTTTGGCAGGGGTATTTGGGGGGCTTCTCATGCCACTGGTCTTTATTCCAACCGTCATCTTTCCATTTGTTTTTTCTAAGCTTTCAGTATTTCAGATCATCGTTGGATGTACATTCCCGGCCTATCTTTTGTTGGCGTACATGGCGCCAGAGTATCGTCCAGGGAAACATCGTTTGTTCCTCGGTATTCTTTCGTATTTTGCAGCCGTCACGTTGTCTGTGTTTTTTGCCGTTGATCCGGCGCGTGCGTGGTGGGGGAACCAGGAGCGAATGAACGGATTGTTTACCCTGCTCCATTTTCTTGCGTGGCTCACTATGACCACGTCTCTTATCAAAACCTGGAGTCAGTGGAAGGTTTTGTTGAATTATCAGGCAGTGCTTGCGGTGATCATGGCATTGATCGCGTTGTGGCAAAAGGCCGACCCCATGCTATTGGGCTTTGAAGCGGGGACACGTGTCGGTGGATTACTCGATAATCCGATCTACATGGGCGCGTATCAGATTTTTAATGTCTTCTTTTTAGCCCTGCTCTTTTTGAAAACATCCTCTTGGAAAATGCGTGCTTGGTACGCGATCGCCTTCTTTATTGATATGGCGGCATTCTTTGCTGGACAGTCGCGCGGAGCTTTGCTTGGGCTTGCCGTTGGCGTCGTTGTCTTTGCCGGATATTATGGGCTTAATGCGGGAAGCCGTCGGGCTCGATTTGGGATCCTTGGACTTGCTCTTACCGCCTTCCTTTCCTACGGCGTTTTGTACGCGTTTCGTGATACCGCCTTCGTGCGCGGTTCCGTGTTTGGTCGATTGACGAACTTTAATGAAACCGTGGATACGCGTTTAATTGCTTGGCGTATTGCTTGGGACGGGTTTAAGGAGCGTCCGATAACGGGCTGGGGATTTGATAATTTTCACATCCTCTTCAACCAGCGCTACAACCCACACTCGATGCGTTTTGGTTCCTATGAAACCTGGTTCGATCGTTCCCATAATACTGTACTGGATGCGCTTGCTATGACGGGTGCGCTTGGAACGGTGACGTTCTTTGGGATCTTTCTCATGCTTTTTTACTCCGTATGGCATGCATACCGTGAAAAGTGGATCGATCTTCCTTCGTCTGCGGTTCTCTTTTCGCTTCCTGTTGCGTACTTTGTGCAGAACTTGTTCGTCTTTGACCATCCAGCGGCCTTTTCGATGAGCTACTTGCTCTATGCGTTTGTTATCGCCGCGACAAGTGGTCCATTTTTTCGCGAACACGATCCGGATCATAAGCCGGTTATTGTTCATGACTTCCCTTGGATTACGGGCGGGATTGTATATGTTGTATGTCTTGGGTTTGTCTGGACGACTTCCGTGCAGCCGTTCAAAGCCTCCCAATTATCTATTCGCGCGAATCAATTCTTTGGAACGCAGCAAGGACTTGAATACGCGCTTGAGGCGGAGCAGATCTGGACGCCATACGGGGACGAACAGGCGTACTTGGTTGGCCGAAACTTTGTCGCGATCGCTTCGCAATCTCAAATGGGGCGTGTGTATCAGCCACAAAAGTGGGCTGAGCTTGTTGAGCGTCTTTTGTTGCGGGAGTTCTCACGTCATCCGCAGAGCGCTAACTTAATGCTTATTTACGCACGGTATCTTGAGATGATGGCGGGATCGGATCAGGCAAAGTTATTGGTAATTGATGAGTGGTATCAGAGACTTACGGCTTTGAGTCCACGTCGTCAGCAGTTCTTATATGCACGCGCACGTTTTCTCCTTCGAGTAGGGAGAGTGGATGATGCTCTTGCGATTTACACCCAGGTTCGCGATAACGATCCTCTTCTTGGGGAAGGACATTGGATGCTTGGTATTACCCAGTTCTATGACAAGCGTGATTTTGCGAGTGGAGCGGCTGAAATTCTTCTTTCGCAAACGGTTCGTTACCCATATCAGTTTCAAGATGTGCGGGAGTTGGCGGTGATGATGCATGCGGCAGCTATTGCTAAACAGCCGGACATTTTTCCGAAGATGTTTGCTCGGATGGATGCTAAAGAAATCACAGATGTTGCCTTCTTTGATCAAGCAAAAACAGCCATGGTAGCAGCTGGCTATACAGAACAAGCGGCGGAGCTTCAAACGAGGCTCGATGCTATCAAACGCAAGGCGCAAGAAACAAAAGAGGCTCAAGCGCGCGCAGCGGCTGCCGCGGCTAGTAGCACGTATCGTTTAAAGAAGTGAGGCGATATTTCCTTTGAGCGTGGTTTCAAGAGGAAATGTTGTTTCGACGCGGATGCGGGCCCCGTGAGCGAGCTGTTCTCGTACATGCGGTGTGTGAGCGAGTTCGATCATAGCGTCTGCTAAGATGCGCGGTCGTTGCGGCGGGACAATGCGTGCCGTCCCCGCAGTCATCCATGTGTTCGCTCCCACGTCCGTTACAAGGCAGGGGACGCGTGCCGCCATAGCCTCGAGGACGACCCACGGCATCCCTTCTTTTGCTGATGGCAATACAAAAAGATCAAAGGCTTGTAGATAGGTTTGTGCCGCTTCAATAGATCCGGTGAGGATCACATGCTTTTCGAGACGATGGTGTCGGATACGCGCTTCGATGGTTGGGCGAAGCTGGCCATCGCCCAGTAGAACAAAGAGCGCGTCTGGTTC
>CAZJEZ010000024.1:7001-10035 GCA_964545235.1 uncultured Gammaproteobacteria bacterium
GCAGGTCTTTGGGTGGATAGAAATTGGCGATGGTTCCGAATACAAAAGTCCGTTGGTCTAGCTGGAGACGTGTTCGAGCCTCTTCTCGTGAGAGGAGTTCTTTATCAAAGGTGGGCAGATTGATGCCATTCGGGACGATGGTAAGTTCTTTGCGTGGACGAATGTGATAATGCTTTGCAATAGCCTCATCATTTGGATGAAGTACGATGATTGTGTCTTTCAAGCGCGCGGTAAGCCATTCGAGGAGGATGTAGAGCCACTTTGTGAATCGTGAAAGGGGTTCAAGAAAGACCCATCCGCCAATGCGATAGGTGATCTTGGGTACGCCTGCGATTCGGGCAGCGATAGATCCGGTTATTCCCATCTTTGTACTATTGAGATCAATGCTGGTTGGTTGTAAGCGTTTCAGTACACTTACGAGTTCGATGCACGCACGTAGGTCGCGCCAGGGGCGAATTGCCCGGCCCATATGCGTGAGCTGGATATAGGGAATATGGTGTTTTTGAGCCTGTTCACGAAGCCACACCCCATCGCCGGCGAGAATCGTGCAATCAATGTCTTGTGCTTGGAGCCATCTTGCAAATGTGACAACAAACATCTGCACGCCTCCTGGTTCAGCGAGTGTTACGGCAAGGGCGATATGTGGCTTTTGCATGGAATGTAGGATAGGATGAACTCCAGTAAATCGCAAACCTATGTGTGGTATTGCTGGCATGATTTCCTTTAAAAAACCCATCACACGAGATGGGTTGCAGGTGATGTCTGATGCGCTTGCACGTCGGGGGCCGGACCATGAGGGGATGTGGGAGGGCGATCGTGCCGGTCTTGTTCATAGACGCTTGTCTATTGTTGACCTATCGGAGGGAGCTTCGCAGCCCTTGTGGGATGTGACGGGGCGCTATGCGATCGTGTTTAATGGGGAAATTTATAATTATCAGGAGTTGCGCGACGAGCTTGTTGCGGCGGGTGTCGTGTTCCGCACGGTATCGGATACAGAGGTCCTACTTCGTTTCTTTATCCGTGAAGGGATGGCGTGTCTTGATCGGTTGCGTGGGATGTATGCTTTTGCCGTATGGGATACGCACGAGAGAGAGCTTTTTTTTGCGCGCGATCGCATCGGAAAGAAGCCGTTTTTTTATCGACATGTTCATGGCGAATCGTTTTGGTTCGCATCGGAATTGAAGGCGATCACGCATGCTCTATCGACGCGTCCCGCGATCGATGGATCGGCGATTCGGTTATTTCTTGGGTTGCAGTACGTCCCGGCTCCGCTGACAGGATTTGAAGGGATCGCCTCGCTTGCGCCGGGACAGTGGGGGAAGCTTGCTTCTGACGGGACGCTTACCATTCATTCGTATCATGCGTGGAAGCGCGACCCTTTGTTTACAGGAACGATGCAAGAAGCGGCGGACGAAACGCGTCGACTTGTAGAGCAGGCGGTTGCGCGCCGGCTTGTGGCAGATGTCCCGTTGGGTGCGTTTTTGTCAGGCGGAATTGATTCAACGGCTGTTGCAACGATTATGGCTCGGCAGTCGGCTACTCCTATCCAGACGTTTACGATGGGATTTCCTTCCTTTGGGGCGGATGAGCGTGCGGAGGCGGCGCTGACGGCGAAGCGTATCGGAAGCAGGCATTACGCATTTGAGGTGCGCCCCGAGGCTTCGCGTGAGCTTGTTGATGTGTTGGTTGATCTATACGATGCCCCTTATGCGGATTCGTCATGCTTGCCCACGTATCTTCTTGCGCAGCAGACGCGATTGTATGTGAAGGCGGTACTTACGGGTGATGGAGGGGACGAGGTGTTTGGCGGGTACCGCCGGTATCGGTATTTTTCCAAGTTAGAACGTATGCATGCGCTAGATCGTTTGCGTATCGCACCGGCTTCTATGCATACACTCGGCATATGGCTGCGTGATCCTCGATGGACGCGTGGTGCAGCGGCTCTTAAGGAGATGCATGCGTCCTATGCACAGGGATACGGAGCGTTGTTTACGGGCGCCTACTTTTCGACGCCTGAATCCGTGGCGTATGTTGCTTCACGTTACCGCGAGTCGCTCGGTTTGCTGGGTGCTCTCGAGTTTGACCTCCAGTCGTACCTGCCGGATGACCTGAATGTCAAAATGGATCGAGCAACCATGGCGTGGGGTCTTGAAGCGCGTTCGCCATTTCTTGATCAGGACCTGGTTGCATTCGCCTGTACCCTTCCACAGGAGATGCTGTTTGATGCCCGGTCTGGAAAAAAGGTATTACGTGAGGCGTTACGCGGGCTCGTGCCGGACGATGTCTTCGCCCGTCCGAAGCGTGGATTTCAGGTTCCGCTGGCGGAGTGGTTCCGTGGTTCTTGGCGTGAGCTTTTTATCGAAAGATGTCTCGGTGATGCCTCGAAATTAGGCCAGTATATGCCAAAAAATGAGGTTAAAGGATTGCTCAACGCGAACGATCGTGGTATAGATCACGGCAATCGATTGTGGATGTTGTTAGTTTTAGCCACCTGGCTTGAGCGTCACTCCTAACCTTATGTCTGAACAAACCTTGCTTGGGTCCGATGAGAAAACGGTTCTTGTAACGGGGGGCGCTGGTTTTTTGGGATCCCATCTGTGCGATCGACTGATTGCAGATGGATATCGCGTCCTTTGTTTGGATAATTTGTTCACGGGTTCAAAGAAGAATATCGAACATCTGCTTAAACATCCAAAATTTCTCTTTGTTGAACACGATGTTCAGAAGCCCTTCTTTGCTCCTGTTCAATGGATTTTTCATCTTGCGTGTCCAGCATCGCCTGCGCATTATCACAAAGATCCGGTTGAAACGGTGCGTACAAATGTCTTGGGCATGATGAATATGCTGGATCTCGCTCGTTCTGTGGGCGCGCGTATCCTGCAAGCATCAACGTCCGAGGTGTACGGTGATCCGTTGCTGAATCCCCAGCCTGAAACGTACTGGGGAAATGTCAATCCCATAGGTGCGCGGGGCGTATATGACGAGGCCAAGCGATTTGCTGAGGCGATGACCATGGCGTATCACCGCTACCATG
>CAZJEZ010000024.1:10045-10949 GCA_964545235.1 uncultured Gammaproteobacteria bacterium
CGTGTTACGACGAAGGGAAGCGGTGTGCCGAAACGCTTTGTTTTGATTATCACCGCGAGTACGGTGTAGATATCCGGGTTATACGTATTTTTAATACGTACGGTCCGCGCATGGCTAAAGACGATGGGCGCGTTGTGTCGAATTTTATTTTGCAGGCGCTGCGTGGGGAAGATATTACGATTTACGGGGATGGTTCATACACGCGTTCGTTCCAGTACGTTGATGATTTAATTGAAGGAATGATGCGGTGCATGCATAAAGAGAACTTCACGGGTCCTGTAAACCTTGGGAATCCTGACGAATTTACGATTCGTGAGTTAGCCGAACGCGTTGTGGCTGAAACGGGTTCTACCTCACAAATCACCTGTATTACGGGGCCGAAGATTTATAGCGAGCAAGAGCCGAAAAAGCGCAAACCGGATATTTCCTACGCAAAGGAACAGCTTCGGTGGGAACCGCGTATTCCCTTGGTAGAGGGATTGAAAAAGACAGTCGACTATTTTCGTACGACCCTATAACACAGTTTCTTGATTGTATGCGCTCACGTGTTCTTATCTTTTCTACTGCCTATTTCCCACTCGTGGGTGGCGCTGAAGTTGCCATGAAGGAGCTTACCGATCGGATGCATGGCGAGCGGTTTGATTTGATCTGCGCCCGTATTCGTCCGGGTCTCGCTTCGTGTGAACGTATTGGAACTGTGACCGTGCACCGTGTGGGGTTTGGTCATCCTGTTGATAAGTATCTTCTTCCGTTTTTTGGGGTGTTGAAAGCTTGGATGCTCATTCGATTCCAGCCGGTGATTGTGTGGTCGTTGATGGCAAGCTACAACGGATTCGCCGCCTTGCTTTATACGTGGACTCGACCGGGTGTCAAGCTTCTCTTGACGCTGCAAGAAGGGGATCCG
>CAZJEZ010000025.1:0-3523 GCA_964545235.1 uncultured Gammaproteobacteria bacterium
CTTTAACAAATATGGAGGATAATCATCCCTATAAAATAAACCCCGCTACTCTTTCTTCAAGAATATGTTTAATGATAGAAAGCATATCTTTGAGATCGTAGGCTTTTCGGTATTGTGACCGGATTATCGCCCCAGATTAACGAAGATTCAGGATTGATTGGATGGAGGAATCTAAAGCATTTTTAATTTTAACTAACCTAATCTCTATGTGGCATGATCGTATATATCTTATACAAAATATAGATCCTCAAACCTGTCTCGCAGGTCTTGTCTGTGCTAACGATACCTTCATCACTATATACGGAGTTATCTTTACAATCGTAATTTCCTTAGGTGTATATATTTACGGTCTCCAGAATAGAGAAGAAAAAATAACTCTGCTTAAAAACACAGATATCAAAGGGGTTATCAAAAACTGTCTAAATTAGTACAAGTTTAGCCAGTGTATGGGCTCCCGCCCACGATTTTCCTTGTCTTTCACGGACAAGTCTCGCACGCCCTTAAAACTGTTTATTTGTCTCATTTTAACCCTGTCTCACGTGCCTCGAAAACGTCTGGATTTTGACCCCTGAAAAAGCTCTTGGATTACACGTTTTCTTGGTTGCTTAACTCGACTGGCCCGCCACAGAAAAACCAACTCAGATGAGTTGGTTTTTCGTTAGGGTGCTATCGAGATCGTCTCGCATATGCTCTCAAACATCCTATATTTGTTTATCGATAGTCTATGGGCAGTAAAACCTTCCAAAATGGCTGTTTTATGTTAGAATAAAAAACACGCTATGCATTTTTCTGAAGGCGCTATTAGATCAAATCCATTCGCCCCGCACGAACAACGCTCTAATGAATTGAGTCCGGAAGAAGAAAAACGAATAAGGAGAGCTCTTTGGGTGAAAGAACGGCTGTTTTTAGAAAGAGGGGAGGAAGATGATTATGATGCCTCAGCGCGGGCTGCAAGGGTATTCCTTGAGACGGTAGAAGGGCTAGGGTCTCGAGGGCTCACGTATCTAGAGAAGCTTGTGGGTGAGGGAAAGATAGACGAGCAGACCTACGCTGCCTGCCGACGGGCTTTTGGAGAATCGGATATGAATATAGGGCTGAATCAACGAGAGCGTATGGCTGCATGGCATGAGAAAGTGCAGGAACAAGACCTTCTATTAAATGAGACGCCATCACCGCTCTTTCTTCGAATCAATGGAAATGATGCGGCGTTTGAGCGCTACGAAAAGAATACGTTGTTCTGTAGGCGGGTGAAGGATTTGTTTGAGCAGCAGCAGTTGGGGCGTGTCGCGTCTACTGCGCGCGCTGCGACGATTTTGGATGCATATAAGGAAGCGGGTAAGGAAGGCGCTGTAACAAAAATGAGCACTGAACGAGCATTGCGCGTCGGTGTTCATCTTTCTGAAAAGGAGAGACGTTACGCAGACCCTGCTGTACCACTTCCTACAATAGGTATTGAGCTTGAAATTCCAGATCAGTTTTTTACAGCTGAACACTTGGAGATTCTCCGAGCGCTAGACGTGCCATGCTATCGTGACACCGATAATCGCAACGAGGTGAATCCAGATTTTTCTTATAGTCCATGGGTTCAGGCTCGGATTCTGCAAGATCTGGCTGAGCTGGGCATGCTCCCTTTAGAGTCTGTCAATAAACGACTAGCTGCTCCTAAAGATCTTTTATTGCCACTGCATATCAATTTCGGGTCTCCGCTTGAGGTGTCTCAATTTGAAGGAGACTTTCAGGATGGATTGTCTGCAGTTTCAGATATTCTTGTCCTCGCCTTTAGTTCACAGAGGCGTGTCCAAAAGAAGGGATATGGAAGCGCTTATTTTTATAAAGATGATGCAAAGGCTAGCTCTAAAACGGCGCTAAAAGACAGATTATTTCGTCTTGAATTGCGTGCTGCTGAATTATCCGGTTCTTCTACGTATCGGTTACTTGCTGAGGCTCAATGTATAGTTGGGATGTTCTTTGCATATCAGAAGGAGCGCTCCGCGTACAACCTTACTGAGCAAGAGGCGGGTCTCGCAAAGATTTGGCCGGATTTCTTTCAGGCGATTCAGGATATACGGAATACATTTCAATTAGGAGTTGATATGCCTTCGTTTGAGAATGAAGAGCTTGCTCAGAAAATGGAGAATCCGTTAGTACGAGAGACTGCTCGATTGCTCGTTGCTCGGTATGCGCGCAAAGTCCATCAGATAGTCTTCCCTCACGAGATTTCAAGTTAAATTCTCTCGGGACTCGTTCAAGTCGCCGCCACAGGAAAACGGATTATGAGATAGCACAGATATTGATTCCCAAAATTCTACGAGTTCGTCGGAAGCATATGAAATCCATGCAAATAATTCATGCCCTATGACGTACACTAATAAAACGCAACCAACCAAAGTTACTCCTCTACAGTTTTTGAAAGAGAATTTTAAAGGAAAAGAGAAGGTGCAAACGGAGGCGGTGGCCTTGGTGGATCTGTATACGAAAGCCACTGGCTCACCCTGCATCATGTGGAACAAGATCTTTGGCTTCGGGTAGTATCATTATTTGGATAGCAAGGGCGGTGAACACGTCTATCTGATCACTGGATTCGCTATATCCTCAACTGGCTTCACTCTCTACAATACGATCGGTTGGGATTATTGCAAAAAAGACATCGAAAAGCTTGGCAAATACAAGCTGTCAGGTAAGTCGTGTTTGGCTATAAAAAGTATTGAGTATATTGACCTAAAAGTACTTAAAGCAGTTATAGTGCGTTCATGCAGTGAAATGAAGAGGCGTTATAAAACAGAGAAGTAATTTGATTGATATGACTCATACTAAGGTTGCCTGTCTCATATTTACATAGAGTGTATATTCTAACGCATTGCTGTCATGACACCTAGGTTATACGCTCTATTTATCATATGGCGTTCGAAGCAACACATGTTCGATTTGCACGAGATCTTGCCTCAGTATTGAAGGTATTGGACTTGCCGGCCTATTTTGCCGGATGTGTTTATCCCGATTCTCGGTACATAACCGGATTAACCCGTGAGCGGACGCATGAGCTTCGTTGCATCACCTCACAATCAACTGATTTCGAAAAAGGTTGGTTTACTCACCTTTTATATGACGAGCTTGTCGGGCCATGTTATCTACAAACGTCTGTCTATGCTGGCCAGACGTTTTCTACGGGAAGTGAAGCATGGATTTATATGACGGCAGCCAAATTAATTGAAGACTGGCAAGCATACCCTCTCGTTCCAAGTGCAGAGGCGTTCGCTTCCATGGGTCCACCAACTCCTGCCCCAAATGGAGAAGATGCAGAGAAGTTAGGTAAGTACTATCGATTACTAAGTGATCTATACCAGAAGAAACCTTCACTCGATGAGTATGGTCAATTGTTTTCCGAATTCCATTTACCAACACCTGTTAGCAACATGGTCACGCAACGTGCTCAAGAGTTTTTAGCCAATGAATTAAAATGCAATGAAATTGCTGGTTTCTATCAGATCGCCCTATCAAGGGGAGTTCATCGCACGGAAGCAAC
>CAZJEZ010000025.1:3533-10807 GCA_964545235.1 uncultured Gammaproteobacteria bacterium
ATGGCTGTATGATCGACTCCGTTTTTTCTAGACCAGAAGTAACGCTTGTTAGGCCCGTGTATCCTATGTAAAGAAATAACAGATTGCGAATAATCGTCCCGAAAAACGTGGAGGTAATAAACGTCATGAGATCTACTTTGATGGTGCCACATACCAAGGCAATCGGCGTGCTTGGGATAATGGGCAAAGCACGAGCCACCAGGAGAAAGACGTTGTCTTTCCAGCCCTTATTTAGCTGTTGACCAATGTGCTCGATCTCTGCGTGAGTCACTCCTAGGTATTTCCCGAACGTTTCCATGAATACATCCTCCATCTTATCCGCACACACATAAAGCACCCAGCTTCCTACCGTTTTCCCCATCGATCCAAGCACGGCTAAGATAAATACATGTCCAAAGCCTACGTTCTGTACCTGTGCAAAAGAACCCGCCAGTGTCATGACCAGGGGTGAGGGAATAGGTGCAATAATTTCTTCCATGAGCGAACCGAACGCAACGAATGCCTCCAGAGGCATGATCGTTGAGGCTGATGTGAGTAGTTCTATTGCTGGTTGAAGAAAAGACATGGGACGTATTCACTTCAGGGGTAGAGTGATTCGTGTATTGTACCGAGCCCACCCAGTTAGAGCCAGAACCTCGCATGTTATGAAAGAACGTTGTCTGAATGCCTCGTGTCGTTCATACTTCTTTCTGAGCACATAACTTCTCTTTCTTCTTTGTATCTATGCGCATCTCTTCCATTCCTTTGTTGACTGCGTTTGTCGCGACAAGCGCTATCGTCGCACAGCCCGTCTTTGCTGCACCGGACTTTTCTGTTGAATCATCGTTTGCACAGGCGACTCTTAGTACTTCCTATCGAGCGCCAATACGTTTGAATCGGTCTGGGAACTCTCGCTGGACGATTGTCTCCGGAGCTCTTCCCGCGGGCTTGAATCTTTATAAGACCAATCAGGAGGCGGGGTGGTCCGATGCGGTTCTAGAAGGTATTCCTACGGAAGCGGGGACATTTAATTTTCGTATCATGGCTATCACGCCCGAGAGCACGTACATGCGTGACTACAGTCTCGTGGTGTTTAACCCTCGTTTTGAGATGACTCCGTACTGGGTCGTTCGTGGCCGCGTTGGTCTCGCGTATCTGCAACCCCTTTCAACGAATGGCACGGTTAGCGCTCCGCTCGCCTGGTCTGTTTCCAGCGGATCTCTTCCAGATGGTCTTGTCTTACGCGTCGATACGGGGGAGATCGTTGGTACTCCAACGGTGGCTGGGACATTTGAGTTCACGGTAAGTGCCCGCGATAGCGCTGGTCGTACCTCCTCACGTTTTTATTCAACGGTTATCGAGCCATCATCGACGGCAACTCCGGTCATTGTTCCTGTTGAAATCACGACGCGTATGAATCCGGTCAATGGTCGTGTCGGTATCGCGTATCCAGCTCAAATCTTCCGTGCTCGCGGTGGAAGTGGCGTGTTTCGTTGGAATATGACCGGTACGATTCCTGCCGGATTGAGTATGGATCCTTCAAGTGGCATCTTGTCTGGAACTCCAACGGCCGCCGGGACATATACGATCTTTATCAAAGCCTCAGACGCTTCAAACGAAACAAATAACCAACAGGTTACCTATACGCTCGTTGTTGAAACCCTCCCTCCTACGCTCACCCCCACTTCTACCGAGTTTCGTCGGATCGAGCTTCCTGCCGGAACAGAGCTTCTCCCTCCTGCTACTCCAGCCGCTGAGCTGACGGCTCGCCAGCAGGCTCTGTGGAATACATTTGATCGCCGTTGGTCAACCGTACGCGCGAATATTCATACCTCTGTCGCGCAATTGAGTGATGCGATGGATGAAGCTCCATTTAGCTCACTAGAAACTCAGTTGGATGCGACACGTCTGACGGATAGTCTTGAGCAATTGAATGACCCAACGCTCAGCTACCAGGGATACACGCAGGTGCAAATGCAAACCATTATTCGCACGGCTGATGCTCGCATGACTCGCGTCGGAACCATGCTTCGTGATAACAGTCGTTCTTGGACGCCTGCTCAACGCGCTCGTGTCATGCGCATTCGCAATAGCTTTATTCAGACACGTTCTTCGCTGAACACGGCCCTTCAAGCCTTCACAAACTTCCGACGCGCAACTCCGGTTCGCTAATCCAAAACAACAACCACCCATACTTGGGTGGTTTTTTGAAAGAACAGTCTGTTTGGTTGGGTATCCTTAGTTAGAGCAATCTGTTTCCCGCGATGGCGCCTGTTGCGGAGCGTCGAGCTTGAAGCGAAGCGAGGAAGGCTGCGACTTGCGTGTCGATACGAATGTCTTGAAGGCGAACCGGACGGGCCAAGCTCAGGCCCTCAAGAGAACGACAGCGACTCAAGGCGACGTACGTTTGGCCATTGGCGAAGGCGCCGCCTCCAAGATCAACAGTGACTTGATCAAAGGTTTTTCCTTGGCTCTTGTGGATTGTTACAGCCCAAGCGAGTTTCAAGGGGATTTGCGAAAAACTTCCTAAGCGCTCTTGTTGCAGAGTCTTTGCTCGCGCATCATAGGTGCTTCGGAAGACGGTCCAGGTGTGATCTGAGATAGTCATGCGGCCACCATCATCGCTTTCAATAAGGACGCATGGCTTACCGTCTTCATCCTCATCAAATCCAACCACCCAACCCAGGGAGCCATTTACAAAGCGTCCAGCCGGATCATTTGCTACGCACATGACGCGCGCCCCTTTTTTGAGACGAAGATGGGGATCGGTAGGGGATTCACGCTCCGGAAACTGATCAGAAAATGTTCCAGAGAAGACCTGTTCTTTTGCCGTGAGGGCGCGTAATCGTTGTTCGTTTATCGTATCGGCGGCTGCATTCGTCGCCGTCAGTATAATGGCTTCGTTTGAGCGCTTTGTGTGTACGCAGGCATTCAGTCGGGCGAGTCCGTCGTGCGTAATACATTTATCACGCACCGCATTCAACAAGGCGATGAATGAGCTATCTGTTTGACGGAACACGTGCTCAAGTTCGACGTGAGACACGTGGCCTCGCCCCAAAAGCTCCCGTAGCACATGCGAGGAGAAAAAATAAGGAGACTCATATACGCGGGCAAACGCTTCTTGTTCGGTTGTCGAAATGACTGGAGGAAGTTGGTGTAAATCACCAATGGCCACGACCCGGAGCCCCCCAAAGGGGAGTTTGCTCTTGCGGGCACCTTGTAAGAATTGGTCCATGCAGTCCAGGAGGTCGGCGCGCACCATGGAAATCTCATCGATGATAAGAAGCTCAACATTGCGATAGGTAGAAGCTTGTTTCGTGGCGACTCCTCGACGTTTTGCGTCTTTGAGCGTGATTCCCGGAGCAAAGCGAAAAAAACGATGGATTGTTTCTCCGTGTACGTTGAGCGCGGCGACACCGGTGGGAGCTAACACGATTGTAGTGAGGGAGCTTGTTTCGCGAAAATGCTTGAGAAGCGTGCTTTTTCCTGTTCCGGCACGTCCGGTGATAAACGTAAACGGACGCTCAGATTCCATGAGCTGCAAGGCTTCTTCGAATTCAGGGGTTCGGATGAGTGACATGGATACGCCGAATGATAGCATGTTCGTTTTCTGTTCGACAGTCGACCGAACATGTGCTACACTCCTCGAATCTATGATGGATAAGATTACGATTCGTGGAGCCCGCGAACATAACCTCAAGAATATTTCGGTTGAGCTGCCGCGCAACAAAATGATTGTTTTTACAGGGCTTTCTGGGTCAGGAAAGTCTTCGTTAGCGTTTGATACCATTTTTGCCGAGGGGCAACGACGGTATGTGGAGTCCTTGTCCGCGTACGCACGTCAATTTTTGGGTCAGATGGATAAGCCGGATGTGGACGAAATTGAAGGATTATCGCCGGCTATTTCCATTGATCAGAAAGCGCATTCGGCAAATCCGCGTTCAACGGTTGCGACGATCACGGAGATTTATGATTATCTCCGCGTCTTGTATGCGCGCATCGGGAAGCCGCATTGTCCTATTTGTGAAAAGCCTATTCGCAAGATGACGGTTGATGAGATGGTTGATCTGGTAATGAAGAAGACGAAAGAGTTGCATGCGAAAACGCCAACCAAAAAAACAAAGACCACAACATTGAACGATGAAATCGCTATCTTGGCGCCGGTGGTGCGTGGTCGTAAAGGGGAGTACTTGCAATTGCTTCAAGATTTCTATGAAGCTGGTTTTTTGGAAGCGCGTGTAGATGGAAAGATGTATCGGTTGAATCAACAGGTTCCGTTAAGCCGCTACAATCAGCATACGATTGAACTGGTGGTAGATCGTGTGCCGCTCGGGTGGCCGATCGAGCAGAACACGGGTCTGCGTGGGCGTTTAGCGGAAGCTATGGAGCTCGCGCTTGATCGCGCGGAAGACTCGGTGCTTGCGATCCTTGAAGATGGCTCGGAGTTGCTTATGTCCGCTCGGTTTTCGTGTCCGGACGATGGATTCGCGTTTCCTGAAATTGAACCACGCTTGTTTTCGTTTAATTCGCCGTACGGCGCGTGCGAAACGTGTCACGGGCTTGGAACAAAGGAGCTATTTTCGGAAGAGCTCTGCCAGGCGTGTAATGGGGCCCGTCTTCGAAAGGAAGGGCGATATGTGTGGCTTAATAACAAGTCGATTGTTGATGTGGCGAACATGCCTATTCATGACGCCGCCGATTTTTTTCTCGGTCTTGAACTTGGTGAAACGGATACCGCTATTGCGGAACCGGTCATGAAAGAAGTGATTGGGCGCTTATCATTCTTATTGGATGTTGGATTGGAGTATCTCACCCTCAACCGTACAGCGGGAACCTTGTCTGGTGGAGAGGCGCAGCGAATTCGTCTCGCCTCGCAGATTGGTTCGCGGTTGGTCGGTGCGCTCTATGTTCTTGATGAGCCTACGATCGGCCTCCATCAGCGCGATAACACTCGCCTTGTGGATACGCTTACAAAGCTTCGTGATTTGGGAAATACGATTATTGTGGTTGAGCATGACGAGGACACGATTCGGGCGAGTGACTATTTGGTTGATATTGGTCCGGGGGCGGGGCGTCACGGAGGCACGGTGGTTGCCGCTGGGCCCATGCCTGCCATTCTTCAAGATGAGAAGAGCGTGACATGCGCGTATCTTCGTGGTGATAAAGTGATCTCGTAT
The DNA here is from genome assembly GCA_964545235.1 of uncultured Gammaproteobacteria bacterium. GTDB lineage: Bacteria > Patescibacteriota > Patescibacteriia > 2-12-FULL-60-25 > 2-12-FULL-60-25 > CAZJEZ01. The sequence continues at coordinate 8,690 of CAZJEZ010000025.1, forward strand.
CCTCGCACGCGCCGCGAAGGAAAGACGGCGCTCAAAATTACGCGCGCCTCGGAAAATAATCTCAAGAACGTGACGGTGAAGATTCCGCTCAAAACGTTTGTGTGCGTGACGGGGGTGTCTGGTTCTGGAAAATCCACGCTTATGATTGACGTGCTGTATCGTTCACTTGCGAATCGGTTGAATGGAGCGCAAGCGAAACCGGGGAAGCATGAATCTATTGAAGGGGTTGAATGGTTGGATAAGATTGTGGATGTAGACCAGTCTCCAATTGGGCGAACGCCTCGTTCAAATCCGGCGACCTACACAGGTATTTGGGATCATGTACGTGAATTGTTTTCGTTGACCCCGGAAGCGCGTATGCGTGGTTATAAGGTTGGGCGTTTTTCGTTTAATGTACCCGGTGGACGATGTGAGCATTGTGAAGGGAACGGACAGCTTGCGATTGAAATGCATTTTTTGCCAACCGTGTATGTGCCATGCGATGTGTGTAAGGGTAAGCGTTTCAGTCGTGAAACGTTGGAAGTAAAATATCGTGAAAAGAACATTGCCGATGTCCTCGCTATGACGGTCGAAGAAGCGAATGCTTTTTTTCACGACATTCCTCCTATTCGTGATAAGACAAAAATCATGGAAGAGGTGGGGCTTGGGTACATTCAGCTTGGCCAATCAGCAACCACATTGTCCGGTGGAGAAGCGCAACGTATTAAGCTTGCGACAGAGTTAGCGCGTCGTGATACGGGAAAAACGTTCTATTTGTTGGATGAGCCGACAACGGGGCTGCATTTTGAAGATATTCGGAAGTTACTGGATGTCTTGCATCGGTTGGTGGCGCGTGGCAACACGGTGGCTGTGATTGAGCATAATCTTGATGTGATTAAGAATGCTGATTGGATTATCGATATGGGTCCAGAGGGTGGAAACAAGGGTGGCCAAGTGGTTGCTCAAGGAACTCCGGAAGACGTTGCAAAACATGCGCACAGCTTTACGGCGAAATACTTGAAGCAGGCGCTCAAACGACGATAGATATGATTCCCTCGAACATCGTTATCCAACGTGGGGAGCTCCCAGATGTTCCAGGCGTCTATCTGATGAAAGATGCCCAGGGGGTAGTATTGTATGTGGGAAAAGCGACGTCGTTGGCGCGGCGCGTTCGTCAGCACTTTGAACGGCCGCATAATCGTTTGATCGAAGAAATGACGACTCGTGTTCGCAAGATCGACTACGTTGAACGAGCAACTGCACTCGAAGCCTTGATTCTCGAAGCCAATCTTATTAAGCAGTATTGGCCAAAGTACAACACGGATCAAAAAGATGGGAAAACGTTTTTATATCTAGCTATTACGGATGAGCTCTATCCAAAACCGCTCACGATTCGTGGGGCGGAGCTTCCTGATGATGCGGCGACGAGGTATCTTCGCGTGTTTGGGCCCTATCCGTCCGGGCGATCATTGCGAGCGGCGCTGGACTATCTTCGACGTGTGTTCCCTTGGTCGACGTGTGAACCTGGGGCTAAGCGAGCTTGTTTTAACTCGCACATTGGATTGTGTCCGGGCGTGTGCACGGGGGGTATTTCTCCACGCGTTTACAAGCAGACTATTCGTGATCTCATTCGTTTTTTTGATGGGAAGAAGGAAGTGATTATCAGGGCGTATAAACGATCTATGCAGGCCGCCGCGAAAGCCCAACGTTATGAAGAGGCAAAAGACTGGCGTAACAAGGTCTTCGCCCTTGAACATATTCAAGACGTTGCCATCATGAAACGAGAACATGATGTGTCTGATGATGCGGGTGTGGCGCAGGACGCGTCGAATCCCTTCTTTGGAAGGATTGAAGGATATGACATCTCGCATATCTCCGGATCGTCGATTGTTGCGTCGATGGTGGTTTTTGAAAACGGTGAAGCGAAAAAATCCGAATACCGGAAGTTCAAAATGAAACAGGTACAGTCAAACAATGATGTGGGAAGCATTCAGGAAGTGCTTACAAGACGGCTTAGACACTCTGAATGGCGCTTACCCACGGTGTTCTTGATTGATGGTGGGGTACCGCAGGTTCGTGCTGCTGAAGAGATTATGCGTGCTCACAAAATAACCACCCCCGTTCTGGGTATTGCAAAGG
>CAZJEZ010000026.1:0-10785 GCA_964545235.1 uncultured Gammaproteobacteria bacterium
GATGCAATGTAGAGCTTGAACTTGGAAAAAACCTTCTCCCAAAGTTTGATGTTCCGGCGGGGGAGACGGAGTTTTCTTACCTTGTTCGATTATGTGAAGCTGGGTTGCTTGAGCGCTATCAAGAAGAAGAGATGCGTGTGAAGGCGCATGAACGCATGACCTTCGAGTTGGCAACGATCGAGCGCATGGGATTCGCCGCGTACTTTTTGATCGTGCAAGATTATATTGTGTGGGCAAAAGAGCATGGTGTTATCGTGGGCCCAGGACGCGGAAGTGCAGCAGGTTCCGTTGTTGCTTATGTTCTTCGTATTACTAACCTCGATCCACTGCGGTACGGACTTCTCTTTGAACGTTTTTTGAACCCTGACCGTATTTCGATGCCCGATATCGATACGGACTTCGATGATGTGCATCGAAAGGATGTTATTGAATACGTGACACGTAAATATGGAGCGAATCGTGTTGCGGGAATTATCACCTTTGGAACCATGGCCGCCCGTGCCGCCGTACGTGATGTGGGACGTGTGTTGAATGTGCCTTATGCGGAAGTTGATCGTATTTCTAAAACGGTTCCACCGCCGGTGCAGGGGAAACACATCCCACTCGCCACCTCTATTGTCGAGTCGCCTGACCTAAGGGCTTTATATGAGGGTGATCCGCGGACAAAGCGGTTGATAGATCTCGCTATTAAATTGGAAGGAACGACGCGCCACGCCTCGCAACATGCGTGCGGTATCGTGATCGCGCCGGCCCCGCTTGAGCAATTCGCTCCTCTGCAGAAAGCGCAAGGCGGCGATGTTGAGCAGGTTATTCAATACTCACTGCACTCAACGGAAGTATCTGGGTTGTTAAAAATGGACTTCCTCGGACTCTCTAACTTAACGGTGATCCAAGAGGCTCTCGAAATCATCGAGGCGGTGCATGGCGACAAGATTGATATTGACGCTATTCCGTTGGATGACGCCATGACGTTTGAATTATTAGGTCGTGGCGCGACGACAGGCGTCTTCCAGTTGGAATCGGATGGCATGAAAAAGTATATTCGCGAGTTACAGCCATCCGCCATCGAGGACATCATCGCTATGGTAGCGTTGTATCGTCCGGGACCGATGCAGTTCATCGATTCCTTTATTGCGCGGAAGCATGGACGTGAAAAAACGGTATTCATGCATGCCCGCACAGAGCAGGCCTTGAAGGAAACGTATGGAATTCCTGTGTATCAGGAGCAAGTCATGCAAGTCGCGAAAGACATGGCGGGGTTCACTCCAGGTGAAGCTGACACGCTGCGTAAGGCGATGGGAAAAAAGATCGCCAAGCTTATGGCGGAACTTCGTGTAAAGTTTATTGAAGGATCTGTAAAAAATGACGTGTCCCGTGCAACGGCTGAAGCGATTTTTACGCAGTTCGAAGAATTTGCTGCCTATGGGTTCAATAAGTCGCACGCCGCGTGCTACGCCATTATCGCGTATCAAACAGCGTACCTCAAAGCGCATTACCCCGAATGTTTCATGGCGGCGCTTCTCAACTCAGATTGTCAAAACTTAGACCGCGTCACGATTGAAGTCGAAGAGTGTCGGCGCATGGATATGCCGGTTCTTCCACCCGACGTAAACGAATCGTTCATGCGATTCTCGGTGGTCAAGGGGACGCATACACTTCGGTTTGGACTTCTTGCCATTAAAGGACTCGGAGAAGACGTGGTTGAGTCTATTATTAAAGAACGAAAAGCAAATGGCGAATTTAAGGATCTTGCAGATTTTGCCTCACGTATCACGCATAAAGCGTTCAACAGAAAGTCTCTCGAGTCGCTTGTGAAAAGTGGAGCGCTCGATCGATTCGCCGAACGCAATACACTCTACTACAATCTTGAAACTATTTTGGAATATCATCGCCGCCGCACGCAGGAGGCTTCTTCGGGGCAGGTGAACTTATTCGCGGGACTTACGCAGGCGACAATGGGCGGTCTTCGCACGGAGCCGTTGACACTCAAGCCGGCTCCTCCAGCGCTCCTGCAAGAATATCTCGCCTGGGAAAAAGAACTGCTGGGCCTGTATATTTCAACGCATCCGTATAAGCAATACAGCGAACGACTTGCGCCCATAACAACGCCGATCGTGAACCTTCGCGAAAAGATCAAAGATAAATCCGTGCGCATCGGGGGACTTATGGTGCTCTCAAAACGGATCCTGACAAAAAACAATGAACCCATGCTGTTTGGAAAACTCGAGGATCTCACCGGCAATATCGAGGTCGTCGTATTTCCACGCGTCTACAAAGAAGGGGAGGCGTTATGGTCGCAAGCCGTGGATAAGCTTATGGTTGTCAGCGGACGCGTTCAGCAAAAAGATGGAGAGCTGAAGTTTTTAGCCGAACATGCCTACGAGGTAACGCCATATAATATCGATGAAATCACAAAGCAGCGAACGTTTACCGCAGAAGATTCGGCTGCTGCGGGCGGTTCTTCTGATACGCCGGAAGAACGACTTGTTACCCTCTATCTTCGCGCGCATCTTCCGGAAACAATTCTTCTCCAACTCCGAACGCTTCTTGATGCACACCCGGGCCCGTACCACGTGTACTTCGAGGTGGATCAGGCGGGGAGTCGTCAGCGCATCCTCTCCTCGTACCGGATCGCCTTCACTGATTTGATTGCGAAAGAACTGGAAGCGATTTTAGGAACGGATACCGTCAAGATTCGATAGCGCATTTCATCGTGTGGTATACTGCAGCTACGTATGAAAACAAAACAAACGTCCTTTCCTGCTGAACGAACGCGCTCACGCGCCCCGCATTACGAACGCACCGCTGACTTTTGGGCGCTCTATACGATCTTTGCCTTTCCAACAGCCGTGCTTGTTGCAAGCAGCGCTGGGCTGTCTTACATAGCTTCATTCTGTCTCGGTATCAGCGCGTCGCTTCTCGTGATTCTCGCAAATGCCCTTTTGGAGACGCGACTCTGGCTCTTCACAGATCGATGGGGTCATGAATTTCTCACGCACGACTTTTCGTACAAGTTACTCGTGGTCGCCTGCGTTCTGCTATTGATTGTGGAATCAGTTATGATTACTCTCTTTTTTATCGATGGAAGCCTGGATGGGCTCGCGCTCCGTATGATTGCGGCTCGTCGCTGTGGCGTTCCAACGCAGCTGACAGAGGATTTTTGCATGAGTACCATGCGTTTAATCGCTCAATAAGAAACAGGTTCTCGCGCGTGCTATGCAGATCACGTTTTGTGGGGCAACGCGAGAAGTCACGGGTTCTTGTTATCTTGTTGAAACGTCTCGAACACGGATACTGGTGGATTGCGGGTTGTTTCAAGGCGGTCACACCTGTTCAGCAAAAAATTTCGAGACGTTTCCCTTTGAAGCGAAAACAATCGACGCCGTCTTATTGACGCATGCGCACGCTGACCACGTAGGCCGTCTTCCAAAGCTCGTTCGAGAAGGGTTTCGAGGACGCGTATACGCGATCGCTCCCACGCTTGATCTTGCAAAAATCGTGCTTGAAGACACGGTTCACCTCATGCGAGAAGATTTTGAGCAGGATTATCGTCCAATGCTGTACGAGGAGCGCGATGTAGAAATAGCCATGGGTCTTCGCAAGCGCGTTGAATACGACAGGCCTGTTCGTATCGGAGATCTTTCCGTCCGCTTTCGAGAAGCGGGGCATATTTTTGGGAGTGCTTTTTTGGAGGTAACGGAGCAGGGTGGGGGCACGGTTGTTTTTTCGGGGGACTTAGGGAACACGCATGTCCCTATTTTGCGCCCGACGGCGATGATTGAACGAGGAGACGTGGTCGTCATGGAAACAACCTACGGCAATCGCATTCATGAAGACGAATCGACACGGGAACAAAAATTGCACGCAGCTATCACAAATACAATTAAGCAAAAAGGAGTTCTCTTGATCCCAGCCTTCGCCATTGAACGCACGCAACAGCTCCTCTACGAAATGAATCATCTTGCGGAGAATCGTCTGATCCCAAAAATCGACGTGTATTTGGATAGCCCGATGGCCATCCATGCAAGCGAGGTGATTGCTTCCTATCCGCAATACTACGAACCCGAAGCCCTCCGTCTTGTGTCAAACGGGGACGACTTGTTTGATTTTCCAGGCCTCCACATTACGCGTTCACGCGATGAGTCCAAGGGGATTAACGCAGCGGCTTTCCCAAAGATGATTATTTCCGGATCAGGAATGATGAACGGGGGACGCATCATGCACCACCTGGTTCGCTATATGGGACATCCGACGACGACGCTCCTTATCATTGGTTATCAAGCTCCAGGTACGGTTGGACACAAGCTCTACCGAGGCGATAAACAGGTCCAAATCATGGGTCAGACAGTGCAGATCAAAGCACGCGTCGAAAGCATCGGGGCTTACAGCGCCCACGCTGATCAGCTTCAGCTCGAAACGTGGATTCGTGGAGCGAAGCGCTTGCCGTCGCGAGTCTACTGCACGCATGGAGACGAAGGCGCCTCTATGGCGATGGCAACAAAACTTCAGCTTGATCTTCACATTCAAGCACACGTCCCCCGGCTCTTTGAGCACGTGATCGTATGAGCGCCTGGATTCTTCTTGCTATTGGCGGCCATATCCTGAACGCCGTTGCCTTTATCATCGACAAGATCCTTCTCCATACGGCGTTCAAAAAGAGCGCGACCTATGCCGCGATGATCGGCTCGCTCTCCTTGGTGACGCTCGTAGCGGTTCCTTGGGTAGATGTCTGGCCGTCAGGAAGAGAAGCGATCGCCTCGATTGCGTTTGGAGGCGTGTTTGTTTTTGCGTTATGGGCCTTTTTTGAAGCGCTTCGTCTTGGGGAAGCCACGCGCGTTGTTCCCGTGGTTGGATCGCTGATTCCTGTCTTCACATTTCTTGGGGCGCGGGTGTTTCTTGGGGAAGAGCTCACCTCGTTTGCTGTTATCGCCTTCAGTCTTCTTCTACTAGCCACGGCGTTGCTCTCCGGGGGGGCGCGGGGGAACCAGGGGCTACCGAAGCGGGCGATAGCAATAGGCGTTCTCTCGGCCTGTTTGTTTGCGGCATCTTCACTTGCAGGAAAATTCGCCTTTACACACGCTTCTTTTTTAGGCGTCTTTTTGCTGTCACGAGGTATCGCGGGTGTAGCGGGACTAAGCCTTCTTTTTGTTCCTGGCGTTGTACGCGAACTGAATAATCTTTTACGACCCAAGATAACTCGCTCAGGAACACGCTCTTCGATCGGTCTAGCCCTTCTTGGACAAGTGTCTGGAGCGGTCGGATTCATTCTCGTCCAGTGGGCACTCTCGTTAGGAAGTGCCTCGCTTGTAAATGCGTTACAGGCCGTGCAGTACGCTTTCATCGTTCTTGTCGCCTGGTTTGGGGGAAGGGTTATGCAAGAGGCTCTACAAGAGCGCGTCACCTTGCGTGGATATGTACGAAAAGGGTTCGCGATCCTTCTAACGGGAGTAGGCCTTGCCTGTTTATCCTTCACACCGACGGCGTATCCAAAAGAGTATGGTTTCACGTGGAGCTCCGCCTACGCGCAGTTTTTAGGCATCGAGCCCGTCTATGGATTACAAACGGTGCTTCGGGAGCTTCGTCCAACCGTTGTTCGTTTGCCGGTCTACTGGAATGAGGTCGAGCCTGAACGAAATCAGTATCGATGGGGACAGGTCGACAAAATGGTGCAGTCGTTAGTTGACGCAGACGTAAAGATTCAGTTTGTTGTCGGGCTCAAACAGCCTCGTTGGCCTGAGTGCTGGTTCCCTGCATGGACAAAGACGCTTTCCGAACCAGAGCTCCAAGCTGCTCTAAAAACACATGTACAGATGGTGGTGGCACGATACAACCCCCACGCAACCCTTTGGCAAGTAGAGAACGAGCCGACGTTTCCAGCTTCATTCGGCGAGTGCGGACGGAGTCGCGGTCACTGGCTCGAAGAAGAGCTCGCGTGGGTTGCGGCATCATCGTCCGTTCCCATGTCTACAAGCATGTCGGGTGAACTTTCAACCTGGCGGACTCCGAGCACTCGTCTCCAGGCGTTAGGAGTGAGCCTGTATCGTGTGATTTCGACACCTATCTTCCCACGATTCAGCTACTGGTTCCTACCTTCGTGGTCATATGATCTGCGCGCGTGGCTTCTTTCGCGCGTGCAGCCGCAAATAATGTACGTGAGCGAGTTTCAGATGGAACCGTGGATTATTGGCGACGTGCGAACGCTTTCGCTTGAAACGCAATTTCGCACGTTTGATCTTAACCAGATGCAAAAGAACTTTGTCTACGCAGAGCAGCTTCGCATGAAAACCGTGCTGTTTTGGGGCGTAGAGTGGTGGTTATGGATGAAGGAGCAGCGACAGCGACCAGAATTTATGGAAACAGCAAGCGCCTTCTTCCGGTCTCACCATTGACAGAGAGCGTTGTTCACGATAGAATCCGCGCATATTTCTTCTATGTCAACGATTCGAAACATCGCCATCATTGCCCACGTCGACCACGGAAAAACAACCCTTGCCGACGCGCTTTTAAAACAGTCAGACACCTTTCGTGAGAGCGGTCTCGCCGGCGAGACGATTCTCGACATGAACCCGCTTGAACGCGAGCGTGGTATTACGATTCTCGCAAAGAATTGTGCGGTCATGTACAACGACACGCGTATTAACATTGTTGACACACCGGGTCACGCCGACTTCGGAGGAGAAGTCGAACGCATCATGAGTCTTGTTGACGGAGCACTGCTTCTCGTTGACGCGAAAGAAGGACCAATGCCTCAAACGCGCTTCGTGCTCAAAAAAGCGATCGAGGCTGGTCACCGTATCATCGTGGTCATCAACAAAATCGATAAACCAGATGCTCGTCCAGATTGGGTGTTAAACCAGACATTTGATTTGTTTGTCACGCTTGGTGCATCGGATGCACAGACAGACTTTCCGGTTGTATACGCGTCTGCCAAGCAGGGGAAAGCGGGTCTCGAAAACGATTTGTCTTCCATGACGGACATTAAACCCTTGTTCGACACAATCGTGAAGCATATTCCGGAACCGGTGGCAGATGCAACGGGTGCTCTCCAGGTATCTATCGCAAACGTGAGCTACGACAACTACAAAGGAAAGATGGGCCTAGGTCGTGTCGTTCGTGGCGTCTTTCGTCCAGGGCCTGTTGCATGGATCAATCGTGATGGAAAAATCGAACAAGCAAAGATCACAGCCCTCCTTGGATTCATGGGTATGGCGAAAGTCGAAATCCAAGAGGCAACGGCTGGAGATATCGTGGCCTTTGCCGGTATTCCTAACATCAACATCGGAGAAACGATTGCGGATGCAAACGCCCCAGAAGCCCTTCCTCCAATCACAATTGAAGAACCGACCGTCAAGATGACTTTTGGTGTGAACACGTCACCTTTCGGTGGAAAAGAGGGACAATTCACTACATCCCGTAACATTAAAGAGCGCCTTGATCGCGAACTGCAAAACGACGTGGCATTACGCGTTGAGCCAGGCCAGGGTGATGGACGTTTTATCGTGAGTGGTCGCGGAGAACTTCACCTCGCCATTTTGATTGAACGCATGCGTCGCGAAGGGTTCGAGATCGAAGTCTCTCGCCCACAGGTTATTTTCCGTGAAGAGAACGGACAGAAGACGGAGCCGTTTGAAGAAGTTACACTCGAATGTCCGGAGGGCGCGAGCGGTCAAGTTATCGAAAAGATGGGCCGTCGCAAAGCCGAAATGAAGGATATGCGCGTCGAAAACGGCGTCGCCTACCTTCAATTCGAGATTCCAACACGTGGATTGATTGGCTACCGAACAGAATTCATGATGGATACCCGCGGTCAGGGAATCTTGAACACACTCTTCCTTGGCTATCGTCCGTTCATTGGTTCGATTGATGCCACCCCACACGGATCGCTCATCGCGTTCGAGACGGGGGAATCAAACACGTATGGGTTGCAGGCTGCTCAGGAACGCGGTCAACTCTTCTTGGGTCCTGGTGTCGGCGTCTACGAAGGCATGGTTATTGGCCAAAACGCCAAACCAGAAGACCTTGCCGTGAACATCTGTAAAGAAAAGAAACTCTCCAACATGCGTTCCAAGGGCGACGGTGTCGCAGAAGGATTGGATACGCCTCGAAACATGAGCTTGGAAGAGTGTCTCGAATACCTTGGAGACGACGAGCTCCTCGAAGTTACGCCCATCAACCTCCGTATTCGTAAACAGTTCTTGAAAGAATTTGAGCGCAAACGCGCTGCCCAGAGCGCTGAAGCCTAGCCTATAAAAACACCCGTTCAAAACGGGTGTTTTTATAGGGCCTCATACCCCCAGTTTATGGGTCCAGTGGCTGTCCCACTATGTAATTTGCCCAGAATTCATCCGCAATGTCCTTCACAAGGGAGGCCCAATTATGTCCCCAGATGGCGATAGCGCGTTCTTCCGTAGGAATCCAACGCATCGTGCCATAACTATCAACGACGACGTATACGCGTGGTGACGTGGCTGATTTCACAAGAGTACCTGGGCGAAAGGTAGCATTACGTGTCAATGAAAAGGCTGAAATAGAAGAGGGGTTCGTGATCCAAAGGACATTCGTAAAATCAGGGAACCACGACAAGAACGTTTTGTCGTTTGGAAACGCCCAGCGCTCACGTCCAGGTAGGGCACAAAACACGGTGGGAGAGTAGGGGGATCGAAATACATCAGAACACCCTAGGCTTGCCTGCTGAATAAACGCAACGCTTTTATGATAGTGATCGAAGTCCGAGTGACCAATGAATCGATCGTGATCATTGGGGCCATAGGAATCCATCCAGTTAATAACTGCGCGGATATCAATAAACTCATAGCTTATCTCCTGCTCATTTGTGACTTCAGAGGTAAGCGTCACGATGCGTGTTGGGATTCCAATGAGGCGATGCTCACTATCGAGCGCGGCGCCGCCGGAATCACCCGGTGATATCTGGGCCGTGGTTTGAAGAAAACCGTTCTGAAAAGTCCGCACCTTGCCAGAGCGTATGCGTTGTTCATCGTTTGGACCCGAGTACCCGATGACTCGAATGGAATCGTCTTGTTTGGCAAACTCGTTGGTTTTTACAAACGGAAAAGGCTTCGAGAGGGCTCGTGCGGTAAGAGGCTCCGTAATTTGGAGAATGGCGAAATCACGACCCTGTTGAGCATCAAGGGCGTAACGAATGATAGTTGTTTTATAAAAAATGGTTGGCTGAGCCCCCTGTGATTCCACGAATCCAACAATACAGGGCTCCTTCGGTTCTTTACGTACCGGCTCAAGAACAACGTGTGCGTTGGTTAGGACGTACCCCTCGTTTCCGTTGGTAACGGTTCCGGAGCCTTGGCGATGCCCGCACTCAACCCAAACGGCCGCCTGAACGACCGAAAGGGGAAGCGGAGCCTCACTCGCTGCATGGGCAGAAACAAGAGGAGAAAAAACACCGACGCCTAGCGAAGAGAAAAAACATGTGACAGAAATCCACCGGGAAAACATCCGATTCATACGCAGAAAGAGTAGCATACGCCACCTTGTAGAGATAGAGGCCCGCCTGCTATCCTTTCGCGGTATGCGAAAAGAAGTTGTCTTGGATATTGAAACGCGGAATACGTTTCAAGACGTTGGAGCCTACAACCCCTCTCTTCTAACAGTGTCCCTTGTGGGCGTGTATTTTTATGAAACGGATACGTACGAAGCCTTCCTTTTGGAAGATCTTCCGAAACTGTGGCCTCGGCTTGAACATGCGGATCGTATTATCGGATATAACTTGTTTGGATTTGATTATCCATGCCTCCAAACACTATACGCCGGAGAACTAGCGAAACTTCCAACCGTTGATTTATTAGTAGAAATAGAACGTCGCATTGGATTTCGTGTCAAGCTCGATGACGTGGCTCAGGCAACGCTTGGTGTTGGAAAGTCAGGGCACGGTCTCATGGCGGTTGAGTACTGGAAAAAAGGGGAAATTGATAAACTCAAAGAATATTGTCTACAGGATGTTCGTGTGACAAAAGACGTCTATGAACACGCTCTTCAGCAAGGAGAAGTGTTCTACACGGATCGTCAAGGAGGGCGGCAGCGCGTGACGCTACCCGTCGCACCAGCAGAGCCACGTGATAAACCAGCCATCAACCTCACACTCGGCTTGTAAACAAAGAAAACGGCAAACTTATCCACACGACACCCGTTGACGTATACGGGCAGACCACAACCTATTGTGGTACAATGAGAAACGCACCACAAAATGTAGTGCGTTGTCCGTATTTATCAACTTTAAGGAGGCTCGCCTCCGTGCACGTTTTCGCTTTCTATGTCCGAGCATGCTCTGCGTGATGTCACGCAACAACAAACGACCGATGCCGCCCGTCAGGCAGAGGCTATGTGGGAATACGTCACCTCGATCAAATCCGTGCGTAAACGAGATGGCCGTGTAGAAGAATTCCAGCCGACCAAAATCGAACGAGCCATGACACTCGCGTTCCAAGCGGGTGGGTTAAAGGATGCTTCCGCTGTTCGACGGGTCGTTGAGCATGTTCTTACGCGTCTGCAGCAACGATTCGATGGCGTTCAAACACCAACAGCAGATGAAATTCGAGAATTCATTGCGCTCACTCTGATCGATGAGAACTTGAGTCATGTTGCAAAACGGTATTTAGCTTACCGAAGCACGAGCGCGGAAGCTCACGACGGGCCCGTGTATGGAAAGGGTATTACATTTGATCGTTACTACACGCGCGCCGGTGTTCACCCATACGATGAAATCACCTGGGAAAAGCGTGATGCGGTTATTACGAATGAAAAGGGGAAAGT
>CAZJEZ010000027.1:0-2884 GCA_964545235.1 uncultured Gammaproteobacteria bacterium
CCTATCTCCGTTCTTGGAGAGCCGAATGCTTCGGGACAAATTGAAGCTCGGCTAGTTCGCTTAGTTCCAACGCAACGATAAGCCCTATGCTCGCTCCGCTCCTCCAACGCATGCGCAAACATCCCGTTCTTATAAGTATCGCTGTATGCGCCCTTGTTGGTGGGGGTGTTTGGTATACGCAACGACCGACTCCCCAACCAACGCGGTACCTTCTAGCGCCTGTTACACGCAGCACCCTCATCAAAACCATCCAATCAAGTGGCCAGGTACTCGGGCAAAATCAGCTCGACCTGAAATCAGCCGTATCCGCACCCATTCGACGCGTTCTGGTTCGATCCGGCCAAGCAGTCTCTTCCACAACGCCATTATTTGAACTCGATCCAAAAGAAGCCTACAAAACTCTGCGTGATGCATCGCAGGCGGTAGCTGACGCAAAGATTTCCTACGACTCTTCCGCGCTCTCCCTGAAAAAACTAAAGAGTGGAGCGACAGCTTATGAAATAACACAGGCAGAACATGACATTCGAGCGCAAGAACAAAACGTGCAACTCTCGAGCGATGGTGTGACGCCCATATCCGTTAGACGTGAGTACGACGCGGCCGTGCCAATTATCAAATCCACTTCACAGTCGCTCGAACAAGCCCTCTACGACGCCGACCAAATTCTCGGGATTGATGCAACAAACGCTAACGACGCTTACGAACGCATCTTGTCCGTTCTTGATTCGAGCAAGCTCGCGCAAGCCGTCACACAGTACCCGATCATGAAAGCACGCGTACTTACCTGTAAACGCGATGCCGAATCCCTCCGTGCCCTCAACGAAGACCCGGTCAACGTAAAACGCGCGCTCGCAACCGTTCAATCATGTGTTGCCGACATGGGTCCATTCTTGGAAAAAGTCTACGCCGCACTTGTGAACACGATCACCTCGCCCACGTTTACGCAAAGTCAGTTAAGCGCGCTTGAAAACACCATTCAATCCGATCGATCGTCGATGACCGCAAAACTCACAACAATCGTCAGTACGCTCCAAGGGCTTGATCAGGCGCAGTCATCCTACGAAGCGTCGCAGCTAACGCTCACCAAACTCCGAACGTCTCTTGAACATCTGAAAGCCGGAGCGGACCCAATAGATATCTCGATCGCCGAAAACTCACTCGCTTCACGACAGTCTGCGCTCGCCACCGCGCAACACCGATACGCGGACGCCGCACAAGCTTTAGCCGAATACACCGTTCGGGCTCCATTCGATGGAACGATTGCCAATATCACAGCACAAGTCGGTGATCAAGCGTCTCCATCAACAGCGCTCGCCATTCTTCTCACGCCAACGCAACTGGCGCAGATTTCGTTAAACGAGGTCGATGTCGCTTCTGTGCACGTCGGACAAAAAGCTACCCTTACCTTTGACGCCGTACCCGATCTCACGATTGCTGGGCGAGTGGTTGAAGTGGATCCACTAGGCACAGTGACGCAAGGCGTTGTGAACTACAACGTAAAAATTGCTTTTGACTCACAAGATGACCGAGTAAAATCAGGCATGAGTGCAACCGTTTCCGTCATCACAAGCGTTCATACGGATGTGCTTCTTGTGCAAAATTCAGCCATCAAGCGCCAAGGAACAAACGTGAGCGTACAAACGCTATCTAATCCAGTCGGCGTAAGCTCAAGCGCCCAAGAAGGCGTAACCTCGCAAACACCTCCTCATTTTGTTGCCGTTCGCATTGGGGCCTCAAATGACCAAGAAACGGAAATCGTGAGCGGTCTCAATGAAGGCGACCAGGTCATCATTCGAACCATCGAACCAGCGACCATGTCCGGAGCTGCATCAACGAATAGTGCGTCTCAACTACGTATCCCCGGAATCACGGGAGGCGGGGGCTTTGGCGGAGGAGCTGTCCGTGGAGGCGCTGGACGCTAATCTCCTCTATGATTCAGCTCTCACACGTCAATAAATCCTACAATAATGGCGAGGAGACAACGATCGTCCTTCGCGATGTGTCGTTTGAAATCAACGAAGGGGAATTTGTCGCGATCATGGGACCATCCGGATCAGGAAAATCAACGCTCATGCATATCATTGGCGCCCTAGACACCCCAACTTCGGGGACGTATCACCTGAGCGGAAAAGACATGTCCTCCCTCTCGGCGAACGAGTTAGCGGAGATTCGGAAAACACATATCGGGTTCGTATTTCAAGCATTTCACTTATTACCTCGATCAACCGCTCTCCGCAACGTCATGCTCCCCATGATGTATGCACGTGTTCCTCGACCAGAGCGTCCTTCGCGTGCCGCACAAGCTCTCCTTGCCGCCGGACTTGATGTCTCACGTCACACACATCTCTCAAACCAACTCTCCGGGGGACAGATGCAGCGCGTCGCGATTGCCCGTGCCCTCGCACTCAACCCGTCCATCATCCTCGCTGACGAACCGACAGGAAACCTCGATTCAAAAACGGGCGATCTTGTCCTTGCCACGTTTCAACGTCTTCATGAACAAGGACGCACCATCATCCTGATCACGCATGAACCATACGTTGCCGAACACGCCGAGCGCATCCTTATCATCAAAGATGGCCAGCTCCTCGAAGATCGAAAGAACAAGGCCCAACGCGTGGTAGAAGCCGCAACCGTATGACCACACTCGACCTATTCGACGAAGTCTATCTTGGCGTCGCAGCCAACAAAGCACGCTCGGGTTTAACGATCCTGGGTATCGTTATTGGCATCGCCTCCGTCATAACGATGCTTGGCATTGGTCAAGGCGCAAAAGCACAAATCGAAACAAATATTCAATCCATTGGATCAAACCTTTTGCTAATTACACCGGGCGCGCAACGCGGCATCGGATCATTTGTAAGCTCAGGTCGCGGCTCAGCGC
>CAZJEZ010000027.1:2894-3201 GCA_964545235.1 uncultured Gammaproteobacteria bacterium
GGCGATGCGCAGGCGATTGGAACGCTTCCGGGTGTATCTGCCGTTGCCCCGGAACTCTCACGACGCTACCAAGTCACGGCTCAAGGAAAAAACACGAATACGCAGCTCGTCGGAACATCTCCCGCATATCTCAGCGTGCGTAATATCGCTCTCGACGTAGGAACATTCATCACAGAGGCTCACCTCGCCTCCCGTGCAAAAGTAGTCGTCCTCGGCCCAACCGTCCGTGATGACCTGTTTGGAGCCGATGCTACCCCCATCGGCGAGCATATCCGCGTCAACGGACTTCTATTCACCGTGGTTGGTG
>CAZJEZ010000027.1:3211-5377 GCA_964545235.1 uncultured Gammaproteobacteria bacterium
TGTAACACGATCAAAAGGCGGATCTGGCTTCAACAACCAAGACGATATGCTGTTCGTCCCCTTAACCAGCATGCAAACGTTCTTGAGCGGTGGCGAATACGTCAGCACGATCTCCGTTCAAGCCCAAGACCAGCCATCCATGGCGAGCGTCCAAACGGCCGCAACGGCCCTCCTTCTTGATCGTCATAAAATCAACAACCAGGCACAAGCAGACTTTAGCGTACTGAATCAAACCGATCTCGTGAGCGCGGCTTCAAGCGTCACCGATACATTCACCATGCTCCTAGCTTCCATTGCAGGCATTTCACTGCTCGTGGGCGGCATTGGCATTATGAATATGATGTTGACCACCGTCACCGAACGCACGCGAGAAATCGGGCTGCGTCTAGCCATCGGAGCTGAACAGCATGAAATCGTTGCACAGTTTCTTGGCGAAGCAGTGCTACTAACCCTTCTTGGGGGTATCATCGGGATTCTTCTTGGATACGGAGCCTCGTTCCTCATGCAAACGCTTACCGCAATTCCAACGTCGATCAGCTGGTCCAGCGTGCTCCTCGCCACCGGTGTTTCCGGAGCGATCGGTCTCGTGTTCGGACTATACCCAGCCCGTCGCGCCGCCCAACTAAACCCCATCGAAGCTCTCCGATTCGAATAACCCATCTATTCACCTATTTCTTCTTCTATGAAACATCTTCCTCTTTCCACACCCATTCTTGCCATGATCGGACTCGTCCTCGCCGGCGGCTCCTTCTACGGTGGAATGATCTATCAGTCATCACGGACTCCCAGTAGAACAATGGCACAAAATGAGGCGGCCGGAGGTCCTGGCGGATTCCGACAAGGCGGTATGCGTGGAGGTACAAACGGCAGCATGGGTGGGGCTCGTGGAATGGGCGGAGGAGGTTTCGTTCAAGGAAGTGTCCTCTCAAAAGACTCGACCTCTCTCACGATCCAACAGCGCGACAATGGATCTAAAATCGTTATTTTCTCGTCATCAACAAAAATCGGTAAAATTACCGACGGAACATTGAACGACATCTCAACAGGATCAGACGTTGTCGTGAATGGAACTACAAACGCTGATGGCAGCGTAACGGCATCCATGATTCAGCTTCGTCCACTCATGCCAATGCGTAACGCAACATCCACCAACTAACGTTGAGTCGACGTGGCCGCACTCGTAAATGGCGTGGTGCTCGTTGTCGACAGAGCTGTACTCGTAGCAGCCATAGGAACACCCTTGGTTTTTCGTAGAAAATCAGCCCGCGTACGTGATATCGTTTTCTGAAACGAACTGATAACGGCCGATACCCCACGCGTTCCTGTACCGCAATACGGCTCCTTCATGGCATCCCATGTAAGCGCAAGGGCTTGGCGATAGTCCGCAACAGCAGCAGGAAATCCTGCTCCTTTTGCTGTAACGTCTTTTTCCATTTGCGCGTTTGCTGCCGTGTGCAACGATATAATTTTTGGCGTCATGCACTTTGATTGAGCGGCTGGGTTTTTTGGATCAAGCGGAGCCACTTCTCCGACACGAGGCGTTACCACTTTTTTGACAACTGGTTTTTTTGCAACAACTTTTTTCGCCACCTTTTTAACAGGCTTTTTTGGAATAACTTGCTTTACCGCTGTTTTTTTAGGAACAACGGTCTGAACGGGCTGCTTAGCAACGGCGGCGGAAACCGCCAATGGCTGCATAACAACACCCGCCCCAAATAAAACCGTTACAACCAAACTCACGACATGAAGAACGTGTTTCATAGATATACTCTATTATACACGGTATACCTTATTTGGTTACAGTCGTCTTCATGAAGCGAAACAACGGACAATTCTCATGATCGTGACGTCGTGCGGGGCAGTACTTCCGCCCATACTCAATCATAAGATACGTTGACGTAAACCACTCCGCGCGCGGAAGAAGCCGCATTAAATCTTGCTCAATCCGCTTCGGATCCGCCGATCGAGAGAGTCCGTACACGCGCGCAAAGCGCTTTACATGCGTATCCACAGCAATCCCATCAACGATACCGAACGCGTTTCCCAATACAACATTCGCTGTCTTACGCCCAACGCCAGGAAACATCGTAAGTTCTTCAATCGTCCGCGGAAGCTTCCCTTGATAGTCTTGAACCAGCAGTCGAGCCGCCGCCAAAACGTGTCGTG
>CAZJEZ010000027.1:5387-5893 GCA_964545235.1 uncultured Gammaproteobacteria bacterium
AAAACCCTGTCTGAAAAATAGCTCGCTCAAACGCACGTGGTTGTGCCTGTACATACGAATCCAAGGTCGGATACTGCTTGAATAGTCGTTCTGTAACCTCGTTTACCTTTTTATCCGTACATTGAGCCGACAACATCACCGCAACAAGCAATTCCCATTCGTTCCCGTATCGCAACATCATACCGGCATTCGGAAACAACTGACGCAACACACGAAACAGTTCACGCGCTCGTTTCTGTTCTTGAGCAAGCCCCTTGGTCAACGCCATAGATACACAAGCTTGCAGATCCTGCTCTTATTTGGCAAATGCCTGAACTAAAACAACATGCAATTTTTCTTTAAAGGCTTTTAATATATGGGCGTGATGAGAGCGCTCTTGTGCGGACGCGACCTGCGCCTCTGCAAGGGCCTCGTCCCAAATAGTCAATTCGTCTTTGTGCGACTGACGCATCGCGAGTAAAAAGATAAACCGTTCTGCAGGATCCAACGGAAGAGCGCAGAGCCTT
>CAZJEZ010000027.1:5903-8378 GCA_964545235.1 uncultured Gammaproteobacteria bacterium
CGGATTGTGTAAATAACGGTTTGGCCAACCACCGCCATCTGCATTACACGCAAGTATGTAAAAAGCCATTGCGCAATGGATGAGCCAAAGAAAATTAGGACCCAATACAAAAGGCGGTCTTCCAAAAGCTTCACCGCACACGCACCCATCTCTTCAGCCCACGGCTCAATCGCCTGCTCAAACCGCTCATCATGAATAGCACAGTAATCAGCTACACAAACGCGCTGAAGGGAACCGCTCGGCTCTGTCCGCTCAATCCATGTACGTCGAGGAATACCTCTTGTTCGCCACTGTTCAATCCTCGCTCCAAACATCTGTTCTCCGGACGGCGTCAGTTGCACATGATCAAGCTGGCCACGGCGTGTAAACACCGTACCTAAAAACACACGCTCCGAATCAAACAGAAGAAACATAGTCATCATCGTGTGGAGATTCAACGCCGTACCACGCATCAAACGCGCGTTCAGCCGCCGTTCGCACATGCTCATCATCAAGAATACCGTGTGCACGCTTTGCAAACGCACGCGCTTCTCGTGCCATGCGTTCTGGCTCGTATGCATGACTCATGAGTGTAAGCCATTCCTGACACATGCGCTCTTCATCCGCGGATAAGCCGCTCTGATAGCCCTCAACAAGAAGAGCGGGCGCTGCTCCACGATCGCTCGTTCCCCCTTTTGTATGACTCATACATGCCAATGCGTGCTCCGTGAGTTCGCGCCACGCTTGAGGGAACGCCTCGAGCTCTCGCAGAAGCATCCGCTCCCCATGCGCTTGATCCAATCGATGAATAGCCGTATTTGCACGCACCGCAAACTCTTGAATGGCCTGTGTGTCGCCAAGAGAAGCCGGTTTTTGCTCGATGCTTCTCACAATCCGATCTAATAAGATCATTCCGTACCTGGATTCAGGGTAGGTAAAACCGTGTGCAAGGAGCGTTGCTTGCACAGCCTCTTCCGATGATTGGTGGCGCCAAGCCTCAAGACACCGCTCAAAAAAAGAGCCATAGACAGCTCGTGCCTGGGCCTGTGCCTCAACCCCTGTTTGAACTGACGTCTGACGCCTCCGTTCGCCAACAAGAAGCCCCCACGTACGAAGCTCTTGGCGAAGAGCTATTGGAAGACGTTTATTTTGTGAACCCCACACGTCAGCCAACTCATGCACAAGTATCCGATACACATCTTCCACCGAGAGCGTCCGCGTAGACCCTCGCTCATCCAAAGGAAGAGCTATGTGCAACGATCGTTCACCGGTGAGTGTATCTACCGTTGAACGGGCCCGAACAACACCGCTCGGCTCATGCGGGTCTGCTGGCAACGCCTCGCTCAACGTGCATCGTCGCAAGGACGCTTGATCAACCCACTGTCCCGGAAAACTATCCGCCAAAAACGTACGCACATCCTCTGGCGTCCAACCGACAGCTTGCCCCTCAACACGAACCTCTACGGGATCCTGGATAACCTCAGCGCGAGGCGCCCTTGTCTCAAAACCCTTAGCCATATCAACGCTTCATGTACTTACCGACCGCCATCCACGATACAAAAGCAGATAACACCAACAATCCGCCTCCTTCAATCGCAACGATCTTCCAAAGGTGTTGCCAAAAGAATCCAAGCACTCCTGTATCGCCGCCATCAAACAGAGGGCGCAGCAACGGCTCTCCCCAGGCCAAAAGGCTCATCATGGCCGCAACGACAAACGCCCCGGCCAACGAGGCAATCCACACCCCTTCAAGAACAAAAGGCATACGAATAAATCCGGATCCCGCTCCAACGAGACGCATGACCATAATCTCCTCTTTGTGCGTAAAAATAGCAACACGTACCGCGTGAAACGCCATCAACAATCCAAAGAGAGCAAAGATGGCAACGAGAGCCGAACCAGCAATGCGCAGCTTATTCGCTATATCGTTCACGCGCGCGATCGCCGAGCGATGGTCGTCGTACGTTTGCGATTGAATGAACGCCGTATACTGCGGGTTCTGAATGGCACGCAACAAAAACGGATAATCTTCGGCACGCTTCGCCTTTAAAACCAGCTCGGCACCAAATGGATTTGTCGGTAATTCATTCAACGCACTCAACACATGCGGTTGTGTCGCATGTCGCTCACGAAACTGCTTCAAAACCTCATCAGGAGATACAACATCAATCGTTTGCACCTGCGGAAGCGACGATAAGTAAAACCGAGCCTGATCAACAACCCCCTTTGGAGCTGTCGCTTTAAACGACAGGGTCACATCAACGCGCTGTTCAAGAAGCGTTCCAACACGATCAAGCATCGCGTTCACCGTCAACAAGACATTCACGGACAGGAGCGCTAAAAAGAATACAAACACCGTCGCAACAGTCATCCATCCGTTCCGGATAAGATGCTTCCAAGAAGCTACCCACACGCGCCACATCGTGATCATACAGGGAGAACGTACTTACCGTGTTCATGATCCGCGACAACTGCCCCGTCTTGAAGCGTGATCAC
>CAZJEZ010000027.1:8388-10610 GCA_964545235.1 uncultured Gammaproteobacteria bacterium
CGACGGCGTAAACCATTCACGACTTCACGGTTGTGGGTCACAAGAACAACCGTCGTTCCAAGTGCATTAATTTTTTCCAGAAGACTCATGATATCGCGCGTATTCATGGTATCAAGGTTACCTGTTGGTTCATCCGCGAGAATAAGCTTCGGTCGATGAACGAGCGACCGCGCGATCGCCACACGCTGTTGCTCTCCCCCGGACAGCGAGGGCGGAAATCGGCGCATTTGCTTCTCGAGCCCCACAATCTGAAGCACTTGCGGAACAATCTCCTGAATACGTTGCGACGGAGCTCCACAGACCTCAAGCGCAAAGGCAACATTTTCAAATACCGTCTTTTTGGGCAATAATTTAAAGTCTTGAAAAATAATTCCCATTTGCCGACGCAGCAACGGAATCTCGTCGGAATGAATATGGGTAATATCCCATCCGCCAATCGTAATGCGCCCATGCGACGGCCGCTCCTCCGCCATCAACAAACGCATAAGCGTTGTTTTCCCAGCGCCACTCTGTCCAACAATCGAAACAAATTCTCCCGGTTGAATGTGCAGAGTAACATCATGCAACGCAACAGAGTTGGGTGGATACGCTTTTGAAACACGCTCCAAACGAATCATATAGGCAGTATATCATTATCAGAGCCGGTTCGCGACTGGCGTGGTTATCCGCCATCTGTTACGATTTTTCCATATGACATCTGACTCCCTCACGCCAGCAAAAGTCCGCCTCGCTCCACGTGTCGCATTCTATGTCCTCATGGCCTTCGTTACGCTGTACATCACCCTGTTTAGCATGGGCGGGACCCTCTTCCTTCTTATTGAGCGCTGGCTCCCCGATGTCACGGATTATACATTCGGATCAGATGCCGCTATTCGAAATTTTCTCGCCGCGCTTATCGTTGCCCTCCCCGCTTACATTCTGACCAATCACTTATTTAACAAAGCGGCCCGCCAGAACCCATCCACGCGCAAAGCAGGTACCTGGAAATGGTTGACTTACATCACCTTATTTATTGCGGCGTGTATCGTGCTTGGGAATCTCATCACCCTCGTGTACAACCTCTTGAATGGCGAGATCACCCCCCGCTTTATCCTGAAAGTCGTGACATTATTCGTCCTCGCGGGTGGAACATTTGCGTATTATTTCTGGGATGCGCGTGAAGACGGAACCGAGTCAAGCGCGTACGCTACGCTCATTCCTCGTATCTACGTATACGCATTACTTGGCCTTGGCTTGCTCGTCACGATCACGGGACTCTCGGTCACAGCCTCCCCAGCTACTGCTAAAAAAATGCGCCAGGACGCCATTCGCATTGAACATCTTCGATCCATCAAGATCGCCGTTGATGCCTACGGGCAACTGCATAACCGAACTCTTCCGGCACAGCTCTCAAACAACATCGCCGACTTCAACTTCGTCACGTTTCCAACAGACCCGGTGACAAATCAACCCTACGAATATCGTCGCGGTGATGCTGGCGGTGCGTACGAACTCTGTGCCACATTTGAAGCCTCAAGCCTTCCGGTTCCAAACACACGCGGCATTATGGGTCCGTACGACGAAGGGTACTGGAAACATGCCGTCGGTCGAACGTGTTTTCCCTTTACTCTTCCAGCCGAAGGAAAACCGGTGATGTAGCCACCTCTCCCTCTATGATACAACATCCATTCGCGTTTTTATCGGCATCACGAGGAGAGCTCTTGGATCTCTATCGTGCACTCATGGCACAATCGGTAGTTACGAACGCCATACGAGAAGAACAACATCAAGAAGCCGTCGAGCCATCACCCCTCCTCCAAAAAATAGAACTTCTCTTGCAGCTCTCTCCTGATCGCGCCCATGAAGAATTCCATCGTGCGGAAGATGATTTGTGGGCCTACGCCTGGTACACCTACACAGATGAATGGGCCTGGGGTCGCGCTCGCCAGGATGTCATGCGCACCCAACACAAAGACCAGGCGCCGTTGACGGATGCGGAACTCGAACAACGTATCGATACACAGTATAAAAAAGAATTTGATCGATACTCTGGAGAAATAGACATGCGCGTGCTCGAAGCTCCCACCAAGCAATCCATCCCTCGCACAGCAACAAAACGACAAGTAAAAAAGAAATTGTGATACAATGAGCGCGCATACATTCTATGCGCGCTCATTCGTCAAAAGCGTGGATCGTTTCCGTGAACATGGGCTACGGCCATGAGCGCGCCGCTTTTGGATTAC
>CAZJEZ010000028.1:0-9372 GCA_964545235.1 uncultured Gammaproteobacteria bacterium
AGGCGCCACAAAATAAATTAAGATAAAAACAAAAACATATGATTGACGCAAAAGTCGTCTACGATCTCCGTAACCGAACGGGAGCGGGTATTGTTGATTGCAAAAAAGCGCTTGAAGAGGCGCAAGGGGACGCTGACAAGGCAATTGAGATTCTCAAACAAAAAGGGGCCATCAAGGCCGCTAAAAAAACAGCCGAACGCACCGCTTCTGAAGGATTGATCGTTCAGTACGTCCATCACAATGGAAAGCTCGCCGCTCTCCTTGAGCTCTCGTGTGAAACGGACTTTGTCGCACGCAACGAAGATTTCAAGGCACTTGCTCAGGATTTGGCTTTACAGGTGGCGGCTATGGATCCGCAGTATGTGAGCCCGGATACTGTTCCGGCTGATATTCTTGAGGCGAAACGCGCCGAATTCACCGCGGAAATCGCGGGCGACAATAAACCGGAAGAGATCAAGGCAAAGATTGTCGAAGGAAAAATGAATAAGTGGTTCACGGAGGTGTGTCTCATGAAGCAGTCGTTCATCAAGGATGAAGACAAGACGATTGAACAACTCGTGAATGAGCTTGTGGCAAAGATCGGAGAAAAGATCGTGCCAACGCGCTTTGCACGCATGCAGATGCAGGCTCCAACGCAGACATGTTAAACTTGGGACAGTATGTCCTACTGGCTGATCAAAACAGAACCCGAAGAATATAGCTTTGAGACGCTTCGCGCCGACGGAGAAACGCTCTGGACAGGTATCCGAAACTATCAAGCACGCAATAACATCAACGCCATGCAGCCGGGCGATGGTGTTTTTGTGTATCACAGCGGTGATGATAAGGAGATCGTTGGTGTCGCGCGTGTCGTAACGGCCGCTGAACCTGACCCAACGGCGGACGGCGTGGGAACATGGACGGCGATCCGCTTGGCCTATGTGTGTCCCGTTGGTCGCCCTATCAATCTAGAGGAAATCAAGAATACCCATGGATTGGCAGTAATGCCGCTCGCGACGCAGTCTCGACTTTCTGTACAGCCGGTCACGGAATCGCAGTGGAACGATCTTCTCAAATATACGCGCACAACACTGCCCTAACCGTTCGACAGAGGGGGTGTTTCCTGGTAGCATGGGTCGCATGACATTTCCTTTTTCTCGTTCAACAAATACGGATGACGCGCCAGAGGCGAAGGCCGGGAGCGGCCGAGCGTTTTTCTGGGAACTCGTTCAAGTAGTGGCGATTTCTCTCGCAATCGTCATCCCTATTCGATACTTCGTGGCAGCTCCATTTTACGTTAAAGGGGCAAGCATGGAGCCAAACTTCTACGATCACGAGTACCTTATCATTGACGAGATCGGCTACCGCTTTCGGGAACCGGCGCGTGGAGACATTGTTGTCTTCCGATACCCACGCGATCCATCGCAGTTCTTCATTAAACGCGTCATTGGTCTTCCGAACGAAACAGTCGAAATCACCGACAATAAAGTACGTATCTATAACGACGAGCATTCAAACGGTCATGTGCTCGACGAGACGGAGTACCTGGATAGCGCCGTACCCACCGTCGGAACCAAGCGCGTGACCTTAAAATCAGATGAGTACTTTATTCTAGGTGATAATCGCATGGCGAGCCGCGACTCACGCGACTTTGGCCCAGTGAAGCGATCGGCATTCGTTGGTCGCGTCTGGTTTCGCGGATTACCTCCAGAACGATGGGCTGTTTTTCACACACCAATCTATCCAACCTTCTAACGCTATGATGAACAAAGCAAAAAAACAGCCAGCCAAGCAGGCGGCGGTAAGCGAGGCGGCTCCAAAGAAAGGTATGCACCCGATCCAGACGGTCCGTGGCATGCGTGATTTGCTCCCGCAGGACCAGGTCTACTGGGATCGTATTGCGGCCGTAAGCGCTACGTTTGCGAAGGCGTACGGCTACGAAAAAATCGACACGCCATTTGTCGAAGAAACAGCTCTCTTTATTCGTGGCGTCGGAAAGGCAACGGATATCGTTGAAAAAGAACTCTATTCTTGGGAAACACCGGGAGGCGAGAACGTATCTTTACGTCCTGAAGGCACGGCGAGCGCTGTGCGTGCGTACATTCAGCACGGCATGCTGAACTTGCCTCAGCCGGTGAAGCTTTGGTACTCCGGTCCCATGTTTCGCTACGATCGTCCACAGGCGGGGCGGTTTCGTCAGTTTTTTTCCGCTGGATTTGAATGTATCGGTGAGGCGGATCCAGTAATGGATGCGCAGCTCGCGATCATGGCATGGAACATGCTCAACGAACTTGGAATTGAATCAACCGTTCGTATCAATTCCATCGGCACGCCTGAATCACGTGCAAACTATCGCAACGCGCTCGTGTCGTACTTCCGCACAAAACGCAACAAGCTTTCCGAAGAAGATAAGAAACGATTGCTGAAGAATCCGCTCCGATTGTTGGATTCAAAAGATCCCGCGATGCAAGAAATGAAAGCGGAAGCACCACAAATCGTGGACTGGTTGGATGAAGAATCAAAAGCGCACTTCACTCGTGTTCTTGAATATCTTGATGAGGTGGGCGTGAAGTATGAACTTGATCCATATCTTGTGCGCGGTCTTGATTACTACACAAAAACGGTCTTCGAACTCTACGCCGATAGCGATGATCAGGAGCTTGCGCAGTCGTCTTTGGGTGGTGGCGGACGCTACGATGGTCTTGTTGAGGTACTCGGTGGACGTCCAACCCCAGCCTGTGGATTCGGCCTCGGGTTGGATCGCATCGTAAGCCGCATGAAAGAAAAACAGTCCTGCCAAACAGAACCTACAAAGGTTGATGTCTTTATCGCTCAGCTTGGAGACATGGGTCGTAAGAAGGCGTTGGCGCTGTTTGAGGAATTCCGAAAAGCGGGCATCCCGGTCGGCGAAGCCTTTGCCAAAACATCGATCAAAGGACAGATGGAAACAGCTAACAAGCGTGGCGCCAAATGGGCGATCGTGATTGGGCAAAAAGAAGTTCTTGATGGAACGGCGATTATCCGCGATATGGATGCGGGAACGCAAGAAATTGTGGATGTAAAAAAGGTGGTCCACGAAATCAAGAAGAAGTTGGTTTGAGATTGACGAAGGCATCCGCGCAAGGTAGGATGCTACCAACATCTTTTTAGAAAGATGATTCCTAAATTATAGAAAGGAGCGTGTCTTATGGCAGTAGAAGTCAAGCGAAAAAAGGGAGAGACCTTCGATGCATTGTTGCGTCGTTTTCAGGGTCGCTTTCGTCAGAGCGGTTTAGGCCAAGAAGCGCGCCGCGACGGACGTCGTTACTACAGTGGCGGCAAAAACCGCAACCAGCGTCGCCTGAGTGCCTTGCGCCGCGAACAGATGAAATCCCAATACGCGTATCTCACTAAAACGGGTCAACTCAAAGAAGATCCAAAGAAGCGCCCCGTGAAACGTTAATCCCTTATTCGTCACGTACGTACGATCATGCCAACCATCATTGAACGAGTCGACGCCGACTTCAAAGAAGCAATGAAAGCGAAAGATGAAATCCGTCTTTCGGTGTTACGCATGGTCCGAACGGCGCTAAAGAATAAGCAGATCGATACACCTCAGCCGCTAACGGAAGAAGAATCGCAAGCGGTTCTTCGCACCATGATCAAGCAGTATCAAGACGCGATCTCAGATTTTCAAAACGCGGGACGGCAAGATCTTGTTGAAAAGCAGCAAAAAGAGATCGATCTTATTACCGCCTACCTTCCGCCAGCGCTTCCTCATGAAGAGGTTGAACGTATCGCTAAAGAGGCGATCGAAGCGAGTGGAGCGACGGATATCGGGAAGGCGATGGGGGTAGCGATGAAGGCGTTAGGTGGTCAGGCAGACGGAAACGTTGTACGAGCGATCGTGCAAAAGCTTCTTTCAAAATAGCTCATTCATTTGGATCTTTCTTTCCCATGCTTAAGAAAGGTTCCGTACAACCGGCCATGTCATTCCTGCGCTCTCTCGGGCGTGTGTGTTTGGTATCGGCCGTTTTTGCGTTCGCCCTTGGGCTAACGCTTAGCGCACCTGCCTTCGCGCAGGGAACGGATGCGCTCGGGGCGGCTAATCAGAACGTGGCTAACGTTGCAGCGAGCGCTGGGCTTCCTTCGACGGATCTGTTCACGATCATCGGACGAGTGATTAACGTTGTTCTCGGTCTAACGGGCATCATCCTGTTGTCGATCATGCTCTACGCCGGGTATTTGTGGATGACCTCTGGCGGTGAATCGGAAAAGGTGGAGAAGGCGCAAACCATGATCAAGAACGCCGTTATTGGGCTTCTTATTGTGGTTTCCGCATTTGCTATCACGAGGTTTGTCATGAATATGCTCATGGGGGCTTTAGATGGCACAGGCGGCGTTGATGGATCCGGGGGCGGTCGACGTCCAGCTGGATTTCCAACAGCTGCGGGTTCCCTTGGGGGAGGGATTATTGAATCGCATACGCCAGAGCGAAACGCAATGGGGATTGCTCGGAATACGGCAATTATCGTCACGTTTAAAGAACCGATTCGCTTAACGTCTATCATTCGCGACTGGAACGATGCGGGCACGCCAGCGGATCCTTCTGATGATCCAACGGGTATCAATGACGATGCTGTGAAGATTTTTGCAAGCCGCGCGGGAGCGGGGTCAGCGTTGAGAACTGGTCAGGTTCGTGTGCGCTACACGTCTGATCACAAGACGTTTGTCTTCCGTCCAGTGGCGCCATTAGGAAGTCCGACAGAAAACACGGATTATTCTGTGCGCTTACTTCCGGGGCGCACGGGTGTGCTACTAGAAGATGGGACGAGCGCTTTTAGCCGATCTGGGTTGGGCGGATCCGGATATGAATGGGGCTTTCAGGTTTCAACGGTTATCGATAATACGCCGCCACAGGTACAATCTGTTATTCCAACGGCGGGCGGATCATATGCGCCAAACATCATCATGCAGATAAATTTTAACGAAGCCGTTGATCCGACAAGTGCTTCTGGAATTATTTCCGCCCTGGGTGGATTCACAAATATTCAGGTCATGGGGCATCCGACATCGACGCCTTCTGCTCCCGATGTCCGTGTGTACGGTGAATTTAAGATTTCAAACGGGTATCGCACGGTTGAATTTATCCCAACGTTATCTTGCGGTGTGAATGCTTGTGGACGCCCGATGTTCTGTCTTCCATTTAGTAATGCGCTCAATATTCAGATCAAGGCGGCTACGTTAAGCACAAGTCCACCGCAGGCAGAGTTCACGCGGTCCGGATACGACGGAGTCGTGGATCTTGCTGGTAATTCGTTTGATGGAAGTAATGGCCGAGGTGGAGCGGCAGACGGCATTGCACAGGGTTCAAATACGGATGCGGTCGCCGGAGTTGATGATTATAACTCACGTTTTGTAACCACAGATCGTCCGAATCTTGATCCGCCGCAGATTCGCTCCACGGTTCCGCGCGCGGGGGTGTTGGGTCCATACTCCGATACAACACTTGGATCCGGTTCGGTTCCACTAGACCTTGTTCTTCGTGGGAACTTCGATTCCGTGCTCCAGAGCTCAACCGTGAATACGACGAACGTTGTGTTGGTAGCTGATGAGCCAAGCGTCCTTCGAGACACATTTTGGTGGCAAGCTCGCCAGCTCTTCTTGAATGAATTGGGGAGAGAAGCGACATCTGGAGAAATGATTGTGAGTGGAGCGGTCGCTATTCCGCATCGCTTATTTACGCCAGCAACATCAACCTTGTCAGCCACGCCGTTCTACAATCCATTCTTGTATTCAGGATTGCAGAATATCTATCAAAACTGCTTTAACCCATCAGCATCGCCTGTTTGCACGGGTCCGTACTGCTGTAATAATTCTCGATCCGAAACAGGGTGTACATTCCCACGCTCATAAGTCCTATGACACGTCTCGCCTTTCTTTCTACGTTCAAACGGGCAGCTATTGGCCTCGCGATCATCGCGGGGATCTTGCTGTTCGCACGCGCTCCCGCACTCGCTCAGGGCGTACAAGAAGGATTAAATAGCGTTGGAACAACGATCGGTCTTTCAGCTACGGATCCACGCGTGATAGCTGCACGCGTGATCAACGCCGTGCTGGGGGTGCTTGGTATCCTTACGGTAGCTCTCATGTTGTATGCGGGGTTTTTATGGATGACGGCAGGAGGTGAATCAGACAAAGTAGAGCGCGCAAAAAAGATCATCCAGAATTGTATTATCGGGCTCATTATCATTCTCTCTTCCTGGGCGATCACGTCGTTCGTGATCAGCAGGCTCTTGCAGTCGGTAGGTGAAGGTGGGGGGATCTCTGGAGGAGGAGGTAGCGGTCCTGGTGGCGGTGGTTTTGGAGGCGTGGGCGGAGCAAGCACCTTTCAAGTCCGTTCAATCACCCCAACGGGTTCGACACCGATCCGGAATGTAGAGGTTCGCTTCGTGTTTACGCAAAACGTGGATCCTGTGACGGTTGCCTCGGCTATCCAAGTGCTTCAGGCGGGTTCTCCGGTCGCTGGACGTGTAACGGTTGATGGGAATCTCGTCACCTTTACTCCGGATGCAGCTTGTCCGGCGCCTTACGGGGATCGTCGTTGTTTTGGGGCTGATACCGAGTATCGCGCGAAGGTCGTGAATACGTTGCGCTCAAACACGGGTCAGCGATTGGCATGTGGCGCGCTTACAAGCGCCTGTGAACAAATATTTCGTACGGGAAACATTGTGGACGTGACTCCTCCGACGATTTCACTTCTTGATCCGCTTGATGGGCAGAGTGTTCCAGTGGATACGGTTGTTGGTGCTACGGTGGATGCACGAGACGATTCGGGTGTGAGTTTAATCGAGCTGGCTCTTGATGGATCGCGTGTGGACAGCGTTTCGCCGCCGGGCGCTCCTCGGGACGTGCTTGCGGCTCGCATGTCATTTCGGACGCATGGCCTCCCGCTCCTCTCTGTGCACACGGTTCGTGCAACGGTTTCCGATCTTGACTCAAACAACGTACGCAGCCGAGACGTATCGGTAATGGTGCGTGCAGCTCATTGTTTTGACGGTGTACGCAATGGCGGCGAAACAGATGTTGATTGCGGGGGAGCTGATTGCGGAGCGTGTACGGGGGGAGCTTGCACACGTGGAGTTGAGTGTGCGGGTGGTATGTGCGGACCGGGCGGCGTCTGTGTCGAGCAGCCAACAATTACAAGTTTCAGTCCTCGTGATGGAAAGGTTGGAACCTTTGTGACGGTGTTTGGACGTAACTTTGGAAGAACGGCTGGTCGGGTTACGTTTATGAGTGATCGCGTCGCTCGCGCTCCAGCTGAATGTTCGGGGAGTGCGACATGGACGCAAAATGAAGTACTTGTAACTGTTCCAGATGGAGCTGTGACGGGTCCTATCACTCTTAAAAATGCGTCTTCTAGTTTATCGGATGCATCGAATGACTCGCAGGGTCCAAATGCGGGTGTCTTTACGGTAAACATGATTGGGCGACCAGGCTTGTGTATGGCGACACCGAGCCACGGATTATCCGGGGCATCGGTTGTGTTTACGGGGGCTACTCTCGGTTCATCGGATCGAGCTCAGCTCTTTTTTACAGATCGCCAGATTACGACATTATCTGGGTGGACGGATTCGGCTATCTCGCTTCTCACGCCAACCTGGCAACCAGGGGGATACGCGGTCTCTGTGAGTTCATCTGGCGTTGTTTCAAACGCGGTACTGTATCGCATCGATGAGCCAGTGGTCATGGAGGCTCCAGTGATTGACTCGATTACACCGCCAGCAGGTCCTGTGGGAGAGTATTTAACGATTCAGGGACGCAACCTTGGCGATCGAGTGGGTTCTGTTCTTGTGGAACGGGGTGGCGTGCAAGGGGTAGCGGATCTGGCTTTTCCAGCAGCTTGTGGAACGGGATTCTGGAAAAACGACACCGTGATTTTTAAAATGCCACGCACAATTGGTCCGTTGAGCACGGCTGTTGTTGCTGGTGAGTATCGTATACGTGTCCGTCGCGTGGGTGATCTTCGAGAAAGCAATACATTATCGTTTAACGTGAATACCGATGCGCCGAATCCGGGCGTGTGCGCCATTGAGCCAACGGGCGGCCCGGAAGCAACGCTTGTAACGGTTTCTGGAGAGCGATTTACAACGGGAGGACTCTTCCGGTTTTCAGCTCCAGCGGGGGCAACGGTGAATGCAGAGGTGTCTCCTGGTGGATGGACGGACACGCAGGTACAAGGACGCGTGCCACGTACCGCGATCACGGGACGTGTTGATTTGCGTGTTGGAACGCGTACGTCAAACCCGGGGCTGTTCCAGGTAGATAATTGTCGCACCCAGCCAAGCATGTGTCGTGGTGGGCGTATTTGTTGTTCCTCGGGCGCCTGTTCCGATGATCGTGGCGTCTGCCCGGCCGTTTCTATCAACGCACACTATGCCTGGCAGGTGTCCACGGGGGCTATTCCAATCAACCCACAGGTGGTTGAAGAGTGTACGGTGACTTCGGTGCCGTCGCCGGCTCCATGGGGGAACCGCGCTGGTGGAGATCGTGCATGTGTGAATTCGATGCTCACAATCCGATTTAACACGCGTCTTGATCCACGTACGGTGAATGCGGGGAATGTACTCGTGACAAAATGTACGGCGCGAGGAACAGATCCATGTGCAACAACCGTGCCTGTTTCCGCTCGTACCGGTGCGCCTGCGTATCCGCTCTTGCTGAGCGCGGGGTTAACGCAGGACTACATTCAATTTCTTCCAGACGGCTCCTGGGAAGCTAGTACAACGTATCGAATTGTTCTCCGAACAAACATTCGTTCATCTGTGGAAACGGGCAACCTTCCGATGCTTCCACGTGTTGCTTGTGGTGCGGGGAACGCCTATTGCTTTACATTCAAGACAAAAGAAGACACGACGCCTTGCGTTGCAGGCTCGGCGATCGTGACACCGTCTCCGGAAACAGCTACAGCTCTTGGTATTCGTATCGATTATAGCGCACTGGCTCGTGCGGCGGGGGACATGTGTCTCGTTCTTGATGGATCAAGCTTGCCATGGTCCTGGTACACAGCGCGTGGCGATGGTCGTGCTTCGATCAGTACAAACCTCGGAGCGGGTGGACTTCAGTCGTATCTCCAGATTGGAACACCGCTCGCTGAAACAGTGAGTGACCCGGTTCTCATTCACGCCGATGTCGTGCAACCAGGATTGGCCCCGGTGGAAGGTGTTGCTGAGCTCAACATTCGCCCGACGCCGCCCGTGGTCGTTGCACATGGTCCTGACTGTAACGCCGCTTGTACAAATGCGGCCGTATGGGCGCGATTCAATGTCCCGATGGATCCGGCAAGCTTCACGGCGGATACCGTTGTGATTCGTCGATGTACGACGGAAAATTGCCGCGCATATAGCGGAACGG
>CAZJEZ010000028.1:9382-10573 GCA_964545235.1 uncultured Gammaproteobacteria bacterium
TCAGCGGAGCTACCTATCGTCTCTCAACGCCTCCTGGCGGTACGAGTGTGACGAGTTCTTTCTTGATCGTAGAAGGTCGTCCGTATCTGGAAGTTGGAGCTTATTATCGCGTAACCTTGAAGCCTCGGTACCGCTCCGGCGGAGTTGATCGAGTCGGTGTCCGTTCCGCGACACGTCTTGCGCTGAGCGGTGTAAACAGTGGCGAAGGATTCACCTGGACCTTCCGTGTCAAAGCAGATCCACTGACAGCTGCATGCGCTGTTGGATCCGTGGCAGTCACGCCATCAGAAACCTATGAATCCGTGATTGGCGCGCGTCAATTAATGACAGCTGTCCCATCGGGTTCTCCGGATGAATGCAGTTCAACTGGCCAGATCCTTGTCTCATCGGCAAGTGATTACACGTGGGGTGTTGCGGATACGCGCGTAGCCCGGCTTCATCCGATCAGCCGTCCGGGTACGATCGACACCACATCAGAGCTTCCGCCACGATGCAGTGGAACGTGTCTCAAACTCGGTTCCGACGGTCCCGTGGGAACACCTCGATGTGGCGACAGCGTCGTTCAACGTCCATGGGAAGAATGTGATCTTGGATCTTCAAACGGTCCAACGGCGTTGTGCAGCAGTAGTTGTTTGTGGAATCCGCAGCCAGCAGTCACGGCCACACCACCGGGGACATGTGGAAACGGGGTCGTCGATGCTCGTGGAGAGCAGTGTGACCCGGGTCGTCATTGCATCGGCGGACCATCGGTGGGAGCTGAATGTACAAGAACCGCAGATTGTGGAGCCGGCGGAGTCTGTGGCGTGAGTGCCTCAAATGGTTGTTCTGAATCATGCCAAGCTCTGGGCTCTATCGGGGGCCGTTCGACCTGTGGAGACGGCGTCATCTCTGATGGTGAGACGTGTGACGATAACAACACGCGTGAAGGGGATGGATGCTCGAGTATCTGTGTACACGAGGGTTCGACGCAAGTGGTAAGTTTGTGTGGAAACGGGACTCTGGAACCAGGCGAACAATGTGAACGCACAGGCGGAGTGGGTCCATGGCCACGTCCTGGATGTGATCAAAATACCTGTTTATTAACGGGAACAAATGCTTGTTCCGGAGGAGGTTTAACGGCTTGCTGTGGGAACGGCGTGGTCGATCCAGGGGAAGTTGCCGCCTGTGATCCTTCGCGTGGGGCGCGTGTTC
>CAZJEZ010000029.1:0-10338 GCA_964545235.1 uncultured Gammaproteobacteria bacterium
CCGCCACGCGTAACGTATCGAGAACGAGACGCGAAAGAGCCTCAACGATCATAAATGCGCCTAGGTAAAATCCTTGTCCGCGCGGACGCCGAGCCAGAACAAGAAATAAGAGTCCGGTAGCAAACCCCACCAAAGAAAGATACAAGCCTAAATCATGCCGCGTTTCTCCACCAGGATAACGAACGGCAAGCAATGCATGCGAGAGCGTGCCCGGATGATCGTGAATCAAAAAACAACCGATACGACCAACGCCACATCCCCACGGCAATCCCCACGCAAGCACGTCCGCATACGAGAAAAACGGAAGACGATGTTTGCGAAGATAAAGAATTGTCGCGACGAATGCACCGATAAATCCTCCAAAAATCGCGTACCCGGGTTCACGAGGATTAAGGGCATGAAGCAAGGCTCCCCACGAAGATGGCCATGCATAGGCCACGATGTGAAACATCCGTGAACCAAGGAGGGCGGCAATCAAAATCCAAAGCGCAAGGTTCAAGACATGATCCGCACTCAATCCAAGACGTTGGGCTCGTCTATACGCGACGTAGCCCCCAACAACAAAGCCTAATGCAACGAACAGTCCCCATATCTGGATAGGAATGATTCCAAACAAGCTCACCTGCGTCGCGCCAACATACGGAATCATACGCTAGTCCAACACATTCAGTGTACGAAGCGCTCGGGCAAAATCCTTTAATGCATAGTGCGCCTGACGTGACGTAAGCTCAAACGCGGAGTCATGCACGAGTTGATTGCGGAGCTTGTGCGCTCCCCACACCTGACGAATATCCGGATATTTATAGGCGCTCACTTTGAGTCGATCTGCCATCGTTTCACCGGGAAACATCATAGACTTGAGGACGCCATCCAAAAGTTTATCTGCTTCGATGACGGCAAGCTTTGCTCCCACAAGACCCTGTTCGGGAAGCTGCTCGATCTGTGCCCATTGTTTCGCCACCGCTTCACGCGAAAGCCCATGCATGTCTGGGCGGCGAAGAAACCGCACAAGCCGCCACACACCGAACGCCGCAAGAAAAACAAAAACGAGAAGTAACCCAAACAGCCAAAGCACCGTCGTTCCATCAGAGGAGGACGGCTCGATCACGGGTGTCGGTTCTGTTCCAACAACAAATTGTAACATGGGTTAGACGTGCGCGTTCGAAAAGGCATACGCCACATCCATCATGGTAGCATCTTTCCCCCATTGACCGATAATCTGCATGCCGACGGGCAGCCCCTCGCTATCACCGCAGGGAACACTCACCGCTGGAAGACCGGAAACGTTTACACCAACCGTAAACACGTCTTCCAAATACATCGCGAGCGGATCGTTTCCTTTTTCACCAATCTTCCAGGCGGTTGAAGGTGTAGTTGGCGTCACAAGCACATCCACTTCTTGAAACACGCGCGCGTACTCACGACGAATCAACGTCTGCACTTTTCGCGCCTGACGATAATACGCATCGTAATAACCTTTTGAGAGTGCGTACGCCCCCAGGAGGACGCGGCGGCGAGCTTCGGGACCAATACCCTCTCCTCGGGAACGTGTATATGTGTCGTACAACGAAGAAGCCTCGACACGCGCACCGTAACGAATTCCGTCAAAACGCGCGAGATTGGATGACACTTCGCATGGCATAAGAACGTAATACACGGCGAGCGCTTCGTCCGTGTGCTGAAGATCAACTTCAATCAGCTCCGCTCCTAATCGGCGTAACGTGTCGAGTCCTTCCAGAACGCGCGAACGAACGCTCTCACTCATACCATCGGAAAAACACTGTCTCGGAAGACCGATACGCATACCCTTGAGAGATGCTGGGTGGGTAGGCATGAACGCATGCGTCTCCTGCGTCGTTTGGTCCCGTTCGTCACGACCATGAATAACGTCGAACAAAAGCTCCGCGTCTTCAACGGTTTTTGTCATGGGTCCGATCTGATCAAGCGACGAGGCCATGGCGATAAGACCGGAACGGGACACGCTCCCATACGTCGGCTTCATGCCAACCACGCCACACAAGGCGGCTGGCTGTCGGATCGAACCACCCGTATCGGAACCAAGCGCCGCCACACACAAATCCGCCGCCACCGCACAAGCGGAACCACCGGATGATCCACCAGGAACACGTTCCAGATCACGCGGATGGTGCGTCACTCCATAGGCTGAATGCTCCGTGGATGATCCCATGGCAAACTCATCCATATTTGTTGTCCCCAAAATCACCGCTCCCGCATCCAATAATCGCTGCACAGCCGTACTCGTGGACGCACTCACGTGATGCTCTAAGATCCGGGAACCGGCACGCACCCGTTTCCCCTGATACAACATATTATCCTTAATCGCGAGCGGAATACCGTCGAGCACATGCGTCGCCGATCCTGCCGCGCGACGCGCATCGGACGCGGCGGCACGAGCGAGCGCTTCTTCTTCCCATACCTCAACATACGCATTCAGCGCTGGGTTGCGTGAACGAATCGCATCAAGATACGCACGCGTCAATGATACAGAGGTCACCGTCCCAGCAACCAAAGCGTCATGTGCAGAACGAATCGTATAGCCTTCTGGGTGAGTCATAGTTATTTTTTTGGAGCTGTGAACACGGCTGGGACGCGCAACGCGTCTTGCACTCGATCAGGAAACGCGGCAATGATTTGGTTGCGCGTAGCCACCGAACTCGGCTGAGCATCATCTTGCCTCCACGCAGACCAATCCTCGAGACCTTCCGCCTCGGGGATGCCCGTGGTATCGATGCGCGCTAACCGCTGAACGTACTCCAAAACACGCTCAAGCTCTCCACGCCGCATCTCTAATTCTTCATCAGAGAGCTGTAAACGCGTGAGATCCGCCAGACGCTTCACATCGTCAAGAGAAAGAGGCATAGAATGTGGTTGAGATTACCTGGTTTCTTCAAGTTTCACAAGAAACGCGTTTTCATACAAAATAGGCACGCCAAGCGCTTCAGCTTTCGTGAGTTTTGAGCCAGCCTCCTCCCCTGCAACAACAAAGCTTGTCTTCTTGGAAACGCTTTCAGAAATCGTTCCTCCAAGCGCACGAATTCGATCCTTCGCTTCGTCGCGAGTCAACGCCGTGAGCGTTCCCGTAAGCACCCACGTTGTTCCGGAAAAAGGCCCCGTCTGAACAGGTGCCGGCGACTCAATCTCAACACAGGCCTGAAGCCGCTGCATACGCTCTCGGTTGCGAACGTCACGGAAAAACGCCTCAACCGATTGCGCCACGATCTCGCCGATACCCTTTACCTCTACAAGCTCGTCCTGCGATGCCTTTGCAAGCGCATCAACAGAACCGAATGCATTCGCTAAATCACGGGCCGTCTCCGCTCCCACATGACGAATACCGAGAGCGAGAATGAATTTATGAAGCGCTAGTCGACGTTTCGATTGAAGCTCGTCGATGAGTTTTTTTGCGGAGACGTCCCCGAATCCTTCTAAGCCACGTACATCACCTTCTTGAAGTTTGAAGAGGTCCGCCGGCTCATGAACCAACCCTTCTTGAATAAGTTGTTCCGCAATTTTGTCACCCAAGCCTCGCAGATCAAATGCTTCCCGTGAGGCCATATGAAGAATGCTTTGCAGCTCTTGCGCAAAACAGTCTCGATTGTCGCAGTAGGCAATAACTTCATCTTCACGTTTAAACACAGACCCGCCACACACGGGACATGTCGTCGGCATCTGAAAAATACGTTCTGTTCCCGTACGAAGCCGTGGCAGCACCTGTATCACTTTTGGAATCACGTCCCCCGCTTTTTCCACAATAACCGTATCGCCAATACGCACGTCCAGTCGCCGAATCTCATCTTCATTGTGGAGCGAAGCGCGTGCCACCGTTGTTCCCGCAAGTTGTACTGGTTCAAGAATCGCAACGGGTGTAAGCGCGCCTGTTCGTCCCACAGAAATCTCGATAGCATTGATTCGTGTCGTCCCCTGTTCAGCAGGGAACTTCCAGGCAATACCTGCACGCGGCGTTTTCCCGACGATACCAAGCCGTTCAAACAAGGCATCCGTATTAACGTTGACAACGATGCCATCACACCAATAATCGAGCGTGTCACGCTTATCGAACAACGCCCGGTGAAACAGTTCTACATCATCTAACGTCCGCGCGTACCTATTCTCTGGATTCTGCGGAACGCCAAGGAGTTCAAGAAGGGCATGCACCTGTTCATGTGTAGTAAGCCCGATATTCCCAATAATGCCGTATCCATAAAAAGAGAGCTGGCGTCCAGCGGCAACGGAAGAATCTAGCTGACGGATTGATCCCGCCGCGGCATTTCGAGGATTCGCAAGAGGAGCATCCCCACGCGCGACGAGTTTTTTGTTGAGGCGTTCAAGGGTATTCCGTGCCATGAATGTTTCCCCGCGAATCTCAAGAGACCCAGTACCGGCACACACCTCACGAAGACGCGTTTCGTCTACCGAACCCTTGAATCGTTTACAGAAGGCAGCAAGCTCTTCCGACGTTGGAGCGCGTAATCGCAACGGAATCGCTTCAATCGTCCGAATATTATGTGTCACATCTTCACCAACAAATCCGTCACCACGCGTTGAACCGCGTACAAGAACGCCGTCTTGATACTCGAGCGATACCGCCAACCCATCCATCTTCACCTCGGCAAAAAAATCAAACAGCGCGTCGGGCGCAAGTTTTTGAATACGCGTGAGCCACGCATCCATTTCGTCTCGAGAAAACGCGTCTTCAAGCGACAACATGCGTGTTGTGTGCGGTACTTTGATAAATCCTTCCGCGACCGTTCCCGCAACGCGTTGTGTCGGCGAATCAGGCGTCACCAATTCTGGAAACGCCTGCTCCAAGGTAGATAGCTCATGCTTCAACGCATCCAATGCACTCTCGGAAATCGAGAGGTTGTCGAGCACGTGATATTCATACCGATACGTGTTGATTTCCTGGCGTAAACGTTGGGCGCGGCTCCGTGCCTCCGAAATAGTCATGTCCCTATCCTAGCAGACGCGTCGTCACCTGTTCCAGATACGGAGCCATATACCAAGCCACAAAAACGCCGCCACACAACAAGGGTGCGAACGCGATCCGAGAACGTCGGTGAACGACCCGTAACAGCCATAAACAGCCGAAGAGAAAAGCAGAAATCGTGTATGTAAAATAGATACCCCACGCGAGCACCTGCCACCCAAGAACCAGACCAATCAACGCCCCCAAAACAGGATCTCCCGAACCCATCCACGCCCCATCCGAAAGAACCACCTGTATGCCAAAAAAGAAGAGCCCTAAACACATCCCTAGGAATGCGAGCTGCCAGCTCACAAGACCAAGCACAAGTGCCCCTCCGCCAAACACGAGCGCCCCCACGACCATAAGCTCCGTTGGGAGCCGTTGATAGCGCGCGTCAAACAACGCAAGAAACAGTAGGAAGGAAAAAAACAAAAAGAAAAACGTGAGCATCGGCCAGGTAAGCACGGAAACGCCAGCACGAATCGCAATCAACGCCCACACGCCTCCACCAACACATTCCGCAATCGGATACAAAATGTGGATACGCTTCCGGCACGTTGCACACCTTCCACGAAGCGCTACCCACGAAAGCACCGGAATCAAATGGCGCGGACGAATCGTTGTCTGACAGTGCGGGCACTTCGATCTCCCCTGCAACGTCCATCCTTCATACACGCGAAACGCAAGCGCGTGCAAAAACGAACCAATGCACGCGCCCAATAGTCCAGCGATCAAAACCATGATCATTTTTCTGTATCCTCGGTATCGATTCCATTGCTATGCGCACAGTAGACATTTGCTACGCCAAGTACCGTCTCACTCTCTGTTTGAAAACAAATGGAATAGGCATTCCCGTTCGCCTTATAGCGATAAAATTCATTAGCCTTTGGGCCAACGGGAACACGCGGCAAGTAGACGGTTCCTTGTGTTTGCGAGACATCTGTAAACCCTCCTGCCGCAGAGGATAACGCTCCCGTATTCGTCCCAGGTTTTCCAAGATCAACACCTCCGCTTGGTGGATAAGACGCCTTTTCTAACCAGTGACCCGTGAGCGCGTTCCGAAGCGCCGTGATATCGGACAGACGCTGAGCATCACGTGTTCGCGCACGAGCGCTTTGCAAAGAAAGAACCGCGAGCGTCGCCATGAGCCCCATGACGGCAATCACGATAATCAGTTCAAGAATGGTAAACCCTCGAGAGGTGCGCATAGATCTGAACAGAGTATATCACGGACGAGAATCTTCGGGCATGGAGACGGATTGTTGCTGACGCTCCATCACCGCCGCACGTTCATCCTGACGAAGCGCATCCAGCCTCGCCGAGAACAGCCACAAACCAATCGTGAGCGCGCTCAAGAACACGCCAACAACGACGACGAGTTCCCGCACGGTAAACCCGTTCTTCTTCCCCTGCTCTTCAACGATACGATTCACGTGCTGGACAATGTCTTTTGGACTGTGATGCGTTTTGATCAAATACGACGCCGCGCCCAGCTCCAAACAACGTAGGACATCTTCTTTGGCTCCCAGATGCGTAAGCATGATCACGGGAATCTGTTTGGTTGCCTTGGTGGTACGTAACTGCTCCAACACTTCAAACCCATTTTTTTTAGGCATCGCGATATCCAATAAAATGACATCAGGTGTGTGTTCTTCGGCCAGAGCAAGACCTTCTTCTCCCTGATGAGCACATTGAACACTATACTGATTGGCCTCAAAAACACGCTTCAGCGTGTGGCAATAAAAGTGATCATCATCGATATGCAGCAAGTGGGTCATACACGCAGAACAAGCCAAGCCGGACCATGCGTGGTTGGCTGTTGTCTATACAGAATGGCGTGATGACCAAGTGATGTCAACGCATCCAGGAGCACATCTGAATCTGTGCGCGTCTTCGTATGTACACACATGCGATAACCAAGGAGAAGAAGCGCGTCCAACATCCCATCTTCTTCACCATAGATCAGACGAATGAGACGCGCGTCTTCATGAGAGGTAATAGCCCCTGTACGAAGCCCCTCTAACGAAGGCGTGTCACGGAGATAGGGCTCCAGGAGCACCTGCGTCTCGGCATCCGCCCGTTCAATAACGACATGCCCTGTTCCTTGTCCAAACAGGCGCCAAGCCTGTGTCGCACGCAACGGGTGGGATGAAGAGGTCTGCGGTGAACATAAACGAGACCCTGTGCGTGCAAGAAGCGTCTGGCGCGCACGAAGAGCGGGCCAGAACGACCCGTGCGTCTGCTCATGAATAGGACCTTGTACTTCTTCTAGTACGGACATCAAGACATGTCCGCCTGCTTCATACGCCCTCAGCGGACGAACGGAATCTGAAGCAGCCACGGCCTCTTCTTGTTGCCCAACTTCTTGGATACAGGCAGAAAACGCTTCCGGCGTCAGAAGACCGGAACCCACAAGCACCTGAGAAAGATCAAGCCCATGATCCAACAAAGAAACAATCCGCGCACACTGTCTCGGACGCAAAAGATGCCGTTCCTCTGCAACACGCAAAACGGCATCATGCCATGATTTTCGCGCGGACGGCATCATAATCAACGAACCTAACGAGTACCCGAGTTCGAGAGCGTGCTTGCCGTAAGACGTGATTCAAGCGCCTGTACCCGAGCTTCAAGTCCGGAGTCATGTTCGCGTTCACGCACAACGCTAACCGTATAGCTTACCGACACAAGAATCGCGAAAAAGATCACGACGAACGCCCCGATAGCGCTCATTTTTGGAATAAATGCAGATACACGACCAGATTTTTTTTGTGTTTTTTTCATAGGGCTAGAAAGGACAACGAGTTAAAGATGATAAGGATTAAATGTCTCGCATCGCACACCCAATCGACACGGCGAACCGCGGACCCATCTCTTCGAGTACGGGCCGAAGATCGAGCGGATAGACCACGCGTGCCCACGGATTACCCAAATAGGTGTTTACACCCAGTTGTTGGGTGAGAAATTCAGATAACCTCGGAAGCAAGGAGGACCCACCCGTTACGATAATCTTTTCGATACGTTTTTGCGATCCACCCATCTCCGGAGATTGATAGAGGTTGAATGAATACCGGATCTCATCCACGATAGCTTTCAATAAAACGGAGAGAATGGGCGTCAGATCGCCTGTCGGCGCAAATGTCTGCATCGACTTGATATCTCGTTTCATGGATTCCGCTTGATCCAGGGGAATCCCGAGTGTTTTAGCAATGGTTTCCGTAATCGCGTTTCCACCTGTTGCAATGGACCGAGAGATAACGGGAATCCCCCGCTCCACGATCATGATGTTTGTACGAAGCGATCCGATATCCACGATCATGATCGTAGCGCGATCTCGTCCGATGAGCGCACGGATCATCGCCTGCACTTCTGTTTCAAGAGCGGTAAGCTCCAATCCCGTCTTCTTAAAAATCTCTTTGTACTTATTAATGAGCGTCATCGGTGCCGCTGACACCAAAACCCGCGTCGAGGCTTTTTCTATTTCTGACTTTTGCGTAGAGTCGATGATCGTCGTATCCAGAAAGACTTCTTCAATCGGCATGGGAATCAATTTCTTTGCTTGCGTCACCACGGCCTCGTGTACCTCTTTTTCAACCGTCGTCGGCACATTCAAAATCGAGGAAAAGACCGATGAGATCGGAATCACAGAAACCGCTTTCTTCGTACTCACACGCGCTTGTGTAAGCATGTTTTTCAAAAGCTCAGCCGTGTAGTCCGTGTCCTGAATCAACGACTGATCAACCGCATCAGGTGGGACATTGGCATACGCGTACGTATTCAATCGCGCACGACCTTTTTCGTTTCGTAATTCGACCAACTTTATACCACCGTAGGCAATATCAATACCGACGTAGCTGACTTCGCTTGGCGCCGGAGAAAAAAGACCCATAGATGTTCCAAGTATACCAAACGCCTT
The DNA here is from genome assembly GCA_964545235.1 of uncultured Gammaproteobacteria bacterium. GTDB lineage: Bacteria > Patescibacteriota > Patescibacteriia > 2-12-FULL-60-25 > 2-12-FULL-60-25 > CAZJEZ01. The sequence goes on from CAZJEZ010000029.1 coordinate 8,901, forward strand.
CGACAAGAACAATCAACGTCCCTCGTCCATCGCCTGATTCGCCAGCGCATCCGCCGCTTTGTTGAATTCACGACGTACATGTTTGTACACGACGCGCTGAAATAGGAGTTCAAGGCGCTTCAATTCCATATAGCGCTTCCCAAGTTCCGGATGTTTTACCTTGTATTCTCCCCGAGCTTGTTTGATAAGGAGCTCACTGTCTGCCAAGACTTCAACCGTCTGCGCGCCTAACGCCTGACACCGGGCAAGACCCAAAATAACAGCTTGATACTCAGCTTGATTGTTGGTCGTCACACCTAAAAACTTGGCATGCTGTTCCAAGACTTCACCCGTATCCGCGTCTTCGACAACAACCCCGATCCCGGACCGTCCTGGATTTCCCCGCGATCCTCCGTCTGTGCGAATACGTGCATGCAACATAGATGATGATGCCTAGTGTACCGCAACGTCGACAATCCGTCCTTCCGCACTTACACGGCCCTGCCACTCATTCAACGCCATCGTAAACGCAATATCAATCACGCTCCCCGGACGGATCTGTTCCGCGCGCTCGCTTTGATTAAACCCAACCATCTTCACACGACGGCCATCTTCATCAAGGAGTTGGAGTCGAAGATGTTTTTGCGTCGCCCCCATGAGATCAAGGCTCGCCACAACACACCGCCGTGCACAAAACACGGGACGACGATTCCCTTCACCAAATGGCTGAAGCGCATCAACAAGCTGCGCTTCCTCGACCGTCAAGCGTCGTAGTGGAATATCTGCGTCGATAGCGAGCGTCGGAAAACGCATCTCATCTGTCAGATGTTCCGTCGTGTGTGCGTGTAACCGTTCCGCGAAGGTCGACAACTTCTCCTGATCAACAAGAGCGAATCCACATGCCTGCTTATGACCACCAGCGCGAGTAAGAATGCCCTCCCCCGCCTGACGCACCGCTTCCGTGATATGAAATCCCTGCATGCAGCGCCCGGAACCAATCCACGTCCCTTCGTGTGATCCAATCGCCACCACCGGTTTCCAATGAGCTTCTAAAAAGCGTCCGGCCACCAGTCCAACTAACGAAGGCGACCATGCTTGATTCCACAAGACAATCATCGGGGCGTCGGCCTGGTTTGCGAGTTGCGCTTCTGCCTCCACCATCATTCGTTTCGTCGCTTCTTGTCGTTCGCGATTACAGCGCTCGATCTCACGCACATACACATCCGCCTCTTCTTGCGTTTGTGCCAGCAATAAATTCAACGCAATCGATGCGTGATCCATGCGACCAGCCGCATTCAACCGAGGCCCGATACTGAACCCAACCGTCTCCGTATCAATCGGCTTTCCCAACACCCCAGCGCTTCGCAATAACGTTTGCAATCCAAGACGACGTGTTTTATTTAACACGCGCAACCCATAGATTTCCAATAAACGATTCTCGCCCACGAGTGGCACCATG
>CAZJEZ010000030.1:0-6777 GCA_964545235.1 uncultured Gammaproteobacteria bacterium
CTACTTCCGATTGTACGAAAAGCTCTCCGGTATGACTGGAACGGCCGCTACGGAAGCGGAAGAATTTCACAAGATCTACAAACTAGACGTCACTTCGATACCAACCCATCGTGGAAATCAGCGTAAAGATCTTCCTGATCGCGTCTACAAATCACAGCTCGGGAAATTCAATGCGGTTGTGGCGGATATCAAAAAGCGTCATGAGCAAGGGCAGCCGGTGCTTGTTGGTACCGTGAGCATCGAAAAGAATGAAATCTTGAGTGAGCTGTTGAAGCAGGCCGGTATTCCGCATAACGTGTTGAACGCAAAGAACCACGAACGTGAAGCTGAGATTATCGCGCAGGCCGGTCGTCGTGGAGCGGTGACGGTCGCAACGAATATGGCTGGTCGTGGTGTCGACATCATCTTGGGCGGGAACCCTCCGGACAAAGAAGAAGCCGAAGCAGTCCGTGCGCTTGGTGGGTTGCATGTACTTGGCACGGAACGCCACGAATCGCGTCGCATCGATAACCAGTTGCGTGGACGTTCTGGTCGTCAGGGCGATCCGGGGACAACGCAGTTTTATCTTTCCATGGAAGATGATCTGATGCGCATCTTTGGATCGGACAAGATGCGTAAGACGCTCGATTCACTCGGGTTGCCAGATGATGAAGCGATCGAAAACCGGATGCTTACCAGCTCCATTGAAACGGCGCAAAAGAAAATTGAAGGACACCACTTCGATACGCGTAAGCACTTACTTGAGTACGACGACGTGTTGAACAAGCACCGTACCGTGCTGTACAAGCGTCGCCGAGAGATTCTAGAAGCCGTGATGCAGGCGACGCACGACGGCGAGCGTCCGCTAAAGGCTCGCGTGCTTGGAATGGTCGACGCAGAAATCGAGGCACTTATTGCCACGCATACACTCGCAGAAGATCCGACAGCATGGGACGTGGTCACGTTACAAGGCATGGTTCGCGCCATGCTGCCACAAGACGTAGCGAATCGCGCGAACGTGACGATTTCACAAGAGCCGCTTGTCGACAAAGAAGATTTGATGCGTCGCCGAACCGCGGTCATGGAATCACTTCAGCCGCTGATGCGAGAGGCGTATACATTCGTTGAAGAGCAGGTTGGTGATCAGGTGCTCATGGGTGATATCGAGAAGTCGCTTCTGTTACGAGCAACGGATGATTTATGGATTGAGCACCTTGAACAGATGGATTACTTGCGTCACTCGATTGGGTTGCAGGGCTATGGCCAGCGCGATCCTTTGGTCGAGTACAAGCGCGAGTCTTATCGCATGTTTAACGCAATGCTTGCATCGATCGGCGCACGTGTCGCACGCGCGATCTTCCGTATTCAAGTAGAGCGTAAGCCGATTGAAGGCCAAGAACAGATGCAACAAGCGGTTGCAGCTGAGGGTTCAGCACTCATTGGCCATGAAGCGACAAAAGACACGGGCCGTAACGATCCTTGTCCGTGTGGAAGTGGAAAAAAGTACAAGAAGTGTCATGGAGCGTAAGAGCATGATTCAATTTATTACTGGCAATGCAAATAAGTTTGCAGAGGCGCAAGCGATCTTGGGTCAGATTGAGCAACGGCACTTAGATCTTCCAGAGATTCAAGAACTGGATCCGCACAAAATTATTCGTGTGAAATTGGAAGAGGCGCGCAAACACGTGAGCGGAGAAATTATGGTTGAAGACACGTCGCTCTACCTAGAAGGCATGAATGGATTTCCGGGGCCACTTATTAAGTGGTTCATGAAGGCGCTTGGTCACGAAGGGGTGGCGAATCTTGTTGATCGCCTTGGAAATGATCGTGCCGTTGCAAAAACACTCATTGGATATTCGGATGCACAAGGTGATACACATTTCTTCGAAGGGGAGATTCATGGACGAGTTGTCCATCCGCGTACGACGTCACTGTTTAGCTGGGATGTATTCTTCCTTCCAGATGGACAAGAAAAAACCTTTGCCGAGATGTCGCAGAGTGAAAAAAATGAAATCAGTATGCGCCGTATGGCGGTAGAAAAACTCAGAGCGTTCCTTGTGAAAAACTAACGCATGCCCTCTCTTTCTCCGATTCGGGTTGTGTGTTTTGGTGGCGGCACAGGAATGCCGGCGCTACTTTCTGGTTTAAAAGCCCATCCGTTTTTGGAGATCACGGCAGTGGTGAACATGTTCGACACGGGTGGGAGTTCGGGTGCTCTCAAAGATCGCTTTGGCATTCTTCCCCCGGGTGATGTGTTAAAGTGTCTTCTTGCACTTGCGGAAGATGAGGTGGCGGCGCGTCACATTCTTCTAAAACGCATTCAGAACGAATCACAACCGAACCATACAGGCGGCAACGTGCTTCTCATGGGGCTGGAAAAAGTGTATGGGGACTATCTTGATGCGGTGGACGCGCTCTCCCAGATTCTTTCTGTCAAGGGGCGTGTGCTTCCAGTTACACGATCGGTAACCACTCTTTGCGCGGAATATGAAGACGGATATATTGCGCGGGGCGAGACAGCCGTGGATGAGCGAATGAAACAGGGCGGGCGACTCACGCGACTCTTTTTGGATCCAGAGGTAGAAGCAGAGCCCCTCACCATTGAAGCGATTCAGCAAGCCGACGTACTAGTGGTTGGTCCGGGAAGTTTTTACACGAGCTCTTTACCGAATCTTCTTCCGCGCGGGATTAAAGAAGTAGTTATAGCCTCGCCAGCACGTCTCGTGAGTATCGCTAATCTTCTCACCGAAGCGAAGGGGATGGAGGAATTTTCGTTGGAACGCATTCGCACGGAGGTAGAACTGTATGCCGGTCGACCGGTTGATGTACAGATCGCGAACACGCGTATGCCGGATGAATCGACACGAGCTGCCTACAGGCAAGAAGGGAAGCTCCCGCTCTTGCCGAATGAGGATGATCTACAGAGCCCGGGTATCGTTGGAGCCGATCTGTGGCAGGACCCACATATCGCGCGTCATGATTCCGCTCGCCTCGCCGAGGCGCTGATACGTGTTCTGGGGTAACGATAAGTGAACGACATGACGACGTAAACAGGGTATACTCATGGGTGTCTAGAAAACGATACAGATAGAAAAATATTGGTCTAACAATCCTTCCCTCCCCATGCTCTTTTCCAGCGTCGCCTCCTTCTTCATTCGCCAGCTCAAGCATCTGCGTTGGAGAGTGCTGTTTATCGTGCTCGCAACGATCGTGGTGGAATTTGTTTGGATTACGGCCATGCCGTATGCCACGAAGCAGTTGATCGATGCTCTGATCACAGCGTCGAGCGCCTCGGTTGATGTAACGCGTGATCTGTTATTTGCGTGCATCAGACGTATCTTTGAGCTGGCCTGTTTTGCATGGCTCGTGAATCGCATATTACAACAAGTGATCACACGATTTCAGTTGCAGGGCATGGCTGAGCTGGAACAGGGGAGCGTGCGATACATGCTTGGGCACAGTTTCCAGTTTTTTCAGGATCACTTTGCTGGATCATTGGTGCGGCGGGTATCTCGTTTATCGCGGGCATTTGAAGAAATTGCTGACACAACGCAACAGCGCCTCATTCCGATCTGCGTAGCTATTATCGGCGTGCTCATTGTCGTGTTTCATCGAAGCACAACGATTGGATTCGTCGTATTGGCTTGGATCACCTTTGCGGTTACGTTCAATATCCTCTACAGCCGATGGAAGATGAAAAACGACCTCGTGCGTGCGGCGCAAGATACGCGTATCACAGGATTGCTTTCCGACATTATTTCCAATATCACAACGGTCAAATCATTTGCCCAAGGAAAGACGGAATGGAAGGGATTTGTCCACGAGTCCGATATTCTTCGGAGTCTTCGGTTGCGAGCCTGGTCGGCGCATGATTGGAGCGCCGCCATGCAAGCGCTTGTCATGATTGGTGTACAGGCTGGGGTGATGGTGTATGGCGTGAATGCCTGGGTACAGCATCAAATATCCGCCGGAGACCTCCTCTTGTTTCAGACGTATTTTTTTCTCCTCAACGGCAAGATGCAAGAAATTACGCGCATGGTCCGTCAGTACTTTTCCGCTTTCACGGATGCAAAAGAAATGATCGATATCTTGAACACGCCACATGCGATTCAAGATGCGCCAAAAGCAAAGACGCTACGCATAACATCGGGAGAAATAGATATGCAGCACGTGCGGTTTAGCTATGGAGGAAACGGGATTCTCCGTGATTTCAATCTCCACATCCGTGCAGGGGAGCGCGTGGCGTTTATTGGTCCTTCTGGCGCGGGAAAATCTACTATTATCAAACTCCTCCTTCGTCACCACGATGTAACGGATGGAGTCATTCGTATTGATGGACAGGATATTTCTTCGGTCACGCAGGATTCATTGCGTGCAGCCATTGCCCTCGTCCCTCAAGAGCCTGTTCTCTTTCATCGATCGCTCAAAGACAATATTCGATATGGCAACCCACAGGCCACGGAAAAAGAAATCATTCGGGCGGCAAAGCTGGCGCGGTGTCATGAATTTATTCGTCGGTTTCCTGAGGGGTACGACACCTTCGTAGGTGAGCGTGGAGTAAAACTTTCCGGCGGAGAACGCCAGCGCATAGCGATTGCCCGAGCTCTTTTGAAAGATGCGCCTATCTTGGTGCTGGACGAAGCGACGTCATCGCTTGATTCTGAATCAGAAAAGTTGATTCAGGACGCGCTCCAGGATCTCATGAAAGACCGCACGGTGATCGTGATTGCACACCGTCTCTCCACGATTATGGCGATGGATCGTATTCTTGTGCTCCAAAAAGGAGCTATCGTGGATCAAGGGACACATGAAGATCTCCTTGCGAACAAGGGCTTATATCATCACCTGTGGAATATCCAAGCCGGAGGGTTTATCGAGGATTGAGGGAATTATGCACGGTGTGCGGCGCCGACGGCTTCGCGTATATGAGTAAAACCGTCTTTATGCAGGAGCTGAACAAGTTCTTGGTTGATCTGCCCAACGAGCTGTGGTCCTTCGAAGATGAGTCCGGTAATAAGTTGGACGAGTGAAGCGCCACAGCGAATTTTTTCATAAGCATCCGACGCAGAAAAAATGCCACCACATCCAACGATAATATCTCGATCATGAGTTGTCTGATAGAGGTGGCTGATGAGGGCGTTTGATAGGGCAGCGACGGGCTTTCCGCTGATACCGCCTTTATCGAGTTCAGGGAGTTCGTTCTGATTCAACCCGGGAAGACCTCGTTGTTTGGTGAGATTGGAGATAATCATGCCATGAATTCGATGCTGATCAGCGACGGTTACAAGCGCGTCGAGTGCGCGGAAAGAGAGGTCCGCAGGGATTTTCAGAAAAAAGGGTTTATGTGTCGGTACCTTATCTACTTCAGAAAGGAGCAGATGAAGTCTTTCAGGATCTGTAAAGGGTTCACCACCAAAGGCATTCGGGCAACTAATGTTCAGCGTGAAGTAGTCTCCGATGGAGGAAAAGCGACGAATAGTTTTTACATAGTCATCAATACCTGCCTGTATTCCTGTGCATGTTGGGTGGTTGGTCTTGGCCGCACTGATACCGATTGGGAGCGAGGGAGGTTGTTGCTCGAGGTAGGCTGCCACAGACTCACATCCATCATTTTTTAAACCGTAATAAACAAGGAGCGCCTCGGATTGAGGAAGTCGCCAGAGCCGTGGACGAGGATTGCCTAGACACGGTTCACCCGTAATGGATCCTACCTCTGCAAAACCAAACCCAACCGACGCCCGGATAGGAGTGAGGCGCGCATTCTTATCGAATCCAGCCGCCAGTCCGACGGGATTAGAAAAATGAACCCCGCACAACGTTTGCTCAAGAGCAGTGTCTTCATACGAAAAGAAATAGCGCATCGGGACACGTGCTAGGGGTGTGTGGCCCAGGAATTCACCAACGCGACAAACGCGTTCGTGGATATCCTCAGGATCTTGTCTGAATAAGAGCGGTTTTGCGCCGTGCTTGTATAGGAGACGCATGAGATGGGTACCAAGCATATGGCGAGCGCACGGGATGCATCCGATGCTGGCTTAGCGCGTCATCTGTCGCATACGGATACGATAGATCAGATCGCGTAAGAAGGGGACAAGTGATGACTGAAAAACAAAACCACGAATATCAAAGAATCCAGTTGTCCCAACAGTGATAATGCTTCCAAGAGAGCGATAATGATACAGGGCTGGCATACGTTCGTTTGTGGAGTGGGAAAGATTCATCGCGGCAACACGAGCCATACGCATAGCTGTTTGAGCGTTCTTTGGGATAATGACGTTCTGTTCGCGATAGGAAGAGACATCGCCGCCAGCGAGATGAGCTCGGTCGACATGAAGAGCGTTATCCACGATCACTCCTCCGCCGTCGGCATGCATATCTGGTTCACATTTGACGAGCACGGGCTCAACTCCAGCTGTCCAGAGGACGACACTTGCCGGGATGACGCGTCGAAGCGATGTGGTGATCTGATCTTGTTCAACGCGCGTAACCGCTTCGCCAACGTAGACAGTCATACGTTCTCTCGCGAGCACAGACATGGCACCTTGGACGAGTTTTGTTGGGAATCCAGGCAGGATTTGTGGACCGGCTTGAACAACCGCATAGCTGGAAAGATCGGCAAGCGCGGGAGCTTGCTTTGCGCACCAAGTACGAACAAATGAGCGCAGGGCGAAGATGGATTCAATGCCGCTTGGCCCGCCACCCACAACAACGAACGATAACAAGCGGCGCTTTTCAACCGGATCGGTCGAGGTGACGGCTTTTTCAAGAGCCTGCACGATACGTCCGTGGACTTGAGTG
>CAZJEZ010000030.1:6787-9922 GCA_964545235.1 uncultured Gammaproteobacteria bacterium
AGTGTTAAAAAACTTTGTACGACTCCCGGTAGCGTAGAGTAGAGCATCGTACGCGCATGTGTCCGGCTCTTGGCGATAATGTGATTGATAGGTCACGAATTTTTCCCCTCGATTGATGGAAAGCGCTTCCCCCTGAATAAACGCGAATCCATCTCGTTTAGCGATTTCTTCAAGTGAGGCGATATAGCGTTCTTTTGGGAAGGAAGCGTCTCCGAGAGCATCAATTAAACGAGGAAGGAAAACAAATGAAGGAGAGCGATCTAAGAGTGTAATCGCAAGCGATGGATCGCGTGCGGCCTGGCGCGCGGCCAATAATCCAGTAAAACCTCCTCCGATCACTACGACACGTTTTTTTGGCTGGTTCATGCGCCCCAGTGTAGCATTTCCACAGGCCTTGCCAAAACCACTCAGTTTTGCTATCCTCGGCCCATTATGAAAGCCGACACCCACCCAACCTATTACGCAAACACGCAAATTGTTTGTGCTTGCGGCAACACAATCGCCGTTGGTTCGACAGTCGAAGACATCCACATTGAATTGTGTTCCGCCTGTCATCCTTTTTACACGGGCAAGCAGAATCTTGTTGACACATCTGGACGTGTTGAAAAGTTCGAAACGCGTTCCAAGGCCAAGGCCGAAACTGTCACGGGAAAGAAAGTAAAGGCCGCCAAGCGCGCCGCTCAAAAGGAGGCTAAGAAATCCAGCCAGACAGTCATCGAAGCGTAGCTAGGAAAGCCGGTTTTGTGGTACATAGGTGAACGATCCGTCGTTCACGTGTATCAGGAAGCCGGTTTTTCGTATCTCATTTCTTGTATGTCATCTCACCTTATCCAACATGCACAACGCGCCTGCGAAGAACTCGTCCTCGTCGAAGGAAAGCTTTCGGATCCAGCGGTGTTGGGCGATCAACGTAAACTAAAAGACGCCTCACGCGCCTATAATCACGCAAAATCACTTGCGGAGGCTGGTGCTGCCGTTCTTCGCCTCACGCAGGCGCTTGAAGAAGCGCGCGCATCTCTTGCGAGCGATGAGGCGGACATGCGAGACCTTGCCGCGTCCGAAGTAGCAGCGTTAGAGCCACAAATCGCCGAAGCGGAATCCGTGTTTGAGCTTCTTCTGGTTCCTCCGGATCCGCATGATGAAAATGACGTCATTGTAGAAATTCGAGCCGGTGCCGGCGGCGACGAAGCGGCCTTGTTTGCTCAGGATATGTTTCGTATGTACGTGCGGTTTGCGGAGCGCCATAAATGGAAGACGGGTCTCCTCTCCGAATCACGTACAGAAACGGGTGGGTTCAAAGAAGTCGTGTTTTCTGTGACTGGAACGGGTGCTTACGGCTGGTTGAAGTTTGAATCGGGCGTCCATCGCGTTCAGCGCGTTCCTTCCACTGAAAAACAAGGGCGCGTACACACATCCACGATTACGGTAGCGGTTCTTCCAGAAATCGAAGAAACAGAAGTTGATATCAATCCGCAGGATCTTCGTATAGACACGTATTGTGCGGGTGGAAAGGGTGGACAGTCGGTAAATACCACAAAATCAGCGGTGCGTATCACGCATATCCCAACCAATGTGATCGTGACATGCCAAGACGAGCGTTCACAGGCTCAAAATAAAGAACGAGCCATGTCTATCTTGCGCGCACGTATTTGGGAGGCGCAGGAAGAGAAAAAGCGGAACGAATTAGACGCGCAACGTCGTTCGCAGATTGGAAACGGCGATCGTTCTGAAAAGATTCGTACCTACAACTATCCGCAAGACCGCATCACGGATCACCGCATTAAAAAATCTTGGCACAACATTCCAACAATTCTGGATGGGGATTTGGAAGGCGTTATCATGGCCGTGAAATCCGGAAAACAAGGTACCGAAAACGAAGACGAAGAATAAAACGCACACGTGCTATTCAAAACCCCCGCAGAGAAGCGGGGGATCAGGTGGGGCGGGATCAGGACCGGGGAGGCTCGGTCATTTTCTCGCGGAACGCAGGCGTCCATCGGAAGTTCGACGTCGGCTTCCCCGCGGAATCATCGGGATGCTCCGAGAGGTAGCGATCGAATCCGGGCGCCCGAAGTCGATCGAGAAGCGTGACGCGGGAAGAAGTGCCCGCGGCGCGCACGATGTCCACGCCGAGGTCGTCTTCCGAGAACGCGCTCCCTTGAAAGTGTGTGTACAGGGTGGTGGCGAGCCAGGGGTCCGTCCCCGCCTTGCTGGACATTTTGGGGAGACGCGGCGGTGCCATACGTGGAACCGCGAATTGCGCGCGCTTTGGTGACCACTCCGCGGGAGGCGGGGGCGGGACGGCGTCGCGACGCGTGACCCCGGGCTCACGTCCCTCGATGAACGCCGCCAGGGCTTCGTACCAGTGTGCGGCATTTTTGCGTCGCGCCATATGCATGAGGCGTACACGAATGCATGACACACGCTCTTCGATCTCGACCCGCACCCACACGTACAGATCCGAATGAAGCTCGAAGGGGAGGATGTGTGGTCCGTGCTGGTCGTGGTCTGAGACTTCGTCGATACGCCACTCGAGCGTAGTGGTCGCGAATCGGCTTGTCGGTGCCCGACCGGCTTGGTTGACCCACGTCGTGAACTGGTCGAAGAACGCGCGGACGGCGCGAATCGTGTCGAGTGACACCTCCGGCTTCCGACTGTGAAGGAACCGGCATCGTACTGGCATGAGCCTTCCTGCCCTTTCGCCGCGTAGAGGCGGACGCCTCCAGATAACAAGAAAAGAGGCATTTTGTCAATGATCCTTGCCAAAAACAAGGGATTCAGGTACACTCAGCCCGCCATATTTTGGCATTAAATCTTCGTTCATCTATCCGAATCTGCGTTCATCTCCTCCTCAGCTTTTCACTGGGGCATGAATGCAAAGATGTAACGAGTAAAAGGAGAATTTCCCACTATGGCTACAAAGCCTTCCCTCACAGACATGCTCCAAGCGGGCGTGCACTTCGGTCACCAGACGTCTAAGTGGCATCCACGAATGAAGAAATTCATTTTTGGGAACCGCAATGGCATCCATATTTTGAATCTTGAAGCGACGCAAACCTCGCTTGATGAAGCGTGCGCCTTTGCAAAAAAGGTTGCGTTACGTGGCGGCAATATTTTGTTTGTCGGTACAAAAAA
>CAZJEZ010000031.1:0-9793 GCA_964545235.1 uncultured Gammaproteobacteria bacterium
GTCGATAAGGCTGAAGGGCCTGTTGCGACGATGCTTGTTCAAAACGGAACGCTCAATAAGAACGATGTGTTGGGTGTAGGTGGAGTCGCCTACGGTCGTGTTCGGGCAATGCGTGATTGGAACGGAAAGCAGGTTGAACACGCGCCACCTGGAACACCGGTGAAAATTTTGGGGTTTAAAGCCGCTCCTGCTGTGGGAGATATCGTGGAAGTGCCGGCAGATGCTCGTGATCTTGAAGTTCGTAAGGTAAAGAGTGCGCAGTCCGCGGATACATTTACGGCGACCAAGGTTGTCAGTCAGGAAGCAAGTGAAGAGCGTAAGAAAATTGAATTGAATATCGTGGTGAAGACAGACGTGCTCGGTTCGCTTGAAGCCTTGTTGGGTATGATTGAAAAGATTGATCATGAACTTGTTGCCGCAACAGTGATCCAAAAGGGTCTTGGTAATGTCACGGAAGGCGACATTGAACGTGCCGCAAATTCCGCTCCAAGCGTTGTCTATGGATTTAACGTCATTGTTCCCACGCAGGTTGATGTGACGGCGCGCGAAAAGGGCGTGACAGTAAAAACCTATAAAGTCATTTACGATTTGTTTAACGATATTATTGAACGTTTGAATGGTTTACTTCCTCAAGAAGTCACGATCACGAATACGGGTATGGCCGAAGTATTGGCTGTTTTCCGTACGGAAACAGGCAAAATGATTGTTGGTGCCCGCGTGAAAGAGGGGAAGATGTTTACGGGAAGCAAGGTGCGCGTGTGGCGCGGTGAAGATCCGATTGGCGAGGGCGTGCTTGAGCAGGTTCAATCAGGAAAGTCTGTTGTGAAAGAAGCTTCAACGGGACAGGAGTGCGGATTCTCCTATAAAGGAAAAATCAAGCTCATGGTCGGTGATCGTATTGAGGGCTATACGGAAGAACGGAAGGCTCGCAAAGTCGAGATTGTTCGCTAGTTTAGGGGCTTGTAGAGGGCGTCGGGAACGTCGACTCTTGTCGCGTGCGCGCCGTGTGTTTATGATGATCCAACTATGGAATATACATTTACTGATGCAAACTTTACTACAGAAGTTATTCAATCTCCCGTACCTGTTCTTGTTGATTTTTGGGCCGAATGGTGCGGTCCTTGCAAGGTTATGAGCCCTATTGTCGAAGAGCTCGCTCATGAACTTGATGCTTCTAAAATCAAGATTGGCAAAATGAATGTCGATCAGAATCAGATGCCTGGGCAGTTTAATATCATGTCCATTCCAACATTCCTTGTTTTTAAAGATGGGAAGGTGGCGGATCAGATCGTTGGATCTATGCCGAAAGAGGCGCTGAAGGCTCGTCTTGAAAAGTTTCTTGGGTAGGAACGGTATGTATAACGTCCTTATCGTTGGTTCCGGACCTTCCGGGTGGACGGCGGCCGTGTATGCCGCACGCGCGAATTTATCGCCGATCTTGTTTGAAGGTCATGAACCGGGTGGACAACTGATGACAACCACGGATGTCGAGAACTTTCCAGGATTTCCAGAAGGTATCCAGGGTCCAGAACTCATGCAAAAGATGCGTGAACAAGCGAAGCGATTTGGAACAGAGATTGTGAGCGCGTTTGTCGATTCATTGAAACCTATTGAGGGCGGATTTGAAGTTGTTGCCAACGGTCAGACGTACCAATCTAAAACAGTAATTCTTTCAACAGGCGCTACAGCGCGTCGCATCGGTCTTGAATCTGAAAAGGCGCTGTATGGTAAAGGAGTGAGCGCTTGCGCGACGTGTGACGGATTTTTCTTTCGCGGAAAGCGCGTCATGATTGTTGGTGGAGGGGATAGCGCTATGGAAGAGGCGAATTTTCTCACACGATTCGCCGAAAAGGTAACAATCGTTCATCGACGAGACACGTTTCGGGCCTCAAAAATCATGCAAGAACGTACCCTCGCGAATCCAAAAATCGATGTTATTTGGAATGCGGAAGTTGCCGAGATCTTGGGTGTAGATGTCGGGCGTGTGACGGGTGTTCGGTTGCGGGATACGGTGAGCGGTTCGGAGCGCGAAGTTCCGATTGACGGCGTGTTCGCTGCGATCGGGCATGAGCCAAATACGACGCTGGTTCAAGGGCTCGTGGATCTTGATGAGAAGAAATACATTAAAACGGTTCCAGGTACGGCTCAAACGAATGTTCCTGGATTGTTTGCGTGTGGCGATGTTCAGGATGCTCGGTATCGACAAGCGATTACGGCGGCCGGATCAGGATGTATGGCCGCTCTGGAAGCGGAAAAGTATCTTGCTGAACATGATGAACAGACTGGTTAGGCGAGTGGAAAAGGTCGGTTAGAAACAAAAACATCTCGTGTAAGCGAGATGTTTTTGTTTACAAGAGCTTAAGCCATCCGCACCCAAGAAATGTTTCGAGAGGGGAGAGCGAGTCCGAAGACCTGCGGCACCCTGTTGACACATTCCATGCTTGTCGTGGATGCAGATGGCTAAAGATCTCGTATTTGAATCAAAGGTCATGGGAATCTACCATAACCGCTCAATCTTGTCAAGATACAACTATATTCAAGCTAGCCAGCCTGGCTAGAAAAGAACTAGTTGGCATTGTATCACCTTTTTGGGCGAGTGCCTACCGCGGGTTATTTATGCCTGTTTCATCGATAATTTGAGTGGTAGAGGAGGGGCTTGTGGATAACTGCTTTACACCTCGTAAGCAAACGGCTCCCCATGGTCGATAATGACTTGTGAATGTTGTTTTCAGGGGTTTTTGACCAGTGTAGGTTACTGTGTAGTCCAGGCTTGCGTCTGCGCCAGCATGGGCTACCTCTGTGCATTTTTCTGTTCCTTCCGGGATGTCGAGGCTCTCGATCGTTTTCTTTTCTGGGGGAGGAACGATGTTGTAAATGCGGGGTTCTCCTAGATCCACAATACGTCCATCGTCTGTTCCCCACATGGTAAAGGCCAAATCGTTTTTTGTGGCGAGTGTTGTGATAAGGACCCAGTTTCCTGTGTCGTTTTTGAATCGAAAATCCGGTGCTGGATCGTAGATGGTGGCATCCGTACCCGCTGGCTCGTAGTAGCGGACGCGGTAACTGTGATTTTGACGTTGTGTAATAGGGAGGCCGGCACGCAAAGCTGTTCGAAACGCGGTCGTCCCAACCTGACATAGTCCACCGCCAAATTCTGGCGTTGTTTTGTTGCCTTTGATGACGAGTTCAGGTAGCCAGCCGTTCTCACCGTCGATGACTCCGAGAACCTTTAACAGGGAAAACTCTTCATTTGGCGCGATAAGAACGCCATGGACCTTTTTGGCCCCGAGAGCAATATTTTTACGACGATTTGTTGGTGAGCCGGAAAAGTTTGATCGGCCTACGCCAAGAACTTGGCGAATGCCGAGAGATTCGCCATCACCAAGAATCTTTGGGACATCTTTTGTGAGAGCAATGGTTGCCGTGGAAGACGCGGCGCGCCAGGTATCCAGGACGTTTTTTTCGGTCGCCTCTTCGTTTAGCTTGATGCCTTCAACGGGTGCTGTGAATTCTTTTAATACGCCCTCTTCAACCTTCATGTACCCATTCCTTGGCTCTTTGAGGTAAGGGGTTATGTAGGGCCCAATGTCTTTTTTGAAACGAGTCGTGTTGAGGACGAGCTTGTATCCTTCGGTTGTGGACGTTGGCGTGAGCCAAGTGAGCGTTACGGAAGGGGAGAAAGTCCAGGAGAGGTCATCCAACTTCAGTCGGAGGGTTGCCTGGGAGGCGAATTGGGTAGCTTCGGGTACAAGGGGAGCTAGGTCGGTAGCGTATATCGTTGGCTGAACTGTACGAATAGAGACAGGAATTGCCTCCTGCAAACGGTTTGCTTCTAGACGTTCGGTAAACGCTTGGATCACGCTTGTTGGATCGCTTGTTCGTCCGGGTTCTTCGTTTTTTAGGCGCGCTGTCCAACCTGTACGCGATTGCTCAAAGAGGATTTCCGCGTTTTTTGGTTCTACGTCAATGGTTTTTATGACGGAGCGGATCGCTTGCACCAGCCGGTCTTCTTGAACGGTGATTGAGGGAGCAAGTGACTGTCCACGCATGAGCAACCGAGCGCGTTCAGTGAGCTGTGCGAGCGTATTTCCTTCACGTCCTAAACGCAACGCTCGTTGAGCAAGCGCCTGTGTATCGAGGTGTACGTACTCGTTTGCAAGCGTCTCTCCATTCGCGATTGGGTGAGTCGTGTTTTCGAATGATAAACGAAGACCGTTAGACAGGGTTGATTTCCAGGCGGCATCGATCGCTTGCTTGGCTTGTTCTTCTGTCAGGCCTCCAAGGGGCACTTGAAGCGCGCGTACGCCGGGATAGACGCGTTGCGCATATACGTGCTCATAAGCGAGGTTTGCCACGATGGACACAATAACAAAGAGAGCGACGGTGCCGGTGAGGGCGAGAACGAATATACGTACGGAACGGGAGGGGCTCATGGGGTGTGTCCGATCAATTCATTGAGAAGGGCTTGGGCGATCTCTGTTTTACCAGCGTCTTCTGATCCAGGGGCGACGGCAAGGAGGCGGAGCTCGGCTCCGACGCGTGGCGTTCCCATGACGGCGGTCCGTGGGAGCATGAGCGATGTGCTGCCGATGAGGATGGTTACTGCGGTGTCGGTGAGTTCTGTTACCGTAGCTTGTTCGGGGGTCATAGGTTAGTCGTGAATAGGGTGGATCGAGATACGATGGACATCATGACGCATAGGGATACGCACGGTAAGGACGCCGTTACGCATGGAAGCCTCAGCCTGTTCCGCAAAGACATCGCAGGGGAGCACGACTGATCGGCTGAATGAGCCCCAGTAGCATTCTTGGGTATACCAGTCTTCAGGACGTGTTTCGTCGATCAGCTTGCGCGTTCCGCGTATGGTGAGCAAGTCGCCATGGACAGCGATGTCTAAATCTTCAATAGCTACACCGGCTAGGGGCGATCGAATGACGAGATGATTCCCGTCACGGAAGATGTCGAGGGCTAATTCACCTTCGGGTTCGCGCATCCAAGACTCCAAAGAAAGGTTGTCCATATCGCTTTCCAGTATACGCGGAAAATGAAGTCTCGCGAAGCACGTGTAGGTTTGCTATACTGCTTACAACGTATGGATGTGTATTACGTACGCCATTTGGTTGCTGATCGTTGGCGCGCTCTTTCACGTGAGCAACAGCTTTCGGTTATTGTGTTCGGTGTTTGTGGTTGCTTTGCATTGGCTGCTTCGATCGTATCGCTTCGCGAACATATCTATTCGCCCTTTACGGCTCCAAAAAGCGTACTCGTGAAGGCGGCGGCTCTTCAGAAAGAATTGAATGAAAGTGATGATGCGTATATTACGGAACAACAAAAACGGAAAGACAGTGACCATGATGGGTTGAGTGATTACGCGGAGCTTGTTCTGTATCGCACGTCTCCGTATTTGGCCGATTCTGATTCAGACGGCATACCGGATGTGGTTGAGATTGCCCAAGTCACAGACCCGAACTGTCCGCAGGGGAAAACTTGTACCGATCCATCGCTAGGTGTCATTACGGGAGCCTCGACAGGAACGGCATCGGACCTTTTGAGCGCGACGCGGGTTCCGCAAGCGCCGAATGATTTTGGCGGGACGGCCGTTTCTTCCTCGTCGGCACTGAATGACATGCCTCCGGATCCTGCGGGGATGACTACGGACCAGATTCGGACCTACCTCATCTCGCGCGGATTGCTACAGCCGGATCAGTCAACGCTTCTCGATGATGCTCAGTTGCGACAAGCCTATTCAGCCGCGTACGCACAAGCGCTCCGTGTTCAACAAGCTCGCACCACTCCCATCAACCCATAACATTACTTATGCGACCGATCCCTTCCCTTCATCGTCTAGCAACCGTTTTTACGGTCGCCATTGCGTCTACGGTGCTCACGTTTGGGCCGTTGGCGGAAGTGGCTCTCGCTCAGCCTAAAGAGTTTCCTGGAAAAGGAGTGAGCGGTGGAATGCCGGTGGTTGATCCTACGGCGGCGGCTTCCACGGTCTATAACAATATCTTGACGCAGCTGACGCGTGCAGGGGTTGTCGCCTTGTTCAATGGAGCTCAAACGTTTCTTGGGCAAATGGCTTACGATGCAGCTAATTATGTCGCTTCTGGTGGCAAGGGTCAGGCGGCTGTGTTTTATAAAAAAGGGGCCGGTGAGTATTTTAAGGGGGTAGCAAGCGATGCGATGGGGGATTTTGTTGGATCATTGTCTGATGGAAAGTTTTTCAAAGACATTGGATTTAACCTGTGTCAGCCATCAAATCCACTTACGACGTTGCGTATTCAGGTTGGTCTTGGGATACCGATGCCGAACTCGCAGAATCTTCAGCGTCCAAAACCAAAATGTGACTTCAAAAAAATCCAGTCAAACTGGGATTCTTGGGTTCAAACGATGTCGAACACGGATGTCCTTGATACGCTCGGCAAGAGCTTTAACATGAACACGAGTGACGTGGGTGTTGCTGCAAGCATCATGGGGCAGTCTATTTATCGTCGCATGGAATCTGTAGACGCGGCAAAATCCGATCGTCGCGAAGGAAACGGGTTTAAAGCGATCACGGATCAGATTTCTGGACGCGTCCGAACGCCGTCATCCATTGTCCAGGATGCGACAAAAGAAGAGGTGATTGCGACGCCAAAAGCGAGTCAGACAGCTCAGATTGGGCATATCCTTTCGAATGCGTTTGAACAAGGCCCCGTTCAGCTTATGCTGTATACGTCGTCCATGTTCTTAAATACATTGAGCAGCAAGATGTTGAAGCGTATTTTTGAAAAAGGTCTTGGTGCTTTTGATTTTTCAGACCTTGAGACCAAACAGGCGGTGGTTGGTCCAGATTCGATCGTGACACAAGGGGCCACGGATGCGCGACGCGCCAATATCGATTTAAAAACACCGAACCTCCAAGGGAACTCATCCTATGAAATCGTATCGGAGTTGATCACGTGTCCAAGCGGCAATCGAGGTACATGGAACTGTACGATGGATCAGGCCTTGGCGAGCGCGTTGCAGCAGTCGGATGAACAGGGGGCGGCAACGGTTCGTAGTGCGATCGTGAAGGGGCAGTTACACGGCGATTGGAAACTGATTCCGGCTCAGCAAACGCGTGAAAACCAGGATCCAATGTGTTACACGTATGGGTATTGCGCTGGGAACCTTCAGAAACTCCGTCTCGCCCGTATCTTGCCGGTTGGGTTCGAGTTTGCAGCTAATTCAGCTGAAAACATTGCTCGCTGCGGGACGGCCTCCGGTTGTGTGACATTGAGTGAAGTCGTGAATAACTTCTTGAATTGTAACGAACAGGGTGAACGTGACGCGACACATCCGTGGTGTCATTTGATCGACCCGCAATGGGTGATTGCTCGTATTCCGCAGCAGTGCTCTTTGAATGGGTATGGCGAAAACCTGATGTCTGATTCACTTAGCCAGCGCCGACAGGAGTGTCAGGATATTCAGACATGTTTAAAGCGTAATGATAAGGGCGAGTGTATTGGCGGGTACGGGTACTGCTTGGCAGAGCGTACGGCGTATCGCTTTGGCGCGATGGAATGCCCGCAGCGTTTTGCGAGCTGTCGCACGTACGCTTCGCGCTCTGGTGCACAGGTGTCTTTGCTTCGAAATACACTTGACTACGGTATCTGTAACGAAACGAATGTAGGTTGTCAGTGGTATGCCACGGTGCAGGCGGTTACGTCGACGACGGCGGTTGTCTGGGATGAGGCGGTTGCGCGCGATCGTCAAGAAACGCGTCAGTTTATGAACGCGAAAATGGAGACGTGTTCAGCAAACGGGGATGGATGTACCAAGCTCTATCGCGCCTCCGTTGGTACGGCTTCGCTCAATCTTCTCCTCAATCCATCGTTTGAACGGCACACAACAAGCACACCTCAAACGATTCAGAATTGGAGCGGAAGCCTCCCATTTACTAACCCGCAGGAGAGTGGTGCACCGGTTGCCGCTGAAGGATATGCCTTGTTGGATTTAACGAGCGCGCGCACAACGAATCAAGCGGTTACGTTGGCCCCAAGTCGCATGTACACACTTTCGTATTACGCGCGATCTACGGGTTCTGGAGCGTCCAATGTTCACGTGACGGTGAACCAACGAAATGCCGCAGGCGCTCCTGTTGCACTTGGTCGTGAATATGTGACGGCTTCGTGTCGTCAGGGTGGAACTATCGATGCGGTCGCTACGGGGCCAACGCTTTCGACGGCATGGAGTCAGACGGTCTGCTCTTTTCAGACGACGGCAGATACGCGATCGGCTGTGATTCAGGTGACGGGTGTCGGCGCCTTCGCGGACGCTCTTCAGCTGGAAGAGGCGGATGCTCCAACGAACTTTGTGGACGGACTTAATACCTCTTTACCAGTTGTCCATTTGAAATTACCTCCAGACGAGCTTGGCTGTACGGGTGCCCCGACAGATCCGCCTGGTTGTGGAAAATACGCTCGTGTTTGTACGCAGTTGGATGCTGGGTGTGATGGGTATCGAGATAAAGCGGGTGGATCTGAGATTCCAGCGGTCTTGAATACGGGCGACTTGTGCCCTGCGTCGTGTGTGGGGTATGCGGAGTATCGAAAACAGCGTTCGGCCTTTGATCTCGTGTATGATACGGATCCGTTGTTGAGCGATCCGTCCGATGCGACGTCTTCGTACTTTGTTCCCACGACGGCTACGGCCTGTACGCAGGCTGCGGTTGGATGTGAAGAGTTCACGAATGTAGATGCCTTGGCTTCTGGTGGGGAGCAAAAAGCGTACTTCACCTACGTCCGAAGTTGTGAAAAACCAGGAACGAATTCACAGACCTACTTTACGTGGGAGGGTTCTGACACGGCGGGCTTTCAGTTGCGTACATGGAGCTTGATGCGAGATCCAGCTTCTGCGCCAGGCGCTCCACGAAAGCTTGTCAAAATGGCGCCTGGATCGTCGCAGTACAAGACGGCTGATTCGTGTAACGAGGCTTTGTGGCGTTCGGGAACGGATGTTGATTGCCGCCAGTTCTACAATGCGGCGGGTACCGTGTTTTACGCCTACATGTCGCAAACCGTTCTGTCTACGGCGAGCTGTACGACGTATCGCTTAAACCGTTCAAATGCCAATGACTGCTTGAATACAGGGGGTAACTTCAATGTATCAACAGGAGAGTGCCGATACGGTGTTGTTGTGGCGGAAAGCCTGACCTGTTCACAGGCAGTGGTTGGTTGCCGTGCCTACGCAGGAGCTTCTTCCGGAAATATTCAGACCGTGTATTCAACGGACTTCAAGTCGGGTGTCGCTGGATTTACGGGTCCTGTTGCGACCTCGAACGAGTCGTTGCTTGTTGGGGATCAGTCCCTCCGTATCACTCGTAACGCCGGTGTTTACCAGACGCAGGTTAGTGTGCCAACGCGCTCAACGGATTTATTACGAGCGACGTTCTGGGCAAAAATGCCAGGTGTTACGAGTGCGGTACTCACGCTTTCCGGATCGGCCGCGGATGGAACGGGTTCGCGTGTGCTCGGAACGGTTCAGGTGACCTCGGATTGGCAAAAGTACAGCATCGGTCTTTTTGAAGGGCAGGCAAACACGGCCACGACGACACTTCGCGTGAGTGTTGGGGGTGTGTCTGTTCCAGCGCTCTTTATTGATGAGGTACAGATTCAGGTGCAGAACAATCTTGTCTACGTGCGCATGAATTCCTGGAATACGCCTGCGGTTTGTGATGCTACGGCTGCGGGTATTCCCGAGCCACAAGCCATGCTCGGCTGTCGCGCCTACACAAATCGTCGTGGTGATGAGGTAAACATCCGCCAGTTTC
>CAZJEZ010000032.1:0-3589 GCA_964545235.1 uncultured Gammaproteobacteria bacterium
AGAACGTGCATCCGTGAAGACGTCTGCTAGGTTTGGCGAGGTGGTTACGTTTTTTGGGAAGCGGTGTCCAGCGAGGTATTTTGAATTGCAGCGATCACGCAACATCTCTTCGTGCACATCTTGCTCGATGCAATATAAACGCACGGGCCGTTTGAGTCGCGCCAGGTGGAGTGCAAGAGCACTCGCCATGTTACCGGCACCAAGAATTGCGATAGGGGAAGATGGCATATGAGAAGTGTAACAGAACGGCCGATTGTAGAGTATAAGAAGGCATATGAACAAAATTCTCTCATACGCGGCCGTCGGCTCCACGATCCTTTCGCTTACAGCTCCTCTTGCTACGTTTGCTCAAGATGTCTCTACGACGTCAACGACATCTACCGTTGCTTCCGTGGCCGCTTGCGATGAACGTACCGTTCAGTATCTTGCGCGAATGGAGCGTGTGCGCGCAGAGTCCGACGCTCGATTGGTTCAGGTGCGTATTGAGTCCGACGCTCGTCTTCAGCGCATTCGAACAGAACATGATGCAAAAACAACAGAAATGCGGACGGATGAGGAGGCTCGTATGCAGCGACGATACGCTGATCGTGATGCAAAAGGATACAAACTTCCGGCCGTTCAACAGGCGGTTCAAGTATATCGTGTGGCGGTAGCAAGCGCGATTACGGCTCGTCGGGCTGCCGTCGATGTCGCTCAAACGGCATTTCGTACCACGCAGTCTACAGCGGTAGCTACGCGCCGCACGGCTGTCGACGCCGCTATTCAAGCTCGTCGTGATGCGATTGAGGCCGCGCTTGTTGCTTGGAAGGCCCGTTGCGGCTTATCCGTCGCAGACAAAAAGGCTGCCAACAAGGCCTTCAATGAGGCGCTCAAGGCGGCACGAACAGCTTCTCAAGTGTCCATCAAGGCGGCTACCGATACTCACGCGACGACCATGAAAACAGCTCGAACAACCCGTGAAGCGGCGCTTAAGACAGCAAAGGATACCTTTAAGACAGCTATAAAAACAGCCAAAGAGGCTCTCCAGGCGAGCGTAAAAGCTGCGAAGACAGTCAAATCGGCTCCCATATGATAGGCAAAACACCGGATTTCCGGTGTTTTGCTATTGACAAAATCCTTCAAATAGGGTCCAATGCCGGCTCCTCTCGCGATTTCGTTCCTCCACATTCGGGCGCTATCGAGAGGCTCTAGCGCCTAAACCTGTTCGAAAGGCCAAATCATGAGCACCAGTCGTCCCAACCCCGTCTTCGCCCTCGTCACCGGACCCAGCCGCAAGGGCTGGCCCATCCACGGCGCCTTCAGCCTCGGCAACGACGACGAGTCGCAGCCGGTGTTCTCCGTCGCCACCGCGCGCGAGATCATCAAGCTCCTCGTCGAGAAGGAGATCATCGACGGCGACCAGGCCGGCGTCCTCCTCCAGGAGGTGGCGGACTCGGATCTGCCCACCGGCGAGACCCGGTGGGACAAGATCGTCGCGCTCTTCACCGACCCGACCCTCGCGGCCCGCCTCATCGGCGTGCTCTCCGGGGCCGCCGCGCCCGAGGAGGGCTCGGGCCCCGCGCGCTTCGAGGTGTGCCAGCAGGGCCACCTGTGCGGCCACGAGCACTGCGACCAGCACCCCCCGCACGGCCAGATCTTCCTCGCCGACGTGAACACGCCGCTCATCGGCCTCATGTTCTCCATCGAGCGCGTCAAGGCGATCCTCGCCGCGGGCGTCAAGGACGGCCTCTTCGAGCAGGACGAGGCCGACCAGGTCCTCGACGAGGCCGGGCGTTCCGGCATCGCGGTCGAGGCCGGGCGCTACGACGCGCTCGCGGACAGCATGCGGGATGGGCTGAGCACGATGCTCGACATCGTGAGCGGCGTCACCCCCATCACGCATGCCGCGGAGTTCATGGCGTGTGGCAGGGCGGAGAAGCCCCACGTGCACCTCGTGGGCACGAACCGGGTGGTCTTCAGCGGGAAGCTCTACAGCAACACCGACGCGCGCGACCTCATCGAGCGGGACCTCAAGGCCGGCTTCATCGACGAGACCGACGCCGCGCGCCTGCGCGAGCAGCTCCCGACCTTCGGTCTCCCCGAGGTCACCCCGCCGCAGTTCCAGCTCAAGGCGGTCTTCCGGGAGGCCGTCGAGCTGCTCTTCGACGGCGACGTCCCCACGGGGTTCCGGGAGGCGATCGACAACATGTGAGTGACGGCACGCAGCTTCCGTCACACACCCCCGACATCTGTCGGGGTTTTGAATTTCTAGACGTATTACATTCTCCACGTAGGAAGAAAAACAAAACACTCCGTAGATGGGGAGTGTGGGGAGTCGTCGATCAGTGACCCACGTGAGTACGCAGGGCGAAGTACGCGCCTGCCAGAGCGGCGACCACGACCAGAAGAAGGAATCCGGCGAGGCGGTAGCCTTCGGTATCCGCTTCACGCAGGTCCTGCATGACCTTCGCGATGGTTCTCGCGCCGGGCGATTGGCGCGTCGTTGGAACCTTGTGAGACGCCGGCTTCGGCGTCGGGGGCGTCGTCTGTGACGCGCTGGTCACATCGCTTTTGATGGCGATGGACGGGGCGGCCTCGGCGAGCACGAGCGTCGTTCCACATGTCGGACAGAAGCTCCCATCTTCGGGGGCCTGGATGTTGAGCCGACAGGTGTTGCACCGCTTGACCACTGTCCTGTCGGAGAAGGTCGCTTGCGGTGGTGGGGGAGGAGGCGGTACGGTGGGGGTGATCGCTGTGGGCGCTCCGGTTCCTCCCAGGAGCGTTCCCTCTTGAGACCGTCTTGTTGTCATTAGGGGCACCTTCCTTTACGTAGCGCCACCAGTGCATCAGAAATGAGCCTTTTTGGCAAGATGTCCCTGTCTTTTTGAAAGAATTGGCAAATGAATCGTTATTGACTATGCTTGGGTGCATGATACGAACACAGCAGGATCGATTGGTTCGAGTCGAAGCACAGTTTACGCAGCGCATCGGAGAATGGACGGCCGTTGTCCTCTTTTTTGTTGCTGAAGCTTGGCTCTTGGTTCGGATCGCTCCGTCTGCCGCCCAGCACGCATGGGTATCGCTTGCGGCTCTTGTTTCCGGATACGTAGGTGCGGATTTCATTTCTGGATTCGTCCATTGGGCGGGTGATACGTGGGGGACTCGTCAGACGCCTCTTTTTGGAAGATATTTTATCCAGCTCTTTCGCGAACATCATGTTGATCAAATGGCCATTACGCACCACTCGTTCAGGGAGGTGAACGGAGCGAACTGCTTCGCGACGCTTCTCGTTGTGATCCCGGCGCATCTTCTGCTTCCAACGACGCTTACAGCGAGTTCTTTGTTTGTGTATGGGAGTTTTGCAAGCCTTTGTTTAGGGGTCTTTGGCACGAATCAATTTCATAAGTGGTCACACGCTGCCCGTGTGCCGCGCATCGTTACGGTTCTTCAGCGTGCCGGGCTTATTCTTTCTCCTGAACATCATCAAAAGCATCATGCACAGCCCTTTGATCAGTACTACTGTATTACTGTTGGTTGGCTTAATCCGGTCTTGAGTCGGTTGCGATTCTTTCGTATCAGCGAGTGGGTGATTCGGACACTGACAGGCGCC
>CAZJEZ010000032.1:3599-9733 GCA_964545235.1 uncultured Gammaproteobacteria bacterium
GGCGCCATTCCGCGAGCAGAGGATCGTGCTCTTACGGCACATCGGGCAACGGCCGAATAAAAAGGCCCGATCGCTCTTCGATATTTTTGTATAAAAAGAAAACGAGCTCGTTGAGATGTGTCGGAGAAGATGCTATCTACGTGTATAACCTTGCTCAACGAGCTTTTTATAGAATATAATTAGATGCTTTTAAAAATCATCCCTGTTCTATGTCGTTGTTATTTCGAAAATTAGCGCTCCTTACAACAGCTGAAATCACGGTCGTTTCATTCGTTCTCATGTCTTTTATAGGCGGTGGTATTTTGTATGCCACTGAATCCCAACGAGTTGTAGAACGACGGGTGCCTGTGGAACAAGAAGTGCGCATTATTCCAACAGGGAGAGCGGCTGGGATAACCGGGTCTTTCGATGAACGGACGGAGATACATACGACGACTGTCGTAGAGAAGCAAACCGGGGAATCTTTTATAGATTCCTTGTTTACGGCGGTTTCTGCATTATGTGTGACAGGATTAACGAGTACAGATTTTTCTCGCTTTACCCTACCTGGACAAATCGTTACATTAATCCTCATTCAAATGGGCGGGTTGGGTATCATTGTCTTTACCTCTATTTTTGCATTCGCCGTTTTCCGTAACTTATCCGAGCGGCTGAGTATGAGCAGGATGCTAGCCGGTATCATGGATACAAAGCACCACTACGTAAAACGTATGGTCAGACACGTGACTATTTATACGCTTGTCATAGAAGGGGTTGGGGCCCTCATCATGGGTGCACGTGTAGCTTGGTTCGTGGACCCAACGGTTATTAATACCATTAATCCGTGGTGGTGGGGGATATTTCACTCCATCTCAGCCTTTAATAATGCTGGGTTCGGTTTGTTGAATAATAACCTTATTCCATTTGTAAACGACCCGGTTATCAGCCTCACTATCATGGCGTTAATCGTGCTAGGTGGATTGGGCTATCCAGTGCTTATTTCTTTGCATGTCCTGCTTAAATCATGGATTAGTCTTGGACGTAAGAGCACAAAGCGAGATGATAAAGAGGACGCTGCCTTAGTAGCTTCTCCGGTTCAAGTGCGCATCGCCCTCTGGGGGACGGTTGTTTTAATCGCTCTTGGTACGATTGTTCCGTTGCTTGCAGAACGGGCGAATCCTGTTCTCGGCAGTTCTCTTGGAGAACGCGTTTTATCGGCTGCTTTTCAAAGTGTCTCCACTCGCACGGCTGGTTTTAACACCATTGATCTAGGTGTGTTGCATGTGAGCACGCTTTTCTTGTATGTGATTTTTATGTTCATCGGAGCGAACCCAGCCGGTACGGCAGGCGGTATCAAAATTTCAACAGTTGCTGTGCTCTATGGGTACATCAAAGACTGGTTCATGAAGCCAGGTGAACCGGTAAAACTCTTCAAGCAAGCGATCAGTAAATTCGCTGTATCACACGCGATCCGTCTATTCTTCTTTAGTATTCTATTCGTGTTCGGAATCATCTTCTTGATTACGTTTTTTGAAGATAAATATCTATTCACCCCAGACCCTCTCATAAATTTCTTGAAAGTCTCGTTTGAGGTGTTCTCAGCCTTTGGTACGGTTGGGCTGAGCATGGGGTTCAAAGATGGAGTCACGAGCTTATCAGCAATCTTCAGTACATATTCAAAGTCCTTGATCATCCTCACTATGTTGGTCGGACGTCTTGGGCCGCTTACGTTGTTGGCGGCGTTACCTTGGAAACGTCGTCATATGGATGCGAAGCTTACTCCTGATTACGATGATGCCGTTAGGCTTCAAATAGGATAAAATGAGGCGTATTTCTAAATAAGATCTTGCCAACGCAGAACAAAAAACCGCGGAGATATTCCCTGCGGTTTTTTTATGGTGCGCCCTGAGGGAATCGAACCCCCATCAACAGCTTCGAAGGCTGCAGTTTTATCCGTTAAACTAAGGGCGCTTGGATTGTGCGCATCACATTATCGCGATGAGCGTAATTTGTATAGTCCGATCTGGCGCACGCAGGTACCGTATTCACCCAGTTCAAACAGACCAATATGTGTTGCTGTGAATGAGAAATCGAGATCGGGCATGTCGGCAAAGACCCTGTCCGGGAGATGTTCGAACTTGGTGAGTGTGATATGTGGGACAAAATGGCGATTTGTATCGTACGGGTGGTGGGCGCGCATGACTTGTTTGAGCGTGCGTCGTAACATGCTCAGGTGCGAATCCTTTTTATAACGCACGTGAACCCAGGTATCATCTGTTTTATAGCCCGTTGCGTCAGTTTGGAATGCCGGGATTCGTGCCGCGAGTTCTTGGAGCGTCTTTTTGACGCCAGGCATTTCGGCCTTTCCAAACCGAGCTACGTATAAGGTGATATGTGGTACGCGTGTTTTTGTTCCTAATGAAAAGAGCCCGCCTTTTTTCACGAGTTTACGGTTTACTTCAAGAGCCCGTGCTCGAATGAAAGCTGGAGGATAGAGAACGATGTCGTACCGCTGTTCTCGTAGATAGCCCTCGGCACGAAGCTTTCTGGCTTTTTCTTCGGGACCTCGGTTGTATGCACCAAGCGCTCCATTCGATAGGACGACACGATGGCAGGGGATGGCAGGGTCGAAGTTCTTTTTCAGAATGGTTCCCACGGCTCGCGATGCGCCTGGACGCCCAGCACGGGCGGCGACTTCTTGGTATGTTAAAACGCTTCCACGTGGAATACGCTTTACGACCACGTGGACGCGTTTCGTAAACGAGGAAGTAGATGGCAGAGGCATGCGAATAAATTAGTTTTTACGCAACTCCGGTTCGGCGCTCCGACGGCGCGCGCGCCAGCCTTTTGCATCTAATCCAGCATCAGCGGCGGCCACCTGTGCTTCTTGTTTTGATAAACCCTTTCCAACAGCGACAAGATCCTTGTCTAAGTACACGCCTACGGTGAAATCTTTTTGGTGATCAGGTCCGACCTCTTCGAGGACTTTGTAGGTCGGCGTGACTCCTAAGAGCTCTTGTGCGGTTTCTTGGAACTTGCTTTTTGGATCTACCCAAAGCTCAAGATCAAGGATACGTTGCAAGTGACTCAAGATTTTATGGTGAATAAAGGATTCTGCTGCCTGCATACCTGCATCAATATACACGGCGCCGATGATAGCTTCGATGGCGTTTGCGAGAATATAGGTGCGCGCTTTTGTCTCTTTGTCTCGTTGTTCGCCTTTTGAAAGCAGGAGGTATTCTTCAAACTCAAGTCCACGGGCGATTCCGGCGAGCGTAATCGCGTTTACAAGTGCGGCACGCCAGTTGGTAAGATCACCTTCTGGATTCGCGTACGTTACGTACAGATGCTCGGTCACTACGAGTTCCAGGACAGCGTCGCCTAAAAACTCCAACCGTTCGTTGTGGGTGAGAGGAAAATCAGTGTGTTCGTTGAGATACGAACGGTGCGTGAGCGCCTGCAGGAGGAGCGATCGGTCACGAAAGGTGTGGCCCAACCGTTCTTCCAGCGGGGAAAAGTCTGGCATGTCTATCATAAGGTTACGAGGGAGTTGTTTCTGGTTCCGTTGTTTCTTCTTTTTGGATCTCTTCCTTTTCTTCCTTTGGCGCGTCCGATGGTTTCACGACACCCTTTGCGAGTTGATCGCGATACACGGCTCCAAGAACGCCATTCACGAATTTGCCGCTTGATTCACCGCCGTACGTTTTTGCAAGCTCAATAGCTTCGTTAATAGCGACTTTGCTTGGGATATCAAAGTTGTAACGCAGCTCGTAGGTGCCGATGCGCAAGACGTTTCGATCGACGGTCGTTATTTTCGCAAGAGGCCAGTCGGGAGCGAATATTGTGATCGCTTCATCTATTTCGGTCTTGTGTTCGACAACGCCAAGAGCGATCTGGCGGGAGAATTCCTTTTCATCCAAGCCAGGGGCGAGCTCTTCTAGGTTTCGTTCGATGATCTCTTTTAGATCACGAGTTCCATCGTAAAAATCCCACTCGTAGAGTGATTGAAGCGCAATGGTGCGCGCTTGATGGCGATTAGACATAGAAAGAAAAAGGTGCAAAAAGAACGAACAAACCAACTTTACGCGTGCGTAACGTCTGGACCGTGGTCGTGGCCGGCGTGAGCGTCGGCAGCAGGAGCTTGGGCTTTTGTCTTAGACAAGAGCTTCTTAATACGGCGAGCGGCTCCTTTTACATGAATAGCGATTCCACGGTATTCCGTGGCCCCTGGAGCGGCGCGATGCATAAGATGTGCCGTTCCGGCCTTGTCCTTCGTTAATGCAGGAGCAGTTAACGCAAAATGGGAGGCGCGGCGGCGCTTGTGAGAAGAGGTTCGGCGATGACCAGGAAGACCCATAGCAATGTTTCGGTTAATTTAGAGTAGCATGACGGTAGCAAAATGTCCCTGTTTTGACAAGGGGTGAGGGCGCTGTTATATTTTGCCCAACTCTATGATGGAACAAACACTCGTGCTTATTAAACCAGACGGCGTCCAGCGTGGCTTGGTTGGGGATATTATCAAGCGTTTTGAACGCGTTGGTCTTAAGCTCAACGCAATGAAGATGGTCCATGCATCACACGAGGATGTAGATAAACACTACGCTCTCACGGAAGAATGGATGCAGGCGGTTTATGCCAAGGCAAAAGCGAAATATGAGGCAAATGGCCAAACGTTTCCGTTTCCAGACCATGTGTCCTATGGCACGGACATTAAGAATGGCTTGGTCAACTTTTTGAAATCAGCTCCTATTGTTGCCATGGTTTTGGAGGGTGAGATGGCGATTTCTCTTGTTCGTAAGTTGGTCGGTTCAACAGAGTCCGCCTCATCTGCTCCAGGAACGATTCGCGGAGACTTCTCGCATGATACATACGCGCTCTCTAACGAGCAGAAACGTCCTCTTCGAAACTTGATTCACGCTTCCGGAAACGCGGAGGAAGCTGCGAATGAAATCAAGGTTTGGTTCACGGATACAGAGCTTTACAAATACGAACACGTGAATGATCGCGTCCAGTACGATCCGACGTGGTTCCTCTCGTAAAACACGCTTTACCTAGCGCAGCACCCCGCCTTCAAGCGGGGTTTGTTGTCTGCATGCTATACTTTTGCCCATATGACGCCATGGAAAAACCGATTACGTGGAGTTCTTGGCCCTGGATTGATCACGGGCGCTTCAGACGATGATCCTTCGGGTATTGCTACCTATACGCAGGCCGGAGCCGTTGGTGGTTTTTCGTTTTTGTGGACCGCTCTGTTCACGCTTCCGTTCATGATCGCTATTGAGGAGTTGTGTGCCCGCATCGCCCTTGTAACGGGGCGTGGGTTGATTCAGAACTTGAAACGAACGACCACGCGTCCCGTGGTTGCGATTCTTGTACTTCTCTTATTTATTGCCAATAGCGTTAATATTGGTGCTGATTTGGGGATGATGGCTGCATCAGCTCAGTTGGTGGTGGATATTCCTTTTTGGATTCTCCTTGTTTGTTTTACAGGGGTGACGATGGCGCTTGAAATTTTTCTGTCCTATAAAACATACGCGCGGTATCTGAAGTGGCTCACCTTTGCCCTTTTTGCCTATGTGATCGTTGGGCTAAGTCTTACGGTTCCGTGGCGAGAAGCGCTTACGGCGACGCTTATTCCTCATATTAAATTTACGAAGGAGACTCTTATGTTGCTGCTTGCGTTGTTTGGCACAACAATCTCTCCCTATCTCTTTTTTTGGGAATCAGCGCAAGTTTTGGAAGAGGAGCGTCTGCATAACCATATTTCCGCGAAGCATCCCCAGCAATCCGAGGCGTTATCACGCGGTGATATTGGGCGAATGCGTGCCGACGTTGGTGTTGGAATGATTTTTTCGAATATTGTGGCGTGGTTTATCGTTCTCACATCGGGTCTCGTCTTGCATCGTCTTGGGGGCACGTCTATTAGCACTCCGCATGAAGCGGCACAGGTCCTTTCTCCTGTGCTTGGTTCCTGGTCGACGATCTTATTTGCGGTTGGGGTGATTGGAACGGGGCTCTTGGCCGTTCCTGTCTTGTCTGGTTCAGCGGCGTATGCCGTGGCTGAGTTGTTTGGGATGGCGGAAGGTCTTAATAAGCCATGGCAGAAGGCGAAGTTTTTCTACGGGACCATTCTTGCAGCAGGTCTTATTGGTTTT
>CAZJEZ010000033.1:0-9527 GCA_964545235.1 uncultured Gammaproteobacteria bacterium
GTTTTTACAGGACTCCTGACGATTGCCGCCACCATCTCCTACCTGATAGGCAATCATACAGAGGCGGTTCTCATTCTCTTTTTTATCCTCTTAAACAGCGTGATCGGATTCATCCAAGAATACCACGCTGATCACGCACTCCGTTCGCTGGCAACGGTCATTGAACCGACAGCGCACATTCGACGAAACAACCACGAGGTCATTGTCCCAACAAGCACTCTTGTTGTAGGCGACGAACTCATTATCCGTCATGGCGATCGGATCGGAGCCGACGTTGACTGGGACGATGTAAACGCCTTACTGATTGATGAATCCACGCTCACAGGCGAAAGCGCTCCTCTCAATAAACAGATCCATGACAAGGGGTTCGCCGGAACCATCTGTGTCGGCGGTATGGGAATTGGACGCGTCACAGCTGTCGGTAAACAAACACGGTTTGGCGCCATTGAAGACCTGACCCTCAAAACACCACGCATCAGCGCCTTTGATCAAGAAATGAAAAAACTTGGGAGCTTCATCGTACGTCTGTCGTTTGCGCTCCTTGGTGTTGTCTTTGTGGGAAACCTTCTTCTGAACCGATCTCTCGCCCTCCCGGAGCTCGCTGTCTTTTGCATCGCCCTTGCCGTTGGCATGATCCCCGAAGCCCTCCCTATCGTCACCACAATCTCCCTGTCACGCGGCGCCCTTCGCATGGCAAAAAAACACGTTGCCGTGCGACGCTTATCCGCCATTGAAGATCTCGGGAGTATCGACGTGCTTTGTACAGATAAAACAGGAACACTTACCCAAAACCTCTTGCGGGTCACGGGATTTCATGGTCCAGACAAAGCAACAGCCCTCATCGTGAGCGCGCTCGGAGCGTCCGATCCAACCGTGCATACCCATCAAACCAATAACGCGTTCGACCTTGCGATCACGAACGCTCTCAGACAAGAATCGCGAACTATTCCAACGCATACACGTCTCCACGAACTCGTTTTTGATCCCACGCGTCGTCGTAACAGTGTTCTTGTACGTACCGAGAAAGATCAGGCACTGATCGTTCGGGGTGCCCCAGAAACCATCGTAGAACTTTGCCGAAACCTGTCCGATACAGAAAAACGAACCATCGCCGCCTGGATCGCCTCCGAAGGCGCCGATGGACGCCGGACGATGTCGGTAGCCATGACGTCCTTCGCGCATGACACCTATCAAGTCCACGATGAACAACGGCTAGAATACGTCGGCACGCTCTCGTTTGAAGATCCGCTGAAAGACACCGCTCGCTCAGCCATAGAACAGGCACGAGCTCTTGGCGTGCAGATAAAGATCCTCACCGGTGACGGTCCCGAAGTCACTCGCCACGTCGGCACCGCCGTTGGGCTACTAAGCACCCACGATGCTCTCATGACCGGCGACAGGTGGGCCATGCTCAACAACACACAACGTCAACAAGCCGTGGAGAACACCCATGTCTTTGCGCGCCTCACACCCGTACAAAAATTCGAAATCGTGGAAACAATCAAGGCGACGCGAAGCGTCGGATTCATGGGTGAAGGAATCAACGACGCCCCAGCTCTCAAAATCGCTCACGTGGGCATGGTCGTCAAAGAAGCCTCAGATATCGCGCGGGAAGCTTCAGACATACTCCTCCTCGACGCCTCGCTCGACGTGATTGTCCACGGCATTCGCGAAGGCCGGTCCGTATTTGCAAATACCGTAAAATACATTCGCACCACCATTGCCTCAAGCTTTGGCAATTCACTCACGATTGCCATCGCAAGCCTCTTCCTCAAAGAACTCCCCCTGTTGCCCGTGCAGATTCTACTCACAAATCTCTTGTCCGACCTTCCCATGATCGCCATTTCAACCGACACGGTCGACTCAAAAGATCTAAAACGACCTATGCACTACAATGGCCAGTCCTTTTTACGCACGACTGCCTGGCTTGGATGCGTAAGCGCCGTGTTTGATGGAGTCGTACTCACCCTCTTCCTGCCGCTTGGATTTATCGTCTTACGTTCTGCTTGGTTTATTGAATCGCTGTTTACAGAGCTCGTCCTCATCCTTTCCATTCGAACACATGGTCCCTTCTGGAAGACAAAACGCCCCTCTCTCACGCTCCTCCTTCTAACAGGAAGTGCCGCGGGAATAACACTCCTTGCGACCACAGTCCCCTTCCTGGCAGAAGCTCTTCAATTCACAGCCCTTTCCTTTTCTCAACTCGGCCTCGTACTTAGTGTTGTCGCCGTGTACTTTATCGCTTCCGAAGTGGTAAAGCTCCACCTGTTTCGGCACGAAACAAACGGATGACAAGACCAACCGCGTCGTCTATCCTAATCACACCTATGAGCACAAACGAAGTATCCCTTGGATTACGTGCGCCTGACGCTAGCCTTACAAACGAACAGGGCACGTCCATACGTCTTTCCGACCTCTGGAAGCAAGGCGGGCTTGTCTTGGTGTTTTATCCAGGCGATCAAACACCCGGATGCACCATTCAGCTCTGCTTCTTCCGCGACGACTGGAAAAAATTTCGAGAAATCAACTTCTCCATCGCCGGCATCAATCACGGAAGCGCTGAGTCACATCAACAGTTCTCCGCCAAGCATCACTTCCCCTTTCCGTTGCTTGTAGACACGCAAAAACGCGTCGCCAAACTCTACGGAGCCACACGTTCCCTGTTTGGATTCACGCTCACCCGCCGCCTGGTTATCGGTATAGACCGAGACGGAATCGTGCGCTACATTCGACAAGGCATGCCTCGGCACGCCGATATTCTTAAAGCGTTAAAACCGTATGCCATCAACCCCAAAACCAGTTGAGTTTGGATCGCTTTCGGGCATCTCCGAGAAGACGATTCAAATCCACCACGACAAGCTCTATGCAGGCTATGTCACAAAGGCCAACGAAATCAACGAAAAACTCTCCGTCCTTTCACACGGCGGCGACGTCTCTACCGCCAACCAAACCTATTCCGAGCTTCGCGCCCTCAAAGACGGCGAAATCTTCGCGGTAAACGGCGTCTACCTCCACGAATACTACTTCGATACACTCGGCGGAAATGGCACACCATCTGGGGCGCTCGTCGAAGCCCTCGCCGCACAGTATGGTTCCCTCGACAACTTCCTCGCCTATTTTAGCGCCTGCGGAATGGCCGCACGCGGCTGGGTCGTTCTCTGCTGGGACACGCAACAACAGGGCTTGCGCGTCTACAACGCAGACGCGCACAATCAAGGCGGCGTGTGGGGATGTCTCCCTATTCTCGTTCTCGACGTCTACGAGCACGCGTACTTCATTGACTACGGCTCTGACCGAAAAGCCTACATCGCTGATTGGTGGAAAAATCAAAACTGGGACAAGGCGAATGCCGCCTTCGCTCACGCCACGCGCACGTAATTCATCTTATTCTCCCCTCTCTATGATTAAAGTCGGAACACAAGCCCCTTCATTTGCAAACGTCACCACCTATCAAAAAGGCAAAGAAGGCTTCATAAAAACAAGCCTCACGGATTACAAGGGCAAATGGGTCGTCTTCTTCTTTTACCCACGCGATTTCACCTTCATCTGCCCAACAGAATTAAAAGGATTCTCAACAGCCGAAGCTGAATTCGATAAACTTGGATGCAAGGTGCTCGCCGCCTCGACCGACTCCGAGTGGAGCCACAAGGCCTGGTTCGAACGAGACCTTCCAGACGTCACGTATCCCGTGCTTGCAGACACAACGCTCGCCGTCTCACGTGACTACCAAGTCCTCAACGAACAAGACGGATCAGCCGAGCGCGGCCTCTTCATTATCGATCCAGAAGGTATCGTCAAATACTCGCTAATCAGTTCCGGTTCCGTTGGTCGTTCTGTGAAAGAAGTTCTGCGCGTACTCCAAGCTTTACAATCCGGCGATCTCTGCCCCATGGAATGGACGCCCGGTGCCGCCACACTCGGAAAAGCCTAAACGCTCAACCCCTCATAAACAATAAACCGCCGAGTTCGGCGGTTTTGAGTTCCGGTTGTGAGTAGGGCTACGAGCCCTGCAGGGTCCAGGCGTCGTCGCCGATCACGAGGACCGACACGGGCTGGCCGTTGCGCTCGATGATCATGAGGAACGCGTCGTCGATGACGAGCGGGACGGGGTCGGGCTCGCTGCGTGCGCACTCGAACACGCCCTTCATGGCGACGGCCTCGATGACCTCGGCCCCGATCTTGGTGAGCTCGCCGCGGACCTGGCCCTTGGCCTCGACGATCCGGAACACCTGCCCGGTGCTGGGCTGCGTGGTCCAGAGGTTGACGAAGTACGAGAGGTCGCACTCGATGTCGAAGGCCGCCCTGGGGAACTCGACCCGGTCGTACGGGCGCTCGCCCGAGGGCGGCTGGTAGTCCACGAGGTTGCCGACGAGCGCGATGGCGCGCTCGAAGAGCTCGGGGCCGTCGAGGCCGATCATGTCCTCCGACGCGCGGGTGAGGACGACCGTGTCCCCCTCCTTGGTCTGCAGGCGGACGACGACGTCCTCGTGTCCGACCGCGCGGAAGAAGTGCATGTTGCCGCCGTTGAGGTAGTTGCGCCGGATGCAGACGCCCTCGACGACGACGTCCTCGGTGCCGCGGATGTTGACCCGGGTCTCCTCGCCCGCGATGGGCCAGTTCACCTTGAGGGTCATGACGGCGGCGAAGGCGCGCTCGTCGGGGCTGCAGGGCGAGATCTCGATGGTCATGCCGCGGTCGCGGAGGAACTGGTTCACGACCTCGGAGTCGCGGGAGAAGACCGTCTCGATCGGGAGGTTCCCGTCGAGGACGATCGCGCGGTAGCCCGACGCGAGCGCGAGGAACTTGGCCTGCCGCTCGTTGGCCGGGTGCCAGTCCGAGGAGAGACTCTCGTGACGCTCACCGGTCATGAGGCAGGCGAGGGCCGTGGTCAGGAGACCAGCGCGGGTGGAAACGGGGGTACGGGTGTTCATAGGACTCGCTTTCTTCTGGTGGAACAGGGCGACATTGCCCCGTCTCCGCCCCTCACAACTAAGGAGAGACGGACGCCGAGCAATGCAATCCTGAATAAAGCCATGGAAAAGAACGGGGTAGATTTTCATAAAACCTTACTTTTGTCAATAGCATGCGACTCGATTGACATAATCACCATTTTTGTATACAAATACCCGTTCGAACACACTAAGGGCACTCGAACCCAAGGCAAACCATTCGAACACACGGAGAAAAAGGTGAACATTCTCTTCATTCCAAGCGGCTGGATGCGGGCTGTCGATAAGCCCGATCCCGAGACGCTCCGACGGCTCGAACAGGGCCTCCTCCTGTGGTGGACCGACCGATACGATCTCATCCTCGTCACGGGTGGCATGTTTCGTCCGGAGGAGGTTCAAACTATCTCCGCTGGACAGATCCTCGGGAGCTGGCTCGTCAGCCACGGTGTGCCTCCTAAAAAGATCATCGTGGAGGGGCACTCTCTCGACACCTATCAGAACGTCCAATTCGGGATGATGGTGCTGCGACAGCGGATCGGCACGACGGAGTCGCCCACGATCACCGTCGTCTCGCATTGGCAACACGCTCTGAGGATAGCTCTCACCTTCTGGATGATGTGGGATATGAAGGTCCGTTTGGTACCGCTGTGGTACCTCGGCTCCCTGCGACTCCTCCTCGTGGAGATGATCGCTTTCCTCGTACACGTGATCGACCCGCTTGGAACGGGTCAGATTGCCAGAAAGAACCGATACGATCGGCAATGCCGAAAGGCATAAAAACACTCGCCCCAGCTCTCTCGAGCTGGGGCATTTGATATCTCTTTTGATGAGGGTTAACGCTTTGACCACTAAGGTTCGCGCGGTGACTCTTTTCTTCAGCCGCTTTCTGGCGGCTTCTTCGTATGAAAAATGGCGTTCTAACCTTGCTTAAAAGGTAATACCTACTTGCCTTTCGGTCAAGTCCGACGAAATAAAGGGTTATTAGGCAATTTTCGCCAAGGCGTCTCCTTGGCGAAGCTTGCGACGATGTCGCTGAACGATCTTGTGGACGGTTGTCCAATGGATGCAGAATTCGGCGGCAACATCACGAATCGTGCTACCTGACGAACACTTTCTGACGATTTGCAGATTCCGCTGCAATTTTTCCGGCCTGGGCATAGGTTTGTTCGATCATAGTACCTACGGACTCGACCGGCGCATGGGTTTTATCCACCGAGGCATCGAATGACGCTTCGAACACCTTGCGATATTCGTGCTCGACGTCCGTATTCTTGTACCCCATATAGATCGTGGTGGACCGGATATTGGCATGGCCCATCATGACTTGGAGGTACCGGAGGTTCACGTTGCGCTTAACTCCCAGCGAGGCGAACCCATGTCGGCAGGAATGCGGAGTAATGCGTTTCTCGATCCCGAGCTTGGCGCGAGCCGCCCGGAAGGTCTTTTGAACCGCGCTCCGGTCCATACGCTTCGGATCCGATGCAGTATTGAAGCTGATGAAGAGCGCTTCCGATCCGGAATCCTTACGGCCGAGGACGCGCTCCCGCACTTCGATCCATTTGGCCAAGAGCCGGTTCGTTTCGTCGTCCCAATACACTTCACGCTTGTGCTGCTTGCGTTTGAAGGTCTTTGCCAACGCCTTACGCTCGTTGAGGTCGATGTCATCGACGTTCAGATTGAGCATTTCGCCCAAGCGCAGGCCCGTATTGTAGAGGAACGCCACGATCGTCTTGTCCCGCAGCTCCTTCGGGTACATTTCGTCATAGAGATTAAGAATAGCCCGGTATTCCTGCGGCTCGAGAAACGGATGCGATTCCTTCTCAACGCCCTGCGGAACAGGAATTAGGTCATCATTGATCTTCACTTTCCCCTGCCGGTACAACCACTTCCAGAGGGTACGGAGCGAAGTGATGTACAGGGCGCGAGTCCCGCCGCGGAGTCCCCTGTTTTCGAGCCAAAGGTGATACCGCGACAAATCGTCGAGATCGCTGTCGGTAAGCACCTTGCCTAGCTCGTCCAGGTACTTTGTGAGCGAATAAAGAGCGAATTTGTACGACGAGACGGTGGCCGGAGACCGGCTACCGCCCAGCCAAACCAGAAAACTATCGATGATCGTTTGATTCTCGATCATAAACCGCCCACCCTACTCCCACCTCGGATTGCAGGCCTTGGCGGTTTCGGATCGGCGGCATTATTACACTCTCACGATACGCAAGAGTCGGGCAACCCTATTAAAGGTAACCCAAAAACGCAATAGCCGCCCTATCCGCGCCGTCTGCAATGACATCCCTATATAAGGACGCCGCCCTTTTCAGGGCACGATGCGGTTCAAGGGTCGGGAAATTAGAGAGTTAAGCCTGACAAGCGGCTTGACCGTAGCTTGGTATATAAAGGAGCGTCAAATACACGTTTTTGAAACGCGGAACCGAGACGCGTGGGTACAGGCAACCGGCTCCGGCGGGGGTGTTAGTATTTAGGGATTAGAACTGAACACGGTCAGGAAACAAGATGGTGAGCTGCGCCATAATCTCTCCCCAGTTACGAACGGCGAAGGTCCACGACCTGGCAATGTCCGCCTGGGCCAACCAGAGCAGCTTGAGAAGCGCATCATCATGAGGAAAGACCGTTGTCGTCTTAGTCACCTTGCGAAACTGACGGTTAAGATTTTCGACAGCGTTCGTAGTGTAGATCATCCGGCGAATTGGTGATGGATATTCGAAAAACGGGGTCAGCTCCGCCCATCGCGCCTCCCAACTCTTCAGGTACGACTGATACTGCGGCCACCGCTCGTACATATCCTTCAATGCCCGAAACGCGGCATCCTCGCTCGTTGCGGCATAAACGCCCTTGAGATCATCGCAAAATCTCTTCTTGTCTTTGTGAGGAACGAACTTGATCGTATGTCGTACCTGGTGGACGATACAGGTCTGAACCTCGGCTGCCGGATAAATGGCCTTAATCGCATCGGGGAAGCCCTTCAAGCCATCCACGCACGCGATAAGGATATCTTCGGTACCGCGGTTCTTAATATCGTTCAGAACGTGCATCCAAAACTTCGCTCCTTCGCTCGTACTGATCCAGATTCCCAAAACCTCCTTCTGCCCGTACTGGTTTATGCCGAGCGCGATATACGCGACCTTAGACGCTATCTTCCCAGCCTCCCTAACTTTGAAGTAGAGGCCGTCCAAGTAAACCAGCGGATAGCAGGACGATAACGGACGCGACTGCCACTCCTTCACAAGCGGATAAACTTTGTCGGTTATCGCAGACACGGAGGGTTGCGTCAATTCGATTCCATGAGTCATCTTAAGATAATTGACCACATCCCGCGTCGTCATCCCTTTTGCATATAGCCCGACAGCCATCGCTTCAGTTTCATTTTCGACTACGTCGCACCATGGCGCGTCCATCTCGACGACTGAAGCTTTTCCGGACACGATCCGTTTTCGCTTCGTCAACGGCTTCTCCGTTTCAACTTCCGGCTCCTCAAACGCTTCTTCGGCAACCGGGCTTTTCAGCTCTTGCACCATGGGCGCGAGGAGATCCTGAATAAAGGCAGAAATATCTTCTGATGTTTTCAAGTTGCTAATGCGCTTCTGGTATTCGGCGTAGGACAATACATTCGTATTCATACGATTATCGGATCAAGTGATTGATATGATTGTCCGCTAAAGCATAGCCACCCGTACCCGACGCGAGACTAACATGTTTAAAATACGAATACTATAGTATGTAGACCAAACGTATTCAAAGATACTATCCTTTCCGCCATGGATAGCTCATCTTTTTCAGTTATTTTAAAGAAGCTAAGAACCGCGGCCGGCCTCAGCCAAGAAGAATTTGCGGCAAAAGCAGGATTACACAGAACATACGTCAGTCAATTGGAGAGAGGTTTGAAAAGCCCTACGTTAAAAACCGTCGAAAAAATGGCGGCGGTTTTTAAAATCACAATGACCGAACTAGTTTCCAAGATAGAGAAAAAAGTATGATCTACAAGTTGACGCCAGACGAGCGCAATAAGCTACGGGAGGGCTTAACGGCGGCTTTTGCGATTCCTTATATCGATGACATCGAAGACTTTATTTGGGAAGCTATTTTCGCACACGTAAAGATAATCTCTCTTGTAGATCCGCTTTTGGAGATCAGATCAAAGAAGCTCTTCGACCTAGTTGACTTGGGAAGATCGATCGGGTGGTCCGCAAAGGCTCTGCAATGGCCGTTTAAGCCCCTTGGAGAATTCGAACTCGTGATCCAACGGGCTGACATCTTCAAAAAATCAGAAGAGCTCGGTTTCGACAGTCTTACAAAGGAATCCCCAACTGCCGATCTCGGACTCGCGCTCTTACGACACTGGTACGGAAAAGTGGAACAAGACATGAAAGTTCAAAAAGTGGATGATGCCAGAATCTGTCTACTTCTTAAATCGTCCGACAGGAAGAAATTCGCTTATGTTGAGGAGTCTATTTCGGTCTATGCAGAAAAAGATCTGGAATGGAAATGGACCGACAGCACGAAAACAGGCCTACAAGGCTGTCGAAAAAGAGACGGTTTCTGCGTATTCAGATGGTATCCGAATCA
>CAZJEZ010000034.1:0-8745 GCA_964545235.1 uncultured Gammaproteobacteria bacterium
TCTAAAGTGGCGGTAAGTTCAAATGATCCCAAAATTGATCCAATCGGTTCATGTATCGGTCAGCGTGGAACGCGTATTCAAACGGTTATTCGTGAGCTTGGTGGTGAAAAAGTGGATGTCATCGAGTGGAGTGAGAATACGCAGCAGTATATTTCCGCAGCCTTGTCTCCTGCAAAAGTCCAGCAAGTTGAGCTTCGTGATGAAGAACATCTTGCGATTGCGAGTGTTCAGGCAGACCAGCTTTCTCTTGCGATTGGAAAGGGCGGGCAGAACGTGCGCCTTGCGGCGAAGCTCACGGGTTGGAAGATCACGGTGCAAGAACAAGGTGGAAAAGTCGTTGCTGACTCTGATGCAGGGGAGTTGGAACCTATTGTTGCGCCTGATGCAGCCGATGTGGTTGAGATGCCGGTGACAGAATCAGAAGCCCCGGCCGCTTCAGAAGAGGCTTCTTCCTAGTCTATGTTTGGTACATTTTTCTCGGCGGTATTCGTTCAGCCAACGCTTAATCTCCTCATGGGGTTGGCGTTTCTGATTCCTGGGCACGATCTTGGTTTGGCGATTATTGGACTCACCATCCTTGTAAAACTGATTCTGTACCCGCTCACGAAGCAGCAGATCAAACAACAGCGCGCGATGCAGGCGATCCAGCCGAAGATCGAAGAAATTCGCTCCCGTTTGAAAGACAATAAAGAAGCGCAGGCGAAAGAGCTCATGGAGTTATATGCCAAGGAAAAAGTCAATCCTGCCGCATCATGTTTGCCGCTGCTTATTCAATTGCCGGTGTTGATTGGCTTGTACCAGGCATTGTCTCTTGGATTGCATGAAAATGTGGCTAATAGACTGTATAGCTTTGTCCCAGCTGTCACGGTTTCAACGTACTTATTTGGAATGGTTGATCTTGCGAAGCCAAGTTATGTATTAGCTGTCTTGGCCGCCCTCGTGCAATTTGTTCAAACAAAGCAGATCATGAAACCACCCGCGGCAACGATTACGTCCCCTCCGGATGATGTGAAGGCTACGGAAGGCGCGAAAGATGAAAGCATGGCTTCCATGATGAACAAACAAATGATGTACATGATGCCTATCATGACCGTTGTGATCGGTGTCTCGTTGCCAGCGGGGCTCACGCTCTACTGGCTCTTGATGGGTGTGCTCACCGTCCTCCAACAGATGTATACCTTGAAAAAACCAGCTCAGGTGTAAATTGATTCCTCTCTTCCTATCTGATAACGTTTCGGCCGACCTATGAAACACGCCCCCTCTCTTCCAGGATCGAAAGTCGTGCGCCATCGCGCAGGCTGGTTACTTCTCCTGTTCCTTGTTGCCGGATCCATTGCTTACCCAGCGCCTACGAATTGGGTTCTGGATAAAGTGCACACGTACGCCAAATTTAATCTTGGTCAGATTCGTATCCCATTTACGTTAGGACTTGATCTTC
This sequence comes from uncultured Gammaproteobacteria bacterium, assembly GCA_964545235.1. Classification (GTDB taxonomy): domain Bacteria; phylum Patescibacteriota; class Patescibacteriia; order 2-12-FULL-60-25; family 2-12-FULL-60-25; genus CAZJEZ01. The sequence continues at coordinate 1,439 of CAZJEZ010000034.1, forward strand.
AGGGAGGGACACATCTTGAATATGAGGCCGATGTGTCCAAGGTGCCAAATGCTGATCGTGCAAGCGCTCTTGATGGCGTGCGAGACGTTATTAATCGTCGCGTGAATTCGATTGGCGTTTCTGAACCCTTGATTCAAACGACACGCGCCGGTGATTCGTGGCGTGTAACGGTTGAGTTGGCAGGTATTCAGGATATCAATCAAGCTATCAAATTAATCGGTGAAACGCCGATCTTGGAGTTCAAGGAGCAGAACGATCAACAGACGGCTCCGCTTACGCAAGAACAGAAGACTAAGATGGATGCGGATAATGCCGCCGCAAAACAGCGTGCTGAAGCCGCGCTTGTTGAAGCGAAAACGGCCGCCGACTTTGCCAAACTTGCTACAGATAAAACGGAGAATGCGTCTCGCAAAACAACGGGTGGGGATGCGGGGTTCATTCAGAGCAATCCAAATTATGCGGATCTATATGCCCAGCTCAAGGATGCGCCGGTCGGACTCTACTCAAAGGTGATTGAACGTCCAGCGTATTACACGGTGGCCAAGGTGGAGGAAATCAAGAATACGGCTGAAGAAATCGAGGCGAACCATATCTTGATTGCGCATAAGGATGCGGAGGGTGGGTTGTCTATGCTGACAAAAGAGGAGGCGCTCAAGAAAGCGCAGGATCTTAAAAAGCAATTGACCCCAGCTACCTTCGAATCCATGGCTGCGAAGGAATCGCATGAACCAGGAGCAGCTGATTCGAAGGGTGCGTTAGGATGGTTTGGAAAAGGGTCGATGGTTGAGCCGTTTGAAAAGGCGGTGTTTGCTCAGCCGGTTGGAACCATTTCCGACGTAGTTGAAACGCAATTCGGTTATCACTTGATTTGGAAGCGCGCGGTTCGTCCTGTAAAAGATATGCGCGTTCGTCTGATCGAATTCAAGCATCTTACTCCGGCAGATGTCGCGCCACCGGCTGATCCTTGGAAATCCACCAAGTTGACGGGTCGGGAGCTGTCTTCCGCACGCGTTGAGTTTGATCAGCGTACGGGTGATGTTCAGGTCGCGCTTCAATTCAACGACGAAGGTGCGAAACAGTTCGCAGAAATCACAAAACGGAATGTGAATAAGCCGGTCGCCATCTTCCTGGACGGAAAGGTTATTTCCCAGCCAACCGTTCGCTCTGAAATTCTTGGAGGACAGGCAGTTATTACCGGTGCGGGAAGCTTAGACGAGGCCAAAACGCTCGCTCGCCGTTTGCAGGCCGGTGCCTTGCCTGTTCCGATCTCGCTTATCGCCCAACAAACGGTTGGACCAAGCTTGGGAGCTGACTCGCTTACACGCTCTCTTCAGGCGGGTCTCGCCGGATTCGCACTAGTCGCTCTCTTCATGATTGCGCTTTACCGCTTACCTGGCGTTGTCTCCATTGTGGCTCTTGCGATCTACGCGGCGCTTTCTGCGGCGGTCTTCAAGCTTGTCCCGGTGACGATGACCTTGGCTGGTATTGCTGGATTCATCTTATCTCTTGGTATTGCGGTGGATGCGAACGTGCTGGTCTTCGAACGTTTGAAGGAAGAATTAAAGGAGGGGAAGACACTTATGCAGGCGCTCGAAGATGCGTTTAAGCGCGCATGGCCTTCTATTCGAGACGGACACGTGACAGTCTTGATCTCTTGTGCCGTGCTGTTCTCGTTCTCATCATCGATTATTCGCGGGTTCGCTCTGACGCTTGCTATCGGTGTCCTCATCTCTTTGTTCACTGCAGTTGTGTCTGCACGTACGATTCTTCGCTTGTTGGCTCAGACGGCGCTTGCGAAGGTCGACTGGCTATTCCTTCGTTCCTCATCTCGTAACTAACTTTATGAAGGTTCACATTATCAAGTGGCGTCCGGTTTGGTACTTCGTTTCCGGCCTATCCATTCTTCTCTCAATCGCGTTCCTTGCGATGTGGGGATTGAAACAGGGCCTTGAATTTACCGGAGGAGCCCTCATGGCGCTTCAGTTTGAGACGCGTCCAGAAACGGCAGAAATTGAGCGCGTGCTCAATGATACGAAGATTGATTTGGGATCGCTCGTGATTCAGCCTGTTGGTGACAAGGGTATTCAGATTCGCATGAAGCCGATCACGGAAGACCAGCATCAGCAAATCTTTGTAGCCGTAAAAAAAACGTATCCAACCGCAGCAGAGCTTCGCTTTGATGCGATCGGCCCGGTTATTGGTCAGGAGCTTCGTGATAAATCAATCAAGGGGTTGGTGGTTGCTCTGCTTGCGATCATGATCTATGTGGCATATGCGTTTCGCAAAGTATCGGCACCTGTTCAGTCTTGGAAATACGGTCTCATTACTATTTTGACCGCTTTTCACGACGTGATTGTGCCGGTTGGTGTCTTCGCCTATCTTGGCAAATTTCACGGCATCGAAGTGGGCACATCATTTATCGCTGCTATCTTAACTATTTTGGGATACTCGATTACGGATACGATTGTTGTATTGGATCGTGTGCGTGAGAATCTTCAGAAGCGATCAGGGTCCTTTGAGGATTTGGTCGAAATCTCGGTGCATCAGACATTTCTTCGTTCGTTCAACACGTCGGTCACAACGTTGCTCACCTTGTTTGCGATCTTCTTCTTTGGAGGGGCGAGTCTGCATGACTTTACGTTGACGCTGATCATCGGTATTTCGGTGGGAACGTACTCATCGATCTTCATCGCATCGCCACTTCTTGTTACGTGGAATAATTGGACGAAAAGACGGTCGTAACATTCACGCCCGCGTTAACCTACTTCGTGCGAAAGAACGGCCAAAGTTCCGTCCTTTCGCACGGGGGGTCACGTGGGTGTGTTTTTGTTATGGAACAAATTATGGGTGCGTGGTATCCTGTAGACCATGGGTGAAGATCTCTTGAATACAGGAGGGTTTGATCTGAATGCATTTTTGAACGTGGCCGGTGACGATCCGGTAACAGGTTTTTATTACATCGTTGTTCACGGTGGTTGGATTATTTTTCTGTATGTTGCTTGGGTGATTTTCAAGATGATGTGGTTGGAATGGCGGCAGGGATTGAATGTGAGTAAAAAGCAATGGATGATCCTTCGTATCCAGGTACCGAAAGCAACCGAACAGACGCCTCGGGCCATGGAGAATATGTTTGCCCACTTTGCCGGGGCTCACTCTCCAGCCACATGGACGGAGCAGTGGATTCTGGGAAATGTCCAGAGCCCCATTTCTCTCGAGATCGCTTCTATCGAAGGACGCGTTCAGTTTTTTATCCGCTTTGAAAAGCGTCTTCGGAATTTTTTCGAGTCAGCGATTTATGCGCAGTATCCAGATGCTGAAATTTCTGAAGCACAGGATTATACCCAGCTCGTTCCGCAGCATTGGCCGGCAGAGGATTGGGATTTTTATGGCACAGAAATGATTCCTGTCAAAGAAGATCCGTATCCGCTCAAAACGTATCCAGAATTTGAGGATGCTGTTTCTGGAGAGTTTAAGGATCCGATGGCGGCCATGTTGGAAAACTTTGCGCATATTGGCCGTGGAGAACACTTGTGGTACCAGATTGTTATTACGCCGACGGATCAAAAAGAAGCTCGTGGCCGTGCAGAAAAGCTTCTTAATAAGTTGAAAGGAATTAAAGTTGAAGCCAAGAAAACGGCACTTGATCATGTGATTGATTTGCCAATTAAAGCAACGGAAACGGTGTTTGATACAGTGCTTGGCATCCAACGCGAACCACCAAAGAAAAAAGATGAAAAGAGCGCTTTCCCAAAGCTCATGTCGATGACAAAAGGGGAGCAGTATATTATTGAGTCCATCGAGCGTAAAGCCGCCAAGATTGGTTTCTTGACCAAGATTCGATTTGCCTATGTTGGTAAAAAGACGGTTTTTTCAAAAGCTCGAGCTCTTCAGCCATTTATTGGTGCCATTAAGCAGATGAATACGTTTCACATGCAGGCGCTCAAACCAGAATCAAAACACGTTGGGATGAACTCCACGCTTTGGTGGTTCAAGGAGGCGCGCAACACGGTTCGTCGAAATCATTTTTCTCACGCGTATATTGATCGATCGAACTGGGCGGGTATCACGCCATACATGCTTTCAGCTGAAGAGTTAGCTACGTTGTGGCACTTCCCGATTTTGACACAGGTGAAAGCGCCTTCTCTTGATCGCACGGCGGCGAAAAAGACGGATGCTCCGTTCAATATTCCGTTCTCTGATGAGGATGATGTCTAACGTTTCAATCCGTTCATTCTATGCCTGTTGAGTATAACCACGAACACGAGCAAGAAGTAACCGTCTTTGCGGAGACGAATTTTCGAAGTGCGCGACGTCGGTTCGGTATTAAGACGGATGACCGTCGTCGTCACATGTATGTGTTGGGGAAAACGGGTATGGGAAAGACGACACTCATGGAAAACATGATCGTGTCGGATATTAACGCTGGTCATGGATGTGCCTATATCGACCCGCACGGCGATACGGCGGAGAAGATTATTGAGTGGATTCCAACGAATCGTATCAACGACGTCGTGTACTTTAATCCGGCGGATACGGATTATCCGATGGGATTTAATATTTTGGAAACAGACAATGATGCGCAAAAGCCGTTGGTAGCATCTGGTCTCATGGGTGTTTTCAAGAAGATTTGGCCGGACGTATGGAGCGCGCGCATGGAGTATATTTTGCTTAACTGCGTCTTGGCACTTTTGGATTATCCTGGTGCAACCTTGTTGGGTATAAACCGTTTGCTTGTCGATAAAGACTATCGCGCGCGTGTGGTCAGTAAAATCCGTGATCCGATCGTCAAAACGTTTTGGGTTGCGGAGTTTGCTTCGTGGTCTGAAAAATACGCTACGGAAGCCATTGCTCCTGTTCAAAACAAGGTGGGTCAATTTTTGTCCTCATCGGTCATTCGTAATATCGTTGCCCAAGTCAAATCCAGTATTGATCCTCGACGCATCATGGACGACGGCAAGATTCTTGTCGCGAACTTGTCTAAAGGCCGTATTGGTGAAGACAATATGCGTTTGCTTGGTGGTATGTTGATCACCAAGATTCAGCTTGGCGCTCAAGAACGTCAAAATATTCCAGAAAAAGAACGTCGGGATTTCTACGTCTATGTTGATGAGTTTCAGAACTTTGCGAATGAATCGTTCGCTTCTATTTTGTCTGAAGCACGTAAATATCGTTTAAACTTGATTGTCGCGCACCAATACATTGAGCAGTTGGATGAAAAAGTAGCACCTGCCGTATTTGGAAATGTTGGAACCATGATTATTATGCGCGTGGGTGCCAAAGACGCAGAATTCCTTGAGACAGAGTTCACGCCAACGTTTACTCCCGAAGATCTTGTGAATCTTGCCAAGTTTCAGTTTTATTTGAAGCTTATGGTGGATGGGGTGGCGACTCCTCCGTTTTCCGCTGCTTCATTGCCGCCGATTGCCAAAAAGACGGGTAATGAAGAGAAGGTGATTAAGGTTAGTCGTGAACGCTACGCCGAGCCACGACCTGTTATCGAAGAAAAAGTCTTGCAATGGAGTGGTATGGAGCTCGCTACCGCTCTCGCGCCACATGTGCCTCAGCAGGGTGAGAACACAACGATGCTTCCTAATGCAGAAGAGCTTGTGAATACGGGTCCTGTTTTAAACCAGTTACACTATCCGACACTCAAGACCGAGGACGAGCGTGCGAGTGAAGAGGCGGGGGATTATCTCAAGATTCGTCCGGAGCGCATGGCGGCAATTCAGGCAACCGTGAGCGCGGCTTCGGCTGGGTTTGGGAAGAAGGAAAAACCAAAGTTTGAACATACGTGTACGCGGTGTGGAAAAAAATGGAATTTGCCGATTCAGCTAGATACGACACGGCCCATGTACTGTGCGGAGTGTCGCCCCTTGATTCTGGAAGAGCGTAAAAAGGGTGGTGGCGCTTGTGCTTCGGGTGTTGGAGCTCCTGGTACTAGTTCTACTATCAAGAAAGCGAAGCGACAGATGCCCCCGCCTGAATCCGGAGGAGGGGCTCCCGCGTTGCGCCGTGAACCAAGAGAGTCTCGTGATACGCGTACGCCTTCGCCAGCAGTAAACAAGCCGCGCCTTGTTGGTTCCTCGGCGGATCTTCCGAAGGGGCAGGTGCGTGTTGTGCGTGGCGACGCGCCTCCGGCAAAAGCCTCCCTTCTTGAAGAGATTATCAAAGCAAAAGGGGGAGCTCCTCTAGAAACAAGCAAGAAAGAACTTGAGAGGCGCGCCGATGCGCCGCAGGTTCCTGCTCCGGCAAGCCCCGTGTCCACGTCAATTTCTACGCCTACGCCTGTTCAGCCCGGGCAACGCGTCACGTTTGATTTGGATCTCTAGTCTGTTTTTCTATGCCATTTCTTCATGCGGCTATTTTGGGCGTTGTTCAGGGTCTTACGGAATTTCTTCCTATTTCTTCGAGTGGTCATTTAATTCTCGTGCCAACAGTCCTTGGGTGGCCGGAGCAGGGCTTGGCATTTGATACGGTGCTTCATCTGGGGACGTTGTGTGCCGTTCTTTGGTTGTTTTCCAAGGACCTTCGAGAAATAGTTCAACCTGCTACGCGCGGGATTCTTCCCAAGTGGATTGTTTCCGCTCTTCCCGCGCTTGTTGTTGGGTTTTTCTTCCATACCTGGATTGAGCAGTTTATTCGAGGTCCGATGGTTGTGGCGATTGATCTTGCCGTGTGGAGCCTAGTGCTTTGGTGGGCGGATCGATACGCCTCTTCCCATGTGTCCCGACAAACGATCGATTGGAAGCAAATTTCTTGGCGACAGGCGCTTTGGATGGGTATTGCCCAACCGATCGCTCTTCTTCCGGGCAGCTCCCGTTCCGGCATGACGATGATGGCCGGGTTGTTCTCTGGATTGTCCCGTGAAGCTGCGGTTAAATTCTCTTTTTTCATGAGCATACCGCTTACGGCGGCGGCCGGGGCGTATGGACTTCTTCAGCTTGTTCGTCAGGGACTCCCATCACATGATATACTGGCTCTTGTGATCGGGTTCTTCGCGTCCTTTTTAAGCGGCGTCTTCGCGATCAAGCTTCTCCTGTCCTATGTTTCGAAACACGGACTCAGTGTCTTTATCTATTACCGCTTGGCGCTGGCCCTTCTTGTTTTGTTGCTTGTTCGTTAGTTGTTTTACACTGAACGTTTTTGTTGCTTCTGCAGAAGCGCCGCTCGATACGGATACGGATGGGTTGTCAGACGCCCTCGAAGAGAAATTCGGGACAGATCCACAAAAGGCGGATACGGATGCTGATGGATATTCTGATATGGTTGAGGTGTGGGCCGGTTATTCACCGACATCAACCGGACCT